>NZ_JACCBK010000001.1:3192550-3511805 GCF_013409875.1 Cellulomonas oligotrophica
CTCGCACGATCGGGCTGGGTCGGGCTCACCTTGCACCACGGCCGGTGGTCGGACGAGGAGACCCGCGGGTGCGCGCGGCCACTCCCGTCGGGCAGCCGCGCCACGGGCTGCCGCGACGCGAACCGGTGCAGACGCACGCCGAGCAGCGGGTCGTGCCCTGGACGTCGACCGTGCGACGTCGCGCCGCGTGCCGCGCGACCGGTGGTTGCCCGGGGCGATAGCGTCGTCGTGCCGGCACGAGCGCGTCCCGGCACGACGATGAGCAGGGGAGACGTCATGGCAGGGGCAGGTCGGGCACGGGCACGGACGGGTGGCGCGCGCAGGGTCCAGGGGGGCGTCGCGCTCGCGGTCGTGGTGCTGACGGGTGCGGTCGCGGGGTGCGGCACCGGGACCCCGGGCGGTGACGGGACGGCGGTGACGTCGTCGGCGACGTCCTCGGCGAGCGGGACGCCGGAGCCCACGCCGGAGGAGACTCCCGAGGAGTCGCCGACCCCGCAGGTGCCGACGGACGTCACCGCGGACGTGCTGCTGCCCGACGGCTCGTTCGAGTACGCCAACCCCGGCACCGAGCCGGCGAGCGCGACGTCGTGGGTGCTGCCGCAGGACTGCGGGGAGGTCCCGCTGCCGGCGTCGGCGACGGCGAGCGACGGGCTCCGGTACGGCGACGGGCGGCAGGAGTCCGTGGTCGGCCTGCACCAGGTGGTCGTCACGGCCGACGCCGCGGCGGCGACCGCGGTGGCCGACGAGGTCGCCGCGGCGTTCGCGCGGTGCGCGCCGCCGACGGAGAACCCCGGGGCCTACGCGGTGGAGGACGTCGCGGTCGGGGCGCAGGGCACCGGTCTGGCGTGGTCGTACTACCGCACCGGCGAGGTCCGCGACGACGACATCGGCACGTACATGGTCGTGACGCGACGCGGGAACGCCGTCACCCTCGTCGGCACGCTGAGCGGCGAGCCGTCGGTCGCGGTGGCCCGCACGGACGTGACCGCGCTGGCGCAGCAGGCCTGGGAGCTGCTCTGCCGGTACGACGCCGAGGGCTGCTGACGGCAGCCCTGCGGGTGGCCCGGGCCCGCGCGGCCCGGGACACCCGTCAGCCGTTCGTGACGTCGGCGTAGGCGGCGACCTGCGCAGCCTCCTCGGTGAGGGCGTCGGCGTCGACCAGGTCGGCGGCGCCCTCGCCCAGGGTCGTCGTCCAGGCGTCGACGACGTCCTCGAGGGTGCCCGATGTGAACAGGTCGGCTCGCAGGTCCTCGGTGGCCTGGTCGTACAGCGCCTCGAACGACGCGATGGAGTGGAACCGCTCGGCGAGGGGGTTCGACGCCCCGCCGAACCCGCCCCCCGGGCCGCCGCCCGCGGCGTCGCCGCCCGCGCCACGGTCACCCGGGCGTCCGGCACCGTCGGGCAGGTCGGTCGGCATGTCGGTGGGGAAGCCCTCGGGCAGGTCCGTGGGCATGTCGGTGGGGAACCCCTCGGGGCGCTCGCCGTCGGTCGGCGGCTGCATCCCCTCCGGCGCCCCGCCGCCCCCGCCGCCCGGCCCGCCGTTCTGCACCCCGAACGTCAGGTTGTGGTCCCACGCGACGACCGTGAACACCCCGGTCGCGACGTCGTAGGCCAGGTAGGAGTTGTTGCCGGGCCCGTCGATGTCGTCGAAGTTGTCCATGAGGTCCTCCAGCGCCAGGTACCGGGCGAGCTGCTCGACGTCGACGTGCTCGTCCAGCTCGGCCTCCAGCTCGGCGTCGGTGGCCTCGTCGAGGAAGACCATGAGGTCGGCGACGGGCTGCCAGTCCTCCTCGCCGGCCTCGACGTCGAACGCCTCGGTGTAGGCGGTCGGGTCGGTGCCGCGGTTCGACCAGTCCCCGTCGGCGTCGGACTTGTAGAGGATGGTCTCGCCGTCGAACGTGGCCTCGGCCCACTGCTCGTCCATGACCTCGACGACGGCGTGCAACGACGCGTCGCCGCCGTTCGCGCTCACGCGGGTGGCCGCGACGCGGGACGTCTCCAGGTCGGCCTCGGCGAGCAGCGTCATCGCGACGAGCTCGTTGATCGAGGTCTGCGTGGTGCTGGACCGCACCGCCAGGCGCGTGACGCCGTCGAGCTCCTGGCCCTCGACCCACTTGTCGAGGCGGACGAGCCACGGCAGGTCCTGCGCCGGGGTGTCCGCCGTGACCTCGCGCAGCGTCGAGTTGCCCTTGAGGCGCAGGCCGACGTCCTCGAACGTCGTCCCGTCGATGGTCACGTCACCGTGCACCCAGACCTTCTCGCCGTCCGTGAGGTATCCGTCGAGGGCCTCGTCCAGCGCGTCGTCGGTGAGGACGAGGTCGATCTCGTGGACGCGCGAGGTGTCGAAGAACCCGTCGGTCGTGGCCTGCGTCGCCGACGACCCGTCGGAGGGTGCGCACCCCGCGAGGGTCAGGGCGACGGCAAGGACGAGCGCGGTGGTCGCGCGGGGGGTGCGAGATGGCACGGCGGGCTCCGGGGCGTCGAGGGGCGCACCATCGTGCGCGCACCACCCGGACGCCGGCCCGGTGCCGGCTGTGCCGGACCTGTGCGTGCGAACGCGGGCCGGTCAGGGGGCCAGGGCGGACGTCACGCGGACCACGTCGACGGTGCACAGCGGGGGGAGGGACTCCGCGCACTCGTCGATCCACACCTCGACAGTGGCCCCGTCGGGCACGGCCGCGGGATCGACGGGGTGCCCGTCGGCGTCGACCAGCGCCGTGTCGTCGAGGTGCAGGGACATGCCGTCGTGGCCGTCGTCGGAGGCGTCGGCGAGCAGGGCGTCGTCGGGGTCGGTCGCCCGGTCGACCGTGCCGGTCAGGTCGGGCGCGCCGCCCTGCGAGGTGGGCAGGTCCCCGGCAGCGGCACCGGGGGAGGAGGCGCAGCCGGCCAGGAGGGCGAGCACCACGAGCAGGACCACGCCCGGGCGGTACGTCGTGCCGGTCGGTGCCACGGTGCCTCCTCCTGGGCACGGCGTGCCCTCTGCCCGGCCTGTGTGCCGGGGCGCCGTGGTCTTGCGTCGGTGGCCGTGGCTACCCTCGGGAAGGTGCACAGGATCTTCGGGACGCCGGTCAGCTCCGTGTACCCGCTGTACGTGACGAAGGCGGAGCGCAAGGGGCGCACCAGGGCCGAGGTCGACGAGGTCCTGCGGTGGCTGACGGGCTTCGACGACGCCGAGCTGGCGGAGCACCTCGCGGCGGGCACCACGTTCGCGGACTTCTTCGCGGCCGCGCGGCTCAACCCGGCGGTCGACCGGATCACCGGGGTGGTCTGCGGGGTGCGGGTCGAGGACGTCGAGGACCCCCTGATGCAGAAGATCCGCTACCTCGACAAGCTCGTCGACGAGCTGGCCAAGGGCCGCCCGATGGCCAAGGTGCTGAGGGCGTGACGTCCCGGGGGTGACGCCCTCAGCGTCGCCGCCCGGCACGGGCGGCGAAGGCGTCCATGGCGTCGAGCACGTCGTCCGCCTGCCAGGTCCGGGCCCGGTGGCCTGCGGACGGTGCCCGCAGCACCCCGGCGTCCTCGAGCACCTCGATCGCGTTGCGCGCTCCCCGGTCGGAGACGCCGAGCTGTGCCGCGACGTGCTCGGCGGTGACGACGGGCTGGGCGAACAGGTGGTCGGCGAGGCGCCAGGCCGTCGAGTCCGACCGGGCCGTGATCCGTTCGCGCCACGCGTCGCGTGCGCGCGTGACGTCCGCCGCAAGGGCGCGCCCGTTGGTCGTGGCCGCGGTCGCCGCCCGAGCGACCTGCTCGACGATCGGGTCGGGGTCGCCGGCACGGCTGGCCTGCAGCGCCCGGAAGTAGGCCTCGGGGTCGCGCAGGAGACCGGCAGACACGGGGACGGTGGTGTGCAGCGCCAGCCCGCGGCGCCGCAGGACCGTGTGCAGCAGCACGCGACCCGTCCGCCCGTTGCCGTCGACGAAGGGATGGATGGTCTCGAGGTGCGCGTGCACGAGGGCTGCGTGGACGAGCACCGGCAGATCCTCCCGGGCGGCGAAGGTGACCAGGTCCTCGACGGCAGCCGGCACCCGGGCGTGGTGCGGCGGGACGAAGTCGGCGCCGTGCGGGCTCAGCGAGGACGCTCCGATCCACACCTGTTCGGTCCGCCACCGACCGGCGACGTCGGGGGCCGACCCGGCGAGGAGGGCTCGGTGCACGTCGAGGATGCCGGCGGCGGTCAGGTCGTCTCCTGCGGCCAGCGCGCTCGACATGGCTCGGACGTTGGCCGCGACGAGGTCGGCGTTCTGCCGCGACGGTGCACCGAGGGACGCGAGTGCGAGGTTGCGGGCGTTGGTGGTGAGGTGCTCGATCTGCGAGCTCGAGGCGGACTCCGTCCGGAGCAGCACCGTCGGCATCGGGACGGGGAGCGACGCCATCTCGACGTCGAAGCGTGCGACGTCCAGCGAGGCCTCCTCGGCGATCTGCAGGACGGCCGGGTCGACGCGGGGGACGGCGTCGGCGACGAGCGGGACGACGGCGGCGCGGTACGGGCGCGACACACGGCGCCGCTGGAACGGGTCGAGGTGCGGGTTCGTCGCCGTCCACGCGTGCTCCTCGGTGGTGACGGCCGGCCAGGCGGTCCCGTCCTCGTCGCGCGGGGCGTCGCCCATCCTGCACCTCCGTCGTCCTGAGTTGAAGGCTAGACCATGAGCCTTCAACTTCGGGGGAGCTGCGTGAAGGCTAGGGGCCGAGCCTTCTCCCCGGAGACGGCGCCGTGCAGGATGTGCGGCCGGCCCGCCCGCGGACGGGCCGGCCGCACGCCGGTCAGTACACGTACGGCCAGGCGCTGGAGTCCCAGCCCAGCAGGTTCAGGCCGAGCCGCGGCGTGCCCGTCGACGTGTAGTAGTGGTACGTCAGGACGTCGGCGTCCGCGTCGGTGAAGACCCCCGGGTGCCCGGGGCCGTAGACGCTGCCGTGGCTCGCCAGGATCTCCGTGCCGCCACCGGCGGTCATCAGGGTGCCCGCGCGGTCGCGGTACGGGCCGGTGATGGACGTCGAGCGCCCGACCATCGTGCGGTACGTGCTGTCCGCGCCGCGGCAGCACAGGTCGAACGAGACGAACAGGTAGTAGTAGCCGCCGCGCCGGAAGATCGTCGGCGCCTCGACCGAACCGCCCGCCGTGGGGCGGCTGGCGAGGGAGTGCACGGTCGTCTGGGTCGTGGAGCGCAGGCCGGTCTCGGAGTTGAGCCGGATCATCTTGATGCCGGACCAGAACGAGCCGAACGACAGCCACCAGGCGCCGGACGCGTCGACCGTCAGGCTCGGGTCGATGGCGTTGTAGGTGCTGGACGTCGTCGTCTCGATGATCCTGCCGCGGTGCGTCCACGTGCCCGGCATCGCGGTCGGGCTGGTGGCGAGGAAGATCGCCGACCGGTTGGAGCCGAACGACGACGCCGAGTAGTACAGGTAGTACTGGCCGTTGCGGTACGACAGGTCGGGCGCCCACAGCGCCGTCGGGTCCGACGGGTCGGTGTACGGCAGCGTCCAGGACGCGCCGTTCGGGAACACCTTGCCCACGTGCGTGAAGCGCGTGCGGTCGGTCGACGTGCGCACGTCGAGGTTCTGCCCGGTGGAGATGACGACGTACGTGCCGTCGGGCCGCTTGACCATCGTCGGGTCGTGCACCGGGCTGACGCTGCCGGTGACGGCACCGGGCCCGGGGTACGTCGCGGCGACCGCGGGCGACGTGCCGGCGCCCGTGACGGCCAGGGCGGCGAGCGCGACGGCGACCACGGCGGCACGCAGCCCTCCGGGGCGCCGTCGACGCCCGGGCTCGGGCGTGGGGTGGGTCTGCATGGGAGATCCCTTCAGCCGTGCGAGCGTCCGCGCGACGGGGCGCGGGCCCGCGTCGAGGGCCCCGGCGGTGCGCGCCGACCCTCGGGCGGCCGTGCGACCGGCCGTCGCGGCGCTGTGCCGGTCCGGCGCACGGGGTGCTCGTGGGGGAGCACTGCCTCATGCGTAATGGCACGTCAGAAGCGTTGTCAACGATGTAAATCGCTTCATCATCAACCCCTCATCAGCCCGTGCGACGCCGAGGTGCGTGCCCGGGGCCGGTGCGAGCCGCTCAGCCCGACGCGCCGACGACGCGCACGCGCTCGATCCCGCACTGCACGGGGGACGACTCGGCGCAGGCGTCGGACGTCCACACCTCGACCTGCGCGCCGTCGAGGACGTCCTGCGGCGCCAGCGCCGCGCCGTCCTCGTCGACGAGGTCCGCCTCGTCGAGCAGCAGGTCCATGCCCTCGTAGTAGTCGTCCGACGCGTCCACGAGCGTGCCGACCGGCCCGTCGCGCTCGACCGTGCCGGTCACGTCGGGCCCGCCGAGGTCGACGTCGACGCCGCACCCCGTCAGGAGGGACAGGGCGACGGCGCCGACGAGGGCCGCCCGTACGGTGGTGCTCACAGGACCTCCTGGTGCGCGAGGTCCCAGCCTGCCGCGCGGCACCGCACGCGCGCCACCCGGCGTCAGGGCCGCTGGGGGTAGGTGCCCTGCAGGGCGATGATGAAGCTCAGCGTCGTGTACGGCGGCATGTTGGGGTGCGCGCCGCCGTCGCCCGCAGGCGCCACCGCGGTGCCGGACATCGTCGTCGCCGGTGTCGTGCCGTACAGGCGCTCGGTCGCGCGCCCGCGCCGGGAGACCGCCCACCGGGCGCCCGACGGGTTGCCCGCCGTCCCGGCCGAGCCCGTCGCCTGCGCCGTGTGCGTGTGCGCGGGCAGCTGATCGGCGGTGAGCGTGACGCTCTCGGCACCGGCCCGGTCGCCGACCTCGAACGACGACAGCCCCGCGCCCTGCCCGACGCCCACGGGGCTGGCGCCCTGCAGGTCCGGCAGCGCGAACGTCGAGCTGCCGTTGCCGCCGAAGCTCGTGCCGAGCAGCGAGAACAGGGCGGTGTTCTGCGCCAGCGGCATGAGCTGGCCGTTGCAGAAGGCCCACCCGCCCGGGGCGAACGTCCCGGCGAACATGCGGATCTCCCCGACGAACGGCTCACCGCCGGCGCCACCGTCGTGGGAGGGGAAGACGCCCTGCGTCGCGATCGCGTACGTCATCGTCAGGTACGGCGGCATGTTCGCGTGGGGCTGCCCGCCGCCGACCGCCGTGACGGCGTCCGCGGCGAGCGCGACCTGCGACGACGGGCCGTAGTGCGGCTGCGTGGTCGCGGCCCAGAGGGCGCCTCCCGGGGCGGTGGCCGTCGCCGCGGCGGCCGCGCGGGGTGCGTGGGTGTGCGCCGGCAGCTGCCCGCCCGTCAGCTGCACCGACTCCGTGCCGCCCTGCGCGCCTGCCGTACGACCCGCGCCCGCGTGCAGCGGGACGCGGCCGCGCAGGTCGGGCAGGGCGAAGACCGTCTGCCCGTTGCCCCCGTAGGTCGTCCCGAGCAGCGCGAACAGCGCCTGGTTCTGCTGGATCGGCAGGAGCTGCCCCTGGCAGGCCAGCCAGCCCTGGGGCACGAACGACAACGGGAAGAGGCGGATCTCGGCGAGCAGCGGTTCCAACGGGACTCCTCAGGCCGGGGCCGGGTAGACCCCGGACAACGAGATCATCATCTGCACCGCGAGCACCGGGGAGCGGTTCTCGTGGGGCTGCGAGCCGCCCGCCTGTGCGAGCGCCCCGGGTGCCAAGGACGCGTCGCCGGTGCCGTCGCCGAAGGGGGTGCCGTCGGCCGCGGCCCACGTGCCGTCCGCGGGGTCGCCGGTGGTCGCGGCCGCGACGGACCCGAGCGCGGTGTGCCGGTGGGAGGGCATCTGCTGCACCGTGAGCGTGACCTCCTCCTGCCCGCCGGTCTGGCCCAGGACGTACGCCTGGCCGCTGCTGGTGGAGGTGCCGGCGCCGACGGGCGTGCGCCCGCGCAGGTCGGGGACCGCGAAGCTCTCCTGCCCGTCCCCGCCGAACGTCGTGCCGATGAGCGTGAACAGCGCGTCGTGCTCGCTGATGGGCAGCAGGCGCCCGTCGCACGGGACCCAGCCCAGCGGGACGAACGTGCCTGCGAACATGCGGATCTCGCCGAGGTACGGCGTCATGCGGGACCTCCGTGGCAGGTGCGGGCGCGTCGCGCGGTCACACGGACCGGTCCACGACGGCCTCGAGCGTGCGCCCCTCGTGCCCGACCGGTCCCAGGTGGACCAGCAGGTCTCCGTCGGCGTGGTGCAGGGTGCGGGTCGCCGACGGCAGGTCGTCCGTGCCGTCGGCGGTGAACCGCAGCCTGAACCGGGCGTCGTCGGCGGCGTCGACCGCCGCGAGCTCGAGGCGTCGCCCCGTCTCGTCCTCGACGAACGTCGTGCCGACCAGCGGGGCGAGCGCGCCGACGGTCAGCGGCAGCGACCGGCGCACGAGCGACGGCACCCCGACGGCGGCGGCCAGCGCGACGGCACCCGCAGCACCGGCGCCGGCGGTCAGCACCGTGCGTCGCGAGACCGTGCGGGGTGCGACGACGCTCGGGCGGTGGGGCACCGGGAACCGCCTCTCGTGGCAGGTCGGAAAAGGGCTCGTGAGCGGGGCGAGCCTACGAGGATTCACCCGGGACGAATGTCCTCACGAGCGGGTGAAACTCCTACTGTGTCGTTCGTGCCACCGGTCCCGCAGTCCGTTCTGCGGCATTCCGCCGCACTCGTCGCCGCATTTGTCGGATTCGCGTCAGGAATGGTGGCCGCGCCACTCGTGGGTGCCGCCCGCGCCGCCGACCCCGTGGTCGTCGACGTCACCGTCACGACCGACGCCCCGCTGGCGGGGTGCGACGACGGCGCCGCGGGCACGTCGCTGCGCGAGGCCCTGTGCCAGGCCGAGGGTCTCGCGCCCGGGCCGGTGCTCGTGCGCGTCCCCGCGGGGACGCACCTGCTCACCGCCGGGGCGCTGACCGTCGACCCGCAGACCCCTCTCGACCTCACCGTGCAGGGCGTCGGGGCGGTCGTCGACGCGGGCGGTGCGTCACGCGTCCTCGACCTCGACCCGACGCTGACCGGCGGGCTCGACGTCACGGTGGAGGGGCTCACCCTCACCGGGGGTGCCGCCGGGCCGGACGAGCTCGGCGGCGGCGCCGTGATCGCCGGCAGCGGCGACGCCGGCAGCCCCGACTCGCTCACGCTGCGCGACTGCGTGCTCGAGGGCAACGCCACCACCGGCGGGCCCACGGACGCGGGCGGCGCCGTCTCGATGACCGGCGGGGCGCTCCTCGTGGAGCGCTGCACGCTCACCGGCAACACCTCCGACGGTGCCGGTGGCGCGGCGATCGCGTTCACGGGCGTCGACGGCGGCACGGACACCGTGACCGTCCGCGACTCGGTGGTGCAGGACAGCGCGGCCACCGGGGGCTCCGGGGTCGTCGGCGGGGCGGTCGACGTGTCGTGGGGGACGCCGACCGTCACCGTCGACGGCTCCCGGTTCGTGGGCAACACCGTGACGTCCACGTCCGGCGCGCCCGCGCAGGGTGCCGCGCTGCGCGTCGCCGCCGGCACGGCCACGATCACCGGCACCGCCGTGCTCGACAACGTCGTCACCGGGCCCGCGGGCTCGTCCGCCGCGCTGTGGCTGGCGGCCGGGACCGTGGCCGACTCCCGGGTCGCGGGCAACCTCGCCAACGGCACCCGCGACGGCGTGCAGGGCGCGACGTCCGCGCTGCGCACCTGGTGGGGCTGCACCGACCCGGCCGAGGGCACCGGCTGCGACGCGTCCGGCGGGGCCACGATCCTGCCCGCCGCCACGCTCGTCGCCACCGCCGACCCGACGTCCGCACCGGCCGGGGCGGACGTCGACGTCACGGTGGCGCTCGCGCTGACCGACGGCGCGGCCCCGACCGCGGCGCTGCTCGGCGCGTTCGTCGACGCGCCGGTCGTGTGGGGCGGCGTCACGACGACCGCGGCCGACGGGACGCTGGACGCGACCGGTGCCGCGGCGGCGGCGTTCACCATGCCCGGCACCGACGTGACGGCGACGGGCGCGGTCGACGGCGCCGCCGCCGGCGCGACCGTGCAGCTCCAGACGCCGCCGACGATCGGCACCGACCCCGCCGCCACGACCGTGGACGCCGGTGACGACGCGACGTTCACCGCGACGGTCTCCGGCGCCCCCGCGCCGACGCTGGACTGGCAGCGGCGCGCGACACCCACGGGCGCCTGGGTCAGCACGGGGGAGACGGGCGCGAGCCTCACCCTGGCGGGCGTGGCGCCCGGTGACGACGGCGTGCAGGTGCGGGTCGTGGCCACGAACGTCGTGGGCACCGCGACGAGCGCACCCGCGACGCTGACGGTGCACCACGGCCCGTCGTCCGTCACCGACCCCGACGACGTCCGCGGCCTCGCGGGCGACGACGTCACGTTCACGACGTCGTCGGTGGGGAACCCCGTGCCGGCGGTCCGCTGGGAGACGTCGCCGGACGGCACCACGTGGACGTCCGTGCCGGGCGCGACCGGGACCTCCTACGTGCGGACCCTGGGCCCGGACGACGACGACCTGCGCGTGCGTGCCGTGCACGCCGGCGCGACGGGCGAGGTCACGACCGCGGCGGCCGTCGTGACCCTCGACGCCGTGCCCGCCGTGACCGCCGACCCGCAGGGCGCGACCGTCGACGCCGGTGTCGACGCGACGTTCGGCGTGACGGTCACCGGGACGCCGGCGCCCGCGCTGCGCTGGCAGCACGACGCCGGCGGCTCGTGGGCCGACGTCGCCGGGGCGACGGGGACGAGCCTGACCGTCACCGGCACGGACCAGCTGCACGGCGTGCGGTACCGCGCCGTGGCGACCAACGAGCACGGCACCGCGACCAGCGCGCCGGCGACGCTCACGGTGCTCGTGCCGCCGACCGTGTCCGACCCGGCCGACGTCGCCACGGCGCCCGGCGGCACCGTCGAGCTGACCGTCACCACCACGGGCCGGCCCGTGCCCGACGTCACCTGGCAGACCTCGGCCGACGGCGTCACGTGGGACCCGGCCGGCTCCGGGACGACGCTCACCCTGACGCCCTCGGCCGACGACGACGGGCTGCTCGTGCGGGCCGTCGCCACGGCCACGCTCGTCGGCGGACCCGTCTCCGTCACCTCGGGCACCGCGACCGTGCGGGTCGCCGACCTGCCCGTGGCCGTGGACCCCGCCCCGCCGGTCGTCGACGCGCGGGCCGGCCTGCCCGTGACCGTCGCGTGGGAGGTCCTCGCCGCCGACGCGACCGTGGCGTGGTCGGTCTCGCGCGACGACGGCACGACGTGGGGCCCCACCCCGCTCGGCTGGACGCTGACCGCCACCCCGGGCGCCGACGTGCTGGGCGTGGCCGCTGCGGCCGTGCCCGTGCGGACCGTGCACGCGGCCACGTTCACCCCGACGCGCGCCGACGACGGCCTCGTCGTGCGGCTGCAGGTGACCACCGCGGGCGGGACCGTGACCCTGACGTCCACCGTGGACGTCGCCGCGGCGCCCACCGACCCCGACCCGACGGACCCCGACCCGACGGACCCGAGCGGCCCCGACCCGGTCGCGCCGGGTGGGGCCGGCACCGGCGGGGTCCGTCCGGGCGGCTCCTCCGCTGGACCCGGCCGGCTGCCGGACACCGGGGCCGACGTGCTCGCCCTCCTGGCCCTGGGGCTGCTCCTCACCCTGGGAGGGGCGGCCGCCGTGCGGGTCGCGCGGGCGGGCCGCCGCACGGCCTGACGCCGTCGCGCGGCTCGCGGCCTGACGCCGTCGTGCGGCTCGCGTCGTGCCTGGTGCGGGGCCGCGGGCGCGGGTCGGGCGGGCGCGTCCCACGGTCGGGCGGTGCGTCGCACCCGCGCGAAGCGGGACAATACGGACCAGGTGCGGTGTCCGAGGGGGGTCCGCGGAGTGCGAGGTGCACGACGGCGGTCGGCCGTGATGCCGCGTCCCGACCCCGGAGGAGACCCCATGGTCCGCACGTCCCGCACGTCCCGTCACGTCCGTCCGGCACCGGCGCCGACGACGTCCGGCCCCGCCGCGCGGCGCCGCCCGCTGCCCGTCGCGGCGGCGCTGGTGGTGCCGCTGGTGCTGCTCGCCGGGTGCACGGGTGGCGACTCCGGTGCGGTCGAGGCGGTCGTGCCCACGTCGTCCGCGTCGGCGGCCGGCACGGGCCTGGTCGAGCCGGGCGTGCCGACGGACCTCACGGCGGACGTGCTGCTGACCGACGGGATGTTCACGGGTGCGGCGGCCGGCGTCGCCCCGCTGGAGGTGACCACGTGGCAGCTGCCCCCGGCGTGCGGGGCGCTGGCGCTGCCGGCCTCGCTCACCGCGACGGGCGCGCAGGTCTACGGCGACGGCGACGACGGCACCGAGCAGGGTGTGCAGCAGGTCGTGGTGCTGCCCGACCCGGAGACGGCGGTCGACGTGGTCGCCGAGCTCGTCGCCGCGCTCGAGGACTGCGCGGGGAGCGGCGACGCCCCGGCGGAGTCGGCGCTGGAGGACGTGGCCGTGGGGGCGCAGGGCCACGGGTTCGTGACCGCGGCGGAGCCCGGTGACGAGGCGCTCGGCACGTACACGGTGCTCAGCCGCCGGGGCGCGGCCGTGACGGTCGTGGCGACGACGGGGCACCGCACGCCGGTGGGCGAGGCGCGCCGGCTCGTGACCAACGTGGCGCAGCAGGCGTGGCTGCGGCTGTGCCGGTACAGCGAGAACGGCTGCTGACGGCGCGTCAGCGGCGCTGGAGGAGCTGGACGGACTCGACGACGTCGATGCGGATGCAGGGGGCGGCGCCGGGCTGCCCGACGAACACGACGTTGCCCGACATGAGGCACTGCAGCGTGCCCTCGTAGACCCCGCCGGAGACGGTGCGCACACGCACGACGCTGCCGTCGAGCTGGTCCAGGTACGCGCGGACGCCGTTGGCCGGGTCGTGGGGGTTCATGGCGGAACGCTAACCCCGTGCCGGGCGGCACCGGCCTGCTGCGCCCCGAAAGGGTGAAGCGGTGGTCAGGCCCGGGTCAGGCGACGGCCGTCCCCGGGCGCCGACAGGCGAAGGTGGTCAACCGGTTGACACATTGATCGTCAACCGGTTGACTCCTCTCGTGGCCGATCGCATCACCGTGACCCTGCACGAGCTCGTCGCCCTGCTCGACGCGTACGCCGACGACGTGCTGCGCGCCGAGCACGCCATCACCTTCGGCGACTACCGCTACCTGGCCACGCTCGCCGAGCTCGACCGGCCCGACATCACCGAGCTCGCGCGCTGCCTCATGCTCACCAAGGCCGCCGTCAGCAAGCACCTGCCCGCGCTGGAGGCGCGCGGGTGGGTCGAACGGTCCGCCGACCCGGCCCACGCCCGGCGCGTCGTCGTCGGGCTCACCCCGGCCGGGGTGCGGGTCGTCGAGGAGGCCGGCGGGCGCCTCGACGCCGACTTCGCCGCCGCGTTCACCGGCGGGCACCCCCCGCTCGACCTCGACGCCCTGCACGCCGGGCTGCGCACCGCCGTGGTGCGCGTCCAGGAGAGGCTCGCCGGCCCGCCTCCGCGCTGAGCCGCGGGCCCTGCGCCCGTCGTCCCTGCTCCCTGCGCGGCGACCGCCGCGCAGCACCCCCGCACACCCTGACGAGGAGCTCCACCATGCCCGGAACCCACCCCCGCACCCGTCCCGCGGCCGTCGACGGCGAGCCGCTGCGCGTCCTCGTCGTCGTCGGCCACCCGCTGGCCGGCAGCCTCGTGCACGCGCTGGCCGCCGCCTACGTCGACGCCGCAGCGGGTGCCCAGGTCCGCGTCGTCGACCTCGCCGCCGACCCCGTCCCCGCCCACCCGGCGTCGATCGACGAGCTGCGCACGGCCCGCGACGGCACCACCGCGCACCTGGGGGCCGACGTCGACCGGTACGTCGCCGACCTGCGGTGGGCCGACCACGTGGTGCTGCTCTTCCCGCAGTGGTGGGGCACGTACCCCGCGGTCCTCAAGGCCTGGATCGACCGCACGTTCCTGTCCGGGGCGGCGTTCCGCTACCTGCCGGGGCGCCGGTGGGAGCGGCTGCTGCGCGGGCGCACGGCGCGGATCGTCATGACCATGGACTCCCCGCGCTGGTGGAACCGGCTGCGCTACCGGAACGCCGCCGAGACGTCCCTGCGCAACGCCGTCCTGGCGTACTGCGGCGTCCGCGTCACGGGCGTGACCCGGTTCGCGGAGGTGCGCCACCAGGACGCCGCGACGCGCGAGGCGTGGCTGCGCACGGCCGCCCGGCTCGGTGCGCAGGACGCCCGACGGCGCCGGACCCCGCGCGTCGAGCACGAGCCGTCCCCCCGGCCGGCCGCCGTCTGAGGGCGGCCGGCCCGCGGCGTCCGTCCGTGGGGTCGGTCCGGGGCGTCAGGCGCCGAGCGGGCCCCGGACGATCGAGTCGCCCGAGTGGGCGGGGTCGCCGTCGAGGGGTTCGAGCGAGACGTCGACGACCGAGAAGTCGTCGAGGTCGAGGTCGGCCGGCAGCGGTACCCGGGCCGAGGCGCCGGTGAGCGGGCCCAGGCTGACCAGCCCGCTCAGGTCCGGGCGCAGCAGCCAGACCTCGCGGTAGCCGTCCTCGTCGGGTGTCGCGTCGTCCAGGTCCACGACCAGGACGCGCGAGCCGTCGGCGGACGTCTCGACCACGGCCGTGCCGGACGCGTCCCAGCCGGGCAGCGCGTCGAGCGTGGCCCGGGCCACGACCTCCTGGGCCGGGTCCGTCGGCCGGGCGGCCCACCAGGCGCCGGTCCCGCCGACGACGAGGCCTGCCGCCGCGGCACCGGCCACCCACGCCCACGTGCGCCGGCGGCGCAGCGGCACCACGGGTGCGAGGGCGGCGGGTGCGGGGTCGGGTGCGCCGGTCGTCACGGGCGCGGCGGACGTGGCCCGTGCGGCGGCCGTGGCCGGTGCGGCGGTCGGGCCGGTGCCCGTCGGCGCCAGCCCGAGCTCGGCCGCGACGCGGTCCCACACCTGCGGGGCCGGTGCCACGAGCCCGGGGGCGTCGCGCTCCTCGCGCGCCAGGTCCACGACCCCGCGCAGGGCCGCGAGCTCCTCGGCGCAGCGCGGGCACGCCGTCAGGTGCGCGAGGTCCGCGTCCGACGCGACGGCCTCCCCGAGGGCGACGAGGGCGATCACCTCGTCGTCCACGTGCGTGTGCATGTCACTCGACGACACCCTCCACCTCCCATCGGGTCCTCAGCCGCGCCAGGCTGCGCCGGACATGGCTCTTCACGGTGCCTATCGGCAGGTCCATCCGTCGTGCGATCTGGTCGTGCGTGAGGTCGTCGTAGAACGCGAGCCGCAGGATCGTACGCTGCGGGTCGCCGAGCCGGTCGAGGGCGTCCCGCACGACCACACGGTCCACCACCTTCGTGTCGACCCCGGGGGCGAGCCGCTCCGGCTCGGACGCCGCGGTCGCCACCCGCAGCCGCCCGTCGCGTGCCCGTCGCTCGTGGGCGTCGGCGACCGCGTTGCGGGTGATGCCCAGCAGCCAGGCCGGCAGGCGCGAGCGCTGCGGGTCGAACCGGTGCCGGCCGCGCCACGCCTCGACGAACACGTGCTGGGTGACCTCCTCGGCCTCCGCCACCGTGCCCAGCGAGCGCAGCGCGACCGTGTGCACGAGGGTCGCCCAGCGCCGGTACGCCTCCCGCACCGCGTCCTCGTCGCCCGCGGCGAACGCGACGCCCAGCTCGGTGACACCCTCGCCGTCGGCGGTCGCGACACCTGCCGCGGGACCGCGGGCGCCGCCGGGCGGCGGGTCGGGGGCCGCCGGCAGCCCGGCGGACGGACCAGCCACCGTCACGAACCACTCCTCACCCGTCGCCCGGTCCACCGTGGGCAGGGCCTGCAGCACGGTGTCACCCCTCGACCGGGTCGGCGGTGACGACGACGTTGTCCGCATAGTGTCCGACGTCCTCGCGGAACTCGCCTCCGCAGGTCACGAGGACGAGGCGGCGCGAACCCTCACGGTCGAACCACTCGCCGACCGGTGCCGTGTCCTTCGGCACCGCGACGACCTCGCTGACCCGGTACGTGTGCACCGTACCGTCCTGCGCGTCGACCTCCACCAGGGCCCCGGGCTGCACGTCCCGCAGCCGGGAGAACGGGCCGACGCCCGTGGTCCACGAGTCGACGTGCGCGGCGATCAGCGTGGACCCGGCGGGGGACGCCGGGGCGGGGCCGAAGCGGTACCAGGCGGCCCGGTCGGCCCCCTCGGGCAGCTCCATGTCCCCCTCCGGCCGGACGCCCACGGGGTCGACCGGCATGTCGATGTCGAGGTCGGGCACCCGGACCCGGACGGGGGCCGGGGGTGCGGCCACCTGGAGGGCGGCCAGGGAGGCGTCCTGCACGGGGACGTCCGGGACGGCGGCCGGGGTCGGCTCCGCGGTCGCGGCGGGTGCGGGCGTCACGGACGCGGTGGCCGTGGGTGCGACGGCCGGCGCGTCGGGCGCGGGCCCCGTGCAGCCGGTCAGGACGAGGGCCCCGGTGGTGGCGAGCGCGGCGAGCGCGGCGCGCACCCTCTGCCCGCCCCGGGGGGAGAGGGCCGCGGCCCGGGAGCGGGCGGATCGTGCCGCCGTCCGCCCCCGGGCCGCGTGGTGGTGCGCCGCGCGGTGCGGCGTCAGCGCTCCGCCTTCACGGTCGCCCGGCGGGCGACGCCGAGGCCGAGCGCGGCCATGGCGGCCAGGCCGCCGGCGAGCAGCGCCCACGTGCCGGTCGAGGTGCCCTGCGCGGCGGCGCCGGTCTGGCCCGCCTGGACGCCGGACGGCGAGGAGTGCAGCCCGTCGATGGTCTGCGTGGCCAGCGCGAGCGACGCCGGGTCCGAGCTCGCCGAGCCCCAGGCGTAGACGATGGTGCTGGTGCCCTCGGTGACGGGGACGTCGGCCGGGCCGAGCAGCGCGGGCTCGGTGGTGCCGGCGGCCACGACGCTGGCGGAGACGGTGCCGGCGGGCAGGTCGAGGACCTGCTCGTCGGGGTTCTCCAGGCCGGAGATCACGGCGGTGCCGCCCGCGAGGACGTCGACGGCCGGGGCCGCGGCGATGTGGCGGACCGTGAGGCGGCCCTCGCCGGCGGCGGTGGCCGACGTGTCGTTGGTGAACAGCGTCGCCGTGGGCTCGCCGTCCGCGTCCAGGTGCGCGGCGGCGGTGTAGCTCATGCCCGCCTCGAGGGGCAGGTCCACGGGGCCGATGGCCGGCTCGGAGTCGTCCTCGGCGTCCGCGGCGGTGATCGCGACGGTGTAGGTGCCGGCGGGCAGCTCGAGCGGGCCGGCCAGGTCGCCCGGCTCGAAGTCGTCGAGGGTGCGCTCGCCGTTGACCCACACGTCGACCGTCAGGTCCGGCACCCCGTGCAGGACGGAGAGGCTGGCGGCGTCGTCCGTGGCGGCCGAGGCGGGCACCGCGGCGAGCGTGACGGCCGCGAGTGCGAGCGATCCGGCGGCGGTGCCGGCGATGAGTCGTGCGCGCATGTCGTCCTCCTGGTTGTGGCCCGCGGGTGCGGGCGCTGACGTGCTTGCACCCCTACTTCCGGGCGAGGGGCCCGCGCGGATGCACCTGCGCCGAGATTTCTTCGACGGATCTGCGACCAGGGGTCGGGCGGGGAGGGGGCCGGCATCGAGGGACCTACGTCCCGGCACGACGTCGACGCCACATCTAGTGTCACAACCGTGTAATTCGCACTAGATGTAGTGCGTGGATGAGGAGGAATGTCCGGTGACCACGATCGACACGGGTCTGCCCGAGGGGCGCACCGCCGCCGTGACGCCCACCGGCCTGGTGGTGCGCAAGCGCGACGGCCGGGCCCTGCCGTTCGACGCGGCCCGCATCCGGGCGGCCCTGGCCAAGGCGTTCGTCGAGGTGCACGGCGAGATCGGCCCGCTGGACGAGCTGTCGATCGCGGACCTGCTCGCCCGCGTGTGCGCCGAGCTCGCCGAGCGGTACTCCGGCGAGGTGCGGATCTACGAGATCCAGAACGTCGTCGAGCACACCCTGCTCGAGGCCCACGAGTACGACGTCGCGAAGGCGTACATCGACTACCGCGTGCAGCGGGACCTCGCGCGCAGCCGGTCGCTCGACATCAACCACTCCGTCGGCCAGCTCGTGGCCAAGGAGCAGGCGGTCGTCAACGAGAACGCCAACAAGGACAGCGACGTCTTCAACACCCAGCGCGACCTCACCGCCGGCGCGGTCAGCAAGGCCATCGGCCTGCGGATGCTCCCGCCGCACGTGGCCAACGCGCACGCCAAGGGCGACCTGCACTACCACGACCTCGACTACCACCCCTACGCGCCGATGACGAACTGCTGCCTCATCGACTTCCGCACGATGCTGCGCGAGGGCTTCCGGATCGGCAACGCCCAGGTCGACCCTCCCCGGTCCATCCAGACCGCGACCGCGCAGATCTCCCAGATCATCGCCAACGTGTCGTCCAGCCAGTACGGCGGGTGCTCCGTCAACCGCATCGACGAGCTCCTCGCCCCGTACGCGCAGCGCAACTACGCCAAGCACCTCGACGAGGCGCAGCGGTGGGTCGACGACGCCGGGCGCCGCGAGGACTACGCCCGCGAGCGCACGCGCAAGGACATCGACGACGCGATGCAGAGCCTCGAGTACGAGATCAACACCCTGTTCACGTCCAACGGGCAGACGCCGTTCACGTCGGTCGGGTTCGGGCTCGGCACGGGCTGGTTCGAGCGGGAGATCCAGCGCGCGATCCTGCAGATCCGCATCCTCGGGCTCGGCAAGGAGCGGCGCACCGCGATCTTCCCCAAGTTGATCTTCACGCTGCGCCGCGGCGTGAACCTCGACCCCGACGACCCGAACTACGACCTCAAGCAGCTCGCCGTGGAGTGCGCCACGAAGCGCATGTACCCCGACGTGCTCAGCTACGACAAGATCGTCGAGATCACCGGCTCGTTCAAGGTGCCCATGGGGTGCCGCTCGTTCCTGCAGGGCTGGACCGACGAGGACGGCGAGGACGTCGTCGAGGGGCGCATGAACCTCGGCGTGGTGACGCTCAACGTGCCGCGGGTCGCGCTGGAGGCCCGCGGCGACCTCGACGCGTTCTGGGCGCTGCTCGACGAGCGGCTCGTCACGGTCCGCGACGCGCTGCTCTACCGCGTCGAGCGGTGCAAGGAGGCCGTGCCGGCCAACGCCCCGATCCTCTACGTGCACGGCGCCTTCGGCCGGCGCCTGCAGCCCGGCGACGACGTCGACGCCCTGTTCCGAGGCGGCCGGGCGACCGTGTCGCTGGGGTACATCGGCCTGTACGAGGCGGCCGCCGCGTTCTACGGCGGTGCGTGGGAGCAGGACCCGCAGGCCAAGGAGTTCACGCTGCGCGTCCTGCGCACCCTCGCCGCGCACGCCCAGGCGTGGACCGACGAGCACGGGTACAAGTTCTCGGTCTACTCGACGCCGAGCGAGAGCCTGACCGACCGGTTCTGCCGGCTCGACCGCGCGAAGTTCGGGCCGGTGCCCGACATCACCGACAAGGACTACTACACGAACAGCTTCCACTACGACGTGCGCAAGAGCCCCACGCCGTTCGAGAAGCTCGACTTCGAGGCCGAGTACGCCCCGCTGACGTCCGGCGGGTTCATCCACTACTGCGAGTACCCGGTGCTGCAGCAGAACCCCCGGGCGCTCGAGGCCGTGTGGGACTACGCCTACGACCGGGTCGGCTACCTGGGCACGAACACCCCGATCGACCGGTGCCTGGAGTGCGGGTTCTCCGGCGACTTCACGCCCACGGCCCGCGGGTTCGCGTGCCCGGGCTGCGGCAACGAGGACCCGCGCACGTGCGACGTCGTCAAGCGCACCTGCGGCTACCTGGGCAACCCCCAGCAGCGGCCGATGGTGCACGGGCGGCACGTGGAGATCTCCTCGCGGGTCAAGCACCTGGCCGGCAGCACGGGCTCCGTCCCGGGCGCGCCCGCGGACGCCTGACGGTGGCCCGCACGCCCGTGCCCGGCGGGTGGCGGGCGGCGCGCCTGAGCCAGGGGCGCGTCGCCGGCTACCAGCCGTTCGTCATGGTCGACGGCGAGGGCGTGCGGTGCTCCCTGTACGTCAGCGGCTGCCCGTTCGCGTGCGACGGGTGCTTCAACGAGGCCGCGTGGAGCTTCCGGTACGGCGAGCCCTACGACGAGGCGCTCGCCGACCGCGTCCTCGCCGACCTCGCCCACGAGGCCGTGCAGGGGCTGTCGCTGCTCGGCGGGGAGCCGTTCCTCAGCACCGGCGTGTGCCTCGACGTGGTGGGCCGGCTGCGGGCCGCGCACGGGCGCGCCAAGGACGTGTGGTGCTGGACGGGGTACACGTTCGAGGAGCTGCTGGCCGAGGTCGCGGCCGGGCAGGACGACAAGGCGGCGCTGCTCGCGGAGCTCGACGTGCTCGTCGACGGCCGCTTCGAGATCGCCGAGCGGGACCTGACCCTGGCGTTCCGCGGCAGCCGCAACCAGCGGGTCCTCGACGTGCCCCGCTCCCTGGCCGCCGGCCGCGCCGTGCCCTGGGCCGGCGCCTGAGCCCTCAGGCGCGCGGGCGGCGGAGCGCGTCGCGCAGGCGCGGCACGACCGTGCCCTCGTCGCGCATCTGCGCCCGGGCGCGGCGGCGGCTGTGCAGCACCCCGGCGACGCCCACCAGCCACGGCACGAGCAGCACCGCGAACGCCAGCCGGTACGCGTCGAGCGAGTACGTGACCGCGCCCGGCGGGGACACGGCCTGCAGCACCACGCCCACCGCGAGCACCCCCACGACCGACGACGTGAACCCACCCATGTTGACGAACCCCGTGGCCGTGCCGAGCCGGTCCGCGGCCGTGAACGACCGGGCGAAGTCGATGCCGACCAGCGACACCGGTCCGCCGGCGCCGATCACGACCGCGAACACCGCGAGCTGCCACATCGGCCGCGGCGTCGACGGCGCGAGCAGCAGCACCCACGCCACGAGCGTCGCGACCGCCGAGGCCAGCACCGCCCACGAGCGGCGCAGCGGGTGCCGGGCCGTGAACCGCCCCACCACCGGCCCGGCGACCATCGCCGACAGCGTGAGGAGCGTGAGGAGCGCGCTGGCCTCCGCCGGCGAGCGGCCCTGCGCGGTGACGAAGAACGGCACGCCCCACAGCAGCGCCAGCACGTTCGCGCTGAACGGCGGCAGGAAGTGCGACCAGAACCCCAGCCGTGTCCCGGCCGGACGGGCGGCTGCCCGCACGGCGTGCAGGAAGCGCTCGCGGGCCGCGTCGGCGACCACGGTCGTGCGGGTCGGCGGGGGAGCGGACAGCCACAGCCACGCGACGACGGACGTGACGGCACCGACGACAGCCAGGGCGCCGAACGTCGTGCCCCACCCGCGCGCGTGCAGCAGCCAGGCGACGCCGATCGCGGACACGAGCTGGCCGCTCTGCCCGATCAGCCCGGTGACCTGCACCAGCACCGGCACGCGGCGCGGCGGGAACCACTGCGCCACCAGGCGGCACGCGCTGATGAAGATGCCCGCGTCGCCGGCGCCGATGAGCAGCCGCGCCACCAGGGCGAGCGGCACCGTGTCCGCGACCGCCAGCAGGCCCTGCCCGGCGGCCATGACGACCGAGCCCGCGGTGATGACGGCCCGCGCGCCGTACCGGTCGAGGAGCTGCCCGGCGGGGATCTGCAGCCCCGCGTACATCACGAGCTGGACCACGACGAACGACGACAGGGTGGTCGCCGCCAGGTCGAACCGGGCCGTCGCGTCGACGCCCGCGACCCCCAGGGCGGTGCGGTGCACGACCGCCACGAGGTAGGCCAGCACGGCCACCGTGTAGACGACCGGTGCCGCTCGACGACCCTGCACCGGCACCCCGCGCACCCCGTTCCGATCGCGTCGTCCGTGCGCCTGCACGGGCTGCACCAGCCTAGGCCCGCGGGTGCCTTCCCCCATCCGGGCGAAAGTCCAGGACTGTGGCCCTGGACGTTTGACCAACGTCCGGCGATGGCGCACACTCGTACCCGACGGTGCGTATCGCCTGCCCCCTGCGCGGTACGCACCGTCACTCACGTCCTGGAGCGGGACGGGCCCCACGGCCCGTCCCGCTCCTGCGTTGTCGGACGGCCGGCTCGGACGGGCAGCCCCTGCGTCGTCGGACGGTCGCCGGGGCGATCTCACGCCCCGATCCGGCGTCCCCGGCGTGCCCGCCGCCGCATCGGCGCGCCGTCGGTCTACCGTGCCAGCGTGACCGCCCCCGCACGCACTCCCGGCACGGGACCTGCTCCTGCCGGGACGCCCCCGACCACCGCTCCCGACGGCACCGAGCCGGGCGCCGGCACCCCCGCGCCGGCGTCGCCCGGCGTGACGCTCGTGGAGACCCCCTCGCCCGCCGACGTGCTCGCCCGCGCCGTCGGGCGGTGGCGCGACGCCCTCGCCGAGGCCGCCGGTGCGTCCACGCTCAGCGACGTCGACCAGCTCGGCGACGCGGCCCTCGACCTGTCGTCGGCGCACCCGTCGGGCATGGCCCAGCTGTTCGCCGGCCGCCCCACGCGCCTGTCGAACCTCGTGCGCGAGGCCGGTGCCGCGTCCGCCGCGCGCCGCCGCGCCCGCACCGTCGCCGCCCGCGCCGCCCTGTACACCCAGCGGTACGGCATCGCCCCCACGTCGCTGGCCATCGGCGTCGCGACCTGGACCGACCGGTCGAGCGCGCAGCTCGCGTCCGACGACGTCGGCGCCCTGGCGTCCGTCACCAGCCGCCGCGCGCAGGACCAGCCGTCGACGCAGCGCGGCGCCGCCGTGCGCACCGTGCGCGCCCCCGTGCTGCTGCGCCCCGTGACGCTGCGCCAGCGCGGCGCCGGCGAGGGCGACCTCGAGCTGGACCTCGAGCCGTCCCTCGAGGTCAACCCCGTGCTGGCCCGGGCGCTGCGCAGCCACGGCGCGCTCCTCGACCCCGGTGCCGTCGCCCGCGGCACGTTCACCGCCGCCGGGTTCGACCCGCGCGGCGCCCTGCAGCGTCTCGCGTCTCTCGGCGAGGCCGTGCTCGAGGACTTCACGCTCGTCGACCGCGTCGTCGTCGGCACCTTCGTGCACCCCGGGCAGGTGCTCGTCGACGACCTCGACCAGCTCGCCGGCACGCTCGAGCAGCACGAGGTCGTGCGCGCGCTCGCCGGCGTGGAGGAGGCGCACCGCGAGCTCGACGTGCCGCTGCCCGCGCCGTACGTCGGCGACCGCGACCCCGACGCCGAGCGCGGCGTGGGGGACCTCGACCCCGCCCAGCAGCACGTGCTCGACGTCGTGGCGACCGGCGCCCACGTCTTCGTCGACGCCCCCACCGGCGCCGACGTCACGGGCACCCTCGCCGCGCTCGTCGCGGACGCCGCGGCGTCCGGCCGGACCGTGCTGTACGTGCCGGGGCACCGGCGCGCGGCCACCTCGCTCGTCGAACGGATGACCGGCCTCGGCCTCGGCGACCTCGTGCTCGACGTCGAGCCGCACGCGGGCTGGCGCACCGCTGCCGGCCGCCGGCTGCTGTCCGCGATGACCCTGGAGGCGCCCGTCCCCGACGCCGCCCGCACCGCGGCGGTGCGCGGCCGCCTCGTCGAGCACCGCGAGCGGCTGCGCGGGTACGTCGACGCGCTGCACACCGTGCGCGACCCGTGGGGCGTCTCGGCGTACGACGCGCTGCAGGAGCTCGCCCGGCTGACGTCCGCCCGCCCGGCCCCCCGCACGACCGTGCGTCTGGACGCCGCGACGGTGCGCTCGCTCGACGCGGCTGCGCGGGCCCGCCTCGGGGCGGACCTCGTTCGGGCGGGCGAGCTCGGCGCGTTCACCCTGCGGCCGCAGGACACCCCGTGGTTCGGCGCCGCCGTGCGGACGTCGGCCGACGCCCAGGTGGTGCGCCGCCGGCTGGACCGGCTGCTCGACGTCACGCTGCCCGTGCTCACGGACCGGGTCGTGCAGGTCGCGTCGGAGACGGGCCTGACCCGCGCCGTGTCGCCCGCCGCGTGGGCCGAGCAGCTGCGGATGCTCGACGGGGTGCGCAGCTCGCTCGACGTGTTCCTGCCGCTGGTGTTCGAGCGCACGGCCGCCGACCTCGTCGCCGCGACCGCGACGCCGCAGTGGCGCGAGGAGCAGGGCGTCACCATGGGCTTCTGGGTGCGTCGGCGGCTGCGCCGGCAGGCCAAGGACATGGTGCGCCCGGGCCGCCCGGTCGCCGACCTGCACGCCGCGCTGCTGGAGGTGCAGGCGCGCCGCGAGGTGTGGCAGGCGCACTGCCCCGCGGGCGGCTGGCCGCGGCTGCCCGACGGCCTCGAGCTCATCGAGGAGGAGCACGCCGCGGTGCGGGCCGACCTCGAGGCGCTCGACGAGGTGCTCGCGGGCACGCCCGGCGGTGCGGGCCTGCTGACGACGCCGTTCGAGGCGCTGCGCACCCGGCTGGAGCGGCTGCGCGACACCGCGGACGCGCTGCGCACCCTGCCCGAGCGCACCCAGCTCGTGCAGGGCGTGCGCGACGCGGGCCTCGGCGCACTCGTCGACGAGCTGACCGAGCGTCGCGCCGACCCCGCCGGCGCCCCCGCCGAGCTGGACCTGGCCTGGTGGAGCACCGTGTTCGAGCAGGTGCTGGCGGCCGACCCCGCGCTGGCCGGGTACGACGGGGCCGCCCTGGGCGCCCTGTCGGCGGCCTACGCGGAGCTGGACCGGGCCCACGTGGCGAGCCTGCCCGGGCCCGTGCGGGCCGCGGTGCACGCGCACGCCGCGACGGCCGTCGCCGCGCACCGCGCGCAGGCCGAGCAGCTGTTCGCCGAGCTCGTCGACGACCGTCTGACGTCCGTGCGGGACACCATGGCGCGCTACCCCGAGGTCGCGCCGCGGCTGCGGCCCGTGCTCGTGGCCGGGCCGATGCTCGTGCCGCAGGTGCTGCCCGCGGCACGGACCGTCGACCTCGTGGTCGTCGACGCCGCCGCGCACCTGCCCCTGGAGGCGGCGCTCGCGGCGGTGGCCCGCGGCCGGCAGGTCGTCGTGGTGGGGGACGCCCGCTGCGCGTCCGGCACCGCGGTGCGCGACCTCGCCGACGCCCTGCCCGTCGTGGCGCTGCACGCCGACTCCTCGCGCCGCGACCCGTACCTGACGTCGTTCCTCGCCGCGCACGGCTACCACGGGGTGCTCGTCCCGACGCCGCTGCCCGGCTCGGCCCCGCTGGTGCGCCTCGACCTCGTCGACGGCACGGGCATGCCCGACCCCGCCTCGGGCATGGTCGACTCGACGCGCGCCGAGGTCGAGCGGGTCCTCGAGCTGGTCGTCGACCACGTGCTCATGCACCCCGACGAGTCCCTCGCGGTGGTCACCCTCACGCCCCGGCACGCGGACGCGGTCCGGGAGGTCGTCCTCGGCGAGGTCCGCGACAACCCGGCCCTGTCGGCGTTCTTCGACGCGGCCCGCCCCGAGCACTTCGTCGTGGTCGACGTCGGCAACGTGGCCGGGCTGCGCCGCGAGGCCGTGATCCTCTCGCTCGGCCTCGGACGCACGCCGCACCGCCGGGTGCTGCACTCCTTCGGCGCGGTGAGCCGCCCCGGCGGGGACGCGCTGCTGCTGGACGCGCTGGGCGCGACCCGGCACCGCCTCACGGTCGTCTCCTGCTTCGCCGGCGAGGACCTGGACCCGGAGCGGCTGCGCGGCCCCGGCCCGCAGGTGCTGGCCGACCTGCTCCTGTTCGCCGCGGACCGTGGCGCCCAGCGCGGGCCCACGGGGACCTCGCACCGGCCCGAGCCGGGCTCCGACCCCGACCGGCTGGTGCTCGACCTGGCGGAGCGGCTGTGGCAGCACGGGCTGCTCGTCGACGTCGACCACGGCGTCCCCGGCGGGGCCCGGATCCCGCTGGTGGTGGGCCACCCGGACCTGCCCGACGAGATGCTCGTGGCGGTGCTCACCGACGACGACACGTACGTCGGGGAGCCCAGCGTGCGGGTGCGCGACCGGCTCGCCGCCGACCGGCTCGAACGGCTGGGGTGGTCGGTCGTGCGGGTGTGGTCGGCTGCGGCCTTCCTCGACCCGCAGGCCGAGGTCGACCGGATCCGGCGCGTGCTGCACGCACGGCTGGCCCAGCGCGCGCCGCACGTGGCCGTGCCGCCGAGCGTGCCGGTGCCGCTGGTCGTCGAGGCGCCGGCGGCCGACCTGACGCCCGTGACGGCGCCGGGTGTGCCGTCGTGGGCGACGTCCGCCCCGGCCACGGGGCAGGTGCCCGTGGTGCGCGAGCCGACCGGTGCGACCCCCGTGGTGCGCAACCCCACGGGAGTGACGCCGGTGGTGGGCGCGGCGACGGGCGCGGTCCCGGTGGTCCGGCCGGCGACGGGTGCGACGCCGGCGGTCCGGCCGGCGACCGGCGCGACGCCCGTGGTCGGTCCGTCGACCGGCATGACGCCCGTGTGGCCGGCGACCGGTGCCACCCCCGCGGTGGCGCCGGCGACGGGCGAGACGCGGGCGGTGCGTCCGGCGACCGGTGCGACGCCGGCGGCCCCCGAGCCGGCACCGGTGACGGGGGAGCAGCTGGCCCTGCCCGTGCGGCCGGGCCCGCGTCCCGACGTGCGGCCGGGGCTGCCGATCGGCGCCTACAGCGACGACCAGCTCGACGACCTGGTGCGGTGGCTGCGGTCCGACGGGCTGGAGCGCACGCGCGAGCAGCTCGCGGACGCGCTGCGCGCCGAGCTGGCGCTCACGCGGCGGGGTCACCGTGTCGACGGTGTGGTGCGCGACGCGGTGAACCGCGCCTTCTCCTGAGGCCCCGGCACCCGGCGGGGACCGGCGCCGCCGCGGCCCGGGGGCAGCAGGCCCTCGCGGGCTGGCACGATCGTGCCGTGAGCGACCCCCGACCGCGCCGTGCCTCCCGGCGCGCCTCGCGTCCCGCCGGCACGGTGGGCGGCGACGAGTCCGTGCTGCGTTCCCGCAAACCGGCACCGGCACCGGCACAGACCGGTCCGTCGCCGGTCCGGACCCCGGCCGAGGCGGCTCCGGTGCGCGGTGTCCCGGCGTCCGGACCCGTCGTGGAGGACCTGCTGCGCGCCGTGCGCTCGGCCGACGACGCGGACGTCGGCTGGGGCGAGCGCCCCGGCGACGACGACGAGCACCTGCGCCGCGAGGTCCCGCCGCACTGGTGAGCCGTTCCGCCGGCCGGTGCGAGCGGCCGGGGCGGCCCGGTCGTGACGACCTGGCGGCGGGACCTCGTGCGGTGTCAGGCGGTGGGGGTGCCCGGCGGGATGCTCGGCGGGCCGTCGCCCGGTGCCCGGCCCGGTGCGGGCGGTGCCGGGGACGCGCCCGGTGCGTCGTTGGCGACCGCCGGCGTGATGCGCTGCGCGAGCAGGTCGCGGATCTCCTGCAGCAGCAGGATGTCCTCGGCCGGCGCCTTCGGCTCGGCCTCCTGACCCTTCTTGCGGCGGGCGGCCAGCGCGTTGAGCGGCAGCACGATGAGGAAGTAGATCGCCGCGGCCGTGATGAGGAACTGGATCAGCGCGTTGAGGATGACGCCCACCTGGATGGGGTCGATCGGCGGCTCCTCCGGGCCCGGGGTCCGCCACGTGTAGGGGCCGATGTTCCAGACGTTCTCCAGGTTCGGCTGCCCGAAGATCCACCCGATGAGCGGGCTGATGAACCCGGTCTGCAGCGCACCGACCACAGCGGTGAACGCCGCGCCGACGACGACGCCGACGGCGAGCTCGATCGCGTTGCCGCGGGAGATGAAGTCCTTGAACCCCTGGAGGACCTTGGCGGCCCCCTTGACGTGCTCGGTCTCGCCCAGCGCCTTCAGCCTGTCGCCGGCACCGCGCAGCCCTTGCTGCCTGCTGTCGCTCACGTGGCCTCCTTGTTCGTGCCCTGTCGCGCTCGTCCCGTGCGTGACGATCATGGCACGACGACCGCGCTGATCCGGGACGAAGCGGACGCCTCGGCGAGGGCGAGCGCCTCGGCCGGCTGCACGGCGACGAGCAGCGGGGGCGGGTCCCCGGAGCCGTCGACGGAGCCGAGGACCCCCGTCGCGGCGGCGCCCCCGGCCGGGGCGGGCAGCACGAGCGCGCGCGTCGCGAGGGTCGTGCCGGGGCCGCCCTCGGGGCGCGCGCCGAGGAGGTCGACCCGGCTGCCGGGCCCGACCAGGTCGGCCACCGCGGCGTCGGCGAGCCGCACCGCGGTGACGACGGTGCCCGGGGGTCCGGTCGCCTCCCCGGTCGCGAGCAGCGACGGGACGAGCGGCAGCCCCGCGGGCAGGTCCACCGCCGCCGTGGCACCGACCGCGGCGCCGGCGCCGGAGAGGGCCCCGGCGGGGACCGTGCCGGGCGCCACGTGCTCGACCCGCACGTCGTCGCTGCTGATCGTGGCCCCCGCGGCCACGTCGCGGGCGGCGACCACGGCGGCGACGGTCACGGGCGGCGGGGGCTGCAGCGCGTGCACGACCGCCCCGGCCGCCAGCGCGAGGCACGTGGCGGCGAGCAGGTGGCGCAGCCGCCAGACCCAGGCCCGCGCGGCGAGCCGGACGGGCCGCCGGGCGGGCGGCAGGGGCGGTGGGGTGCGGCGAGGCGTCGGGGGCACGGCCGGCACGCTAGGCGCCGGTCGGGTCCGCCCGCCCCGGAGGGCTCACACCGGTCGGGGTGCAGCCGTCCGCGGCGGGGCTGGGGACGGCTCGCTCAGGCGCCGGCGGCGGGTGCGGCGGTCGTCGCCTTCGTGGCCGTGGCGGTGCCCGAGGTGCTCGACGACGTGCTCGTGCTCGTGGTGGTGCCGCTGTCCGACGTCGTGGACGTCGAGGTGCTGCTGCCCGACGTGCTGCTCGGGGTGCGCGACGTCGTCTTGCCGCCCGAGCGGGCGTCGTTGCGGTAGAAGCCCGAGCCCTTGAAGACGACGCCGACGGCCGAGAAGACCTTGCGCAGGCGGCCCTCGCACGCGGGGCAGACGGTGAGCGCGTCGTCGGTGAACGACTGCTGGACCTCGAAGGCGTGCTCGCACGCCGTGCAGCGGTAGGCGTAGGTGGGCACTGGTCGACTCCTGGGTGCTTCGGGGTTCTCCGGCTGGCGCGCGGGGCCCGGCTGCGCCGGGCGCGACCCGCGGGTGCGCCCGTGCGTGAGCTGGCACTCCCACGGTCCGAGTGCCAACTGTAGCGCCCGGCGTCAAGGACGCCCCGGTCCGTCCGCGGGAGGACCGCCCACCAGCACGTCCGTCACGGCGACCGCACGGGCCGGGGCCGCCGCGGGGACTACCCTGCGAGGCGTGCCCCGTCGCCCCCGCCTGCGCACCGCGCTCGTCGTCGTCGCGTCCCTCGTCCTGCTCGCGCTCGTCGCGGTCACCCTGCTCGGCGCCTTCGTGCTGCGCCGGCCCCTGCCGCAGGTGTCCGGCGAGATCGCGGTCGAGGGCCTGAGCGCCCCCGTCGAGGTCACGCGTGACGCGCAGGGCGTGCCCACCGTCGCGGCCGCCACGGCCGAGGACCTGTTCATGGCGCAGGGCTACGTCGCCGCGCAGGACCGGTTCTTCGAGATGGACTACCGCCGGCACGTCACGTCCGGGCGGCTGGCCGAGCTCGTCGGCGACGAGCCGGACGCGATCGCCGCGGACAAGGTGGTGCGCACGCTCGGCTGGCGCCGCGTCGCCGAGCAGGAGTGGGACCTGGTCGGCGAGGACACCCGCCGGTACCTGCAGGCCTACGCGGACGGCGTCAACGCCTACCTCGCGGGCCGCGACCCCGGCGAGATCGCCGTCGAGTACACCGTCCTCGGCCTGCAGGTCCCGCTGGAGTCGCCGGAGCCCTGGGACCCCGTCGACTCCCTCGCCTGGCTCAAGGCCATGGCCTGGGACCTGCGCAGCAACTACGACGCCGAGCTCGACCGCGCCCTGACCTACCCCGTCGTGGAGGACGTGGGCCGCGTCGAGGAGCTGTTCCCCGCGTACCCGCAGGACCGGCACGCGACGATCCTCGACGCCGCCGACCTGACGCCGGCCACGGTCGCGCCCGCCGCGGACGTCGCGCTCGACATCGACGACGCCGACCTGCAGGACGCGCTCGCATCCGCCGACCGGGCGCTCGCCGCGGTGCCGGAGCTCCTCGGCGAGGGCGAGGGCACGGGCTCGAACTCCTGGGTCGTCGCGGGCGAGCACACCGCGTCGGGCAGCCCGCTGCTGGCCAACGACCCGCACCTGGGCATCTCGGCGCCGGGGATCTGGAGCCAGGTCGGCCTGCGCTGCACCGAGGTCACCGACGCGTGCCCGTTCGACGTGAGCGGGTTCTCCATGGCGGGGCTGCCGGGCGTGGTCATCGGCCACAACGCCGAGCTCGCGTGGGGCCTGACCAACATGGGCGCCGACGTCACCGACTTCTTCCTCGAGCGCGTCGAGGGCGACCAGGTCCGCGTCGACGGCGTGACGGAGCCGCTCACGGTCCGCACCGAGACCATCGAGGTGGCGGGCGGGGACCCGGTCGAGCTGACGGTCCGCAGCACGCGGCACGGGCCGATCGTGTCCGAGGTCCTCACGGACGTCGCCGACGCCGGTCAGGCCCCCGTGCCCGACGGCGCCCCCGGCAACAGGTTCGAGGTCGCGCTGTCGTGGACCGCCCTGGAGCCCGGCTCCACGGGTGACGCGATCTTCGCGATGATGACGGCAGGCGACGCCACCGAGATCGCGGCCGCCGCGGCGCTGTTCGACGTCCCGGCGCAGAACATCGTGTTCGCCACGGTCGACGGGCACATCGGCTACCAGGCGCCCGGGCGGGTGCCGGTGCGCGCCGACGTCCCCGGCTCGCCGGTGCCGAGCGACGGGACGTGGCCGCGGCCGGGCTGGGACTCGCGCTACGACTGGCAGGGGTACGTCGAGGACGCGGCGATGCCCCGCGCGCTCGACCCCGCCGAGGGCTTCGTCGTCGCCGCCAACCAGCAGGTCACGCCCGGCGGCACGGGCCCCCGGCTCGGCGACGGCACGGACTACGGCTACCGCTCGCAGCGCATCCGCGACCTGCTGACCGAGCAGATCGCCGCCGGCGAGCCCGTCGACGTCGCCACCACGCAGGCCCTGCAGGTCGACCAGCAGGACCCGTACGCCCGGGTGCTGGCGCCCGTGCTGCTGGAGGTCGAGCTCGACGACGCCTTCGACGCGGGCGGCCAGGAGCTGCTGCGCGACTGGGACCAGGTCGCCTCGGCCGACTCCCCGGCCGCGGCGTACCTCGCCGCGGTGTGGGCGGAGCTGCTCGAGCAGACGTTCGCCGACGACCTCCCGGACGGGCACGAGCCCACGGGCGGCTCACGCTGGCTCGAGGTCGTCACCCGCCTGCTCGACCAGCCCACGTCGCCCTGGTGGGACGACCGCTCGACGCCCGGCGTCGTCGAGGGCCGCGACGAGATCCTCAGCCGCGCGATGGCCGAGGCCCGCCTGGAGCTGACCGCGCAGATCGGCTCGCGCCCCGCCGACTGGCGCTGGGGGCTGCTGCACCAGGCCGCGCCCGCGCACCCCGTGCTCGGCGGCGAGCAGGTGCCGGCGGCGGTCCGCTGGTTCACCAACCCCCGGCCGCAGCAGGTCGGCGGCGGGTCCTCGATCGTCGACGCCACGGCGTGGGACGCGTCCTCGGGCTCGTACACCGTGACCGCGGCGCCGTCGATGCGCATGGTCGTCGACCTGGGCGACCTCGACGCCTCCACGTGGGTGGCGCTGACCGGCACGTCGGGGCACCCCGGCAGCCAGCACTACGACGACCAGCTGCCCCGGTGGGCGCGAGGCGAGCAGCTCGCGTGGCCGTTCACCGCGGCGGCCGTGGACGCGGCGGCCGAGCACCGGCTCACCCTGACGCCCTGACGGCGCCCGGCGCCGGCCCGGCCCGCGGGCCGGCGTCGGCCGTCGTGCTCAGGAGGCGTCGGCGACCGCGTGCCAGCCCTCGGGCGTCGCGACGTGCGTGACCGGCCGGTCGTGCGCGGAGCGCGGCAGCAGCCCGTCGAGGACCTCGTCGGCGTAGAGCAGCGCCACCAGGGGTGCGTCGGGGCGCGCGTGCTCCAGCACCCGGTCGTACCAGCCGCCGCCCTGCCCGAGGCGCACGCCCGCCCGGTCGACGGACAGCGCCGGGACGAGCACCACGTCCGCCTGCGCGAGCGCCGCCGCCCCGAGCGCGTCGCCACCGGGCTCGGGCGGGCGGCCCGGCGCGCGCTCGCGCAGGTCGTCCGGGCCGGTGTACTCGGCCCAGTCCCGCTGCAGGCCGCTGCCCAGCACGGGCAGCAGCAGCCGCACGCCCCGGCCGGCGAGCGCGTCGAGCAGCGGACCGGTGCCCGGCTCGGTGGGGCGGGACGCGTACACGCTCGCGCAGCCGGCGGCCGCGACCTGCGGGATCGTCAGCACCACGGCGGCGAGGCGCTGCGCGAGCTCGTCGCGGCACCGGGGCGAGACGTGGCCGCGGCGGGCGCGGACCTCGCGGCGCAAGGCGTCCTTGGCCTCCGCCACCTGCTCGTCGTCAGGGGTGTGCCACGAGAGGTGGGCGCCGTCGCTCATGCACCCAGTCTGACGCACCGGCCGGGCCCGGGTCTCGGTCGTCGGTCCTGCACCGCGCGCCGTTCACCTGGTCGCACGCCTGCGTGCAGGCAGAATGCGCCCATGAGATCGGTGCAGGACCACCTGGCCGCGGTGCTGGCGGCCGTCGGTCCCGTCGCCCCGCTGGACGTCGTGCTGCACGACGCGACGGGGTGCGTGCTGGCCGCCGACGTGGTCGCCCCGCGCGACGTGCCGGACGTGGCGGTGGCCGCACGCGACGGCTACGCGGTGCTCGCGCACGACACGTCCGGCGGCGGCAGCGCGGGGCCGCCCGCCCTGCCCGTGGCGCACGACGTGCACGCGGGCGACGCCCCCGGGCTGCGGCACGTGCCGGGCACCGCGGTGCTCGTGGCGTCCGGGGCCCCGCTGCCGCTGGGGGCCGACGCGGTCGTGCCGGTGGAGGAGACGGACCGCGGCTCGGCCCGGGTCCACCTGCAGCGCGCGGCCGTGCCTGGCCAGCACGTGCGCGGCGCCGGTGCGGACGTGCGCGCGGGCGACGTCGTGCTCACGGCCGGCACGCGCCTGGGCGCCCGGCAGGTCGCGCTCGCCGCGGCGATGGGCCGCGGGCGCCTGCCGGTGCACCCGACCCCGCGCGTGGTGATCCTGTCCGTCGGCGACGAGCTCGTCGAGCCGACGGCCGCGGGCCGGCCCGGTGCGGTGTTCGAGGCCGACGGGCACGCCCTGGAGTCGGCGGTGCGCGACGCGGGGGCCGTGCCCGTGCGCGTCGGGATCGTGCCCGACGACCGCGCGACCCTCCGCGAGGCCGTCGAGGACCAGCTCGTGCGCGCCGACCTGCTCCTGCTGACCGGCGGGCTGTCGGAGCTGGCGCAGGACACCGTCAAGGACGTGCTGGGCCCGCTCGGCGCGGTACGCCTCGACCAGGTCGCCATGACCCCGGGCCTGCGGCACGGGTTCGGCACCCTGGGGGCGGTGGGCCGTGACGACGAGCGGCGGGTGCCCGTGCTCGCCCTGCCCGGCCACCCCGTGGCGGCGCAGGTCGCGTTCGAGGTGTTCGTGCGCCCCGCCCTGCGGTCGATGGCCGGGCACGTCGAGGTGTTCCGCCCGTCCGTGACGGCCGTGGCGACCGCCGGGTGGATCTCCCCGCCGGGGCTGCGGCAGTTCGTGCCCGTGCAGGTCGTGGGCTCGCCCGACGAGGGATACCGTCTGACCCCGCTGGGCGATGCGGGTGCGCCGTCGACGACGGCGCTGGCGCACGCGAACGCCCTGGCCGTGGTCGGCGAGCAGGAGCTGACGGTGCACCCGGGGCAGCCGGTGCCGTGCCTCGTGCTCGAGGGGTGACGCGGTCGTGGGGGCAGGCCCGGACGGAGAGGACTGACGTGGCGCTGGGGTGGCCGGTCGAGCTGGTCGACGGTGACGTGCGGCTGCGCCCGCTCAAGCGGCGCGACCAGGACGCGTGGATGAACCTGCGCGCGGTGAACGCGGCGTGGCTCGAGCCGTGGGACGCGACGAGCCCGGAGCCGGTGCGCGGCCCGCGGCCGACGTTCGGGCAGTTCGTCCGGGCGCTGTCCGCGCAGGCGCGGGACGGCTCGGCGCTGCCGTTCGCGGTCGAGCACGCCGGTGAGCTCGTGGGGCAGCTGACGGTCTCCTCGATCCAGCACGGGTCGCTGCGCTCGGCGGCGATCGGCTACTGGGTCTCCCAGCACGTCGCGGGCCGCGGGATCACGCCCACGGCGGTCGCGCTGGCCACGGACCACTGCTTCGGCCCGCTGGCGCTGCACCGCGTCGAGATCAACGTGCGCCCCGAGAACGGTCCGTCGCTGCGGGTGGTCGAGAAGCTCGGCTTCCGCGACGAGGGCCTGCGGGAGCGCTACCTGCACATCCAGGGCCGCTGGTGCGACCACCGGTCGTTCGCCCTGACCGTGGAGGAGGTCCCCGAGGGGCTCGTCGCCCGGTGGCACGCGCGCCGCGCGTCGACGTGAGACCGCGTCCTGCGGGAGTGCTCCCGCGGTGCCGGCGCGCGGGGGAGGTGTGGAGCATCCGGGCATGACGGGCGTGTCGAGTCCGACACGCCGGTGTCCTGCGGCGCGGGAGGGCACCGGAACCCTACCGTCGTGACGTGGACGGTCTCGCAGGCTTCGGCGCCCTGGCGCTGGCGGTGCTGTGGGTCGCCTACCTGGTGCCGCACCGGCTGCGGCACCGGCAGCAGCTGGTGGAGGCACGGGCGGACGACCGGTTCTCGGCGGGTCTGCGCGTGGTGGCCGTCACGGGGCGTCAGGAGCGCTCCGCGGAGGCCGCCCGTGCGTCGGGGGCGAGCACCGCGGCGCTGCTGGCGCTGCGGGCAGGGCTGCCGGCGCTCGGCGCCGGCGAGGGGACAGGAGGCACGACCGTGGACCGACCGCACGCCACCGAGGAGCGCATCTCCGCCGAGGCGGCGCGCCGCCTCGCCCAGGCCCGTGCCGCGCGGGCCGCCGCCGCGGCGCGCCGTGGTGCCGCCGCGCGGCGTCGCGGCCTGCTCGCGACCCTGCTCGGCATCGCGTCCGTCGTCGGCTGGGTCGTCGCCGTCGCCATGCCGACGCTGGGCTGGGCCGTCGGCGTGGTGCCGACCGTCCTGCTCGCCGGGGTCCTGGGGCTCGGCCGCCGTGCCGTGGTCGCCGGACGCGCGGCCGACGCCGGCTGGGCCGCCACGATCGCCCGCGAGGAGGAGCGCGCGACGCGCCCGCGCACGGGCGCGACCCCGGTGGTCCGCCCCCGCACGGGCGCGACCCCCGCGGTGCCGACCCGCTCGGGCGCGACGCCTGCCGTCACGCGTGGGACGGACGAGCGCGAGACGCGCCGGAAGGGCCCGCGCAGTGGTGCCACCCCCGTGGTGCAGCGCACGCGCACGGCGGAGCCGGCCGAGCCGGAGGTCGCCCCCGACGACGAGGCGCCCGTCCCCCTGGTCACCGGGCACGCGGTGCGTCCCTCGGAGGACCGCACGGAGGTGTTCGCGCGCATCGTCACCGACCGCGGCGAGCGCGGCGGGCCCGTGCGGCACGCGACGGGCGAGACCCCCGTGGTGCGCCGCTCGGTGCTGTCGGCCCCGACCCCGGCGGTCCCGGACCCGGCGCAGGCCCGGGCCGACGCGGCCACGGCCGAGGACGACGCCGAGGCGTGGTCGCCGGTCCCCGTGCCGCGCCCCACGTACACCATGAAGGCGCCCGCGCCACGGCGTGAGCCGCGCCCGATGGACGAGCAGGGCGTGGCGAAGTCGACGGCCGAGCGTCCGACGCAGGAGGAGCCCGACGCGCAGGCGCCCGCGGAGCCGGTCGCCGAGACGACGGGCAGCATCGACCTCAACGCGGTCCTCGCCCGGCGTCGGGCCGCGGGCCAGTGACCTGCACGCCGGCCGAGGAGCGGTGCCCGCGGGCCGGTTCGTCGGCACGGCTCTGAGCCTGCTAGTGTGAACCCCGCTCGCGGGGCTGTGGCGCAGTTGGTAGCGCGTCTCGTTCGCATCGAGAAGGTCAGGGGTTCGAATCCCCTCAGCTCCACCGTGTGATGTCGCAGGACATAGGCAACAGGCCGGACCCTCAGGGGTCCGGCCTGTTGTGGTGTGGGGGTTGGTAGTCGCGGGTGGGGTCGACGGTGAGCTCGCGGAAGCGTGGCTCGCCCCTGCTTCGACGGAGACCGGCACGCGTCGTCGCGAACGTCCGCCCTTCGGCTAGGTCGATCGCGCCGGTCGAGCTGATCACCCGAACGCGACGCGATGGCCCTGGGACAGGACCCACTCCGCAAGCCGTCCGAGGCACCTCGGTCGTGGATCGAGTTCGAGACGATCACGCACACTCGGGTCGCGTACGCGGTCACCCGCTTCGGTCCCGGCGCCGTCGACACCGGCGCCGCGGCGTGGGGGTTCGTCCGCAACCACAACATGATCCGCAGGCTCTACGACCCCGTCGGTGCCCTGGAGGTCCGCAAGGAGATGGTCGAGAACCTCCTCATCGCGATCCAGGACCCCCAGCTCGTCGCCAGCCTCGTCGACCTCGACACCTGGCGCAACGACCCCTGGCGCGCCGCCGGCCGACTCCTGCCCGACCTCGCCCTCTACACCGGCGGCACGGTCACCGCGGCCGTGCGCGGCGCGCGCGCCGGATCTCAGGTCAGCATGCCCGCAGCCTTCCGCGGCGCCGTCGCCGGAAGCGCACGAGCCACCTGGGCGAACTCCACCCTCGTCGCGGCCGCCCGCGCGATGTCGACCTCGGTCTCCGGCTTCTGGAACGGCCGCGTCCTGGCCATCAACTGGGCCGACGACACCGGGATGCTGGACAATCACCGCGTCTCCCCCCAACCCGCGCACGCCCAGCACCGCCGCCGCGCGGACCGCCGATGCGGAGCGGCAGATTCTTCGCTTCGAGGGCACGCAGTGACGTGGACCCTGTCGTCGACGGGTCAGGTCGCTGTGGTGTGCAGGTGTTCGGGGTCGGCCCAGGTGCGGGCGACCTCGGCGGGGGTGCGGTGGGCCGGCCCGGAGTGGGGCCGGTGGCGGTAGGCGTCGACGTCGGCGGTGATCTCGGCGCGGGCGGCCTCGACGGTCTCCCAGCCGGTGAGCCAGGCGCAGCGCTTCGTGAACTGCCCGAACCCGGCCCCGATGAACGCCTGGGACTCGAGGTCGCGGGAGCCGCCGCGGCGGCGGGTGATGCCGCGGGCAGACAGGTGCTCGCGGAAGTCCGGGCTGGTGAACTGGCTGCCGTTGTCGGTTCCGAGGGTCAGACGCCCGGGGTGACCGAGCGTGCGAGGACGGCGGCCTCGACGGAGGCGATCACCTCGTCGGTGCGTGTGCGCAGGTCCAGGGTCCAGCCGGCGACCTCGCGGGTGCAGCAGTTTACCGCGACGTGCAGGTAGACCCGCCCCTGCGCCGCGGTCCAGACCTTGGTCATGTCCGGGTGCCACAGCTCGTCGGGGCGCCGGGCCCGCCGCGGGCTGCGCTGGTAGCTCGACGTGCTGCAGGCGGCCGGTCTCCGGGGTCTTCACCCCCAGCAGTTGGGTGACCCGACCCATCGCCGTCCACTCGACTCCTGCTCAGCACGCACCTCGGCGACCATCCGCTCCATGCACTCCCGCAGCTCCTCGGGTACTTCCTCGACGCACAGGCCACGACTCGATCCCAACCCCTCCCCAGGACCAGCGCCTCCGGACGCGCGGGGGCGTCCAGAGCGATTCGTCTCAACATGTGAAACCGGTGGCATGGGTGAAATATGAGTGGCTAACGTCACCTCGACGCCGGGGGGCTATGACTCTAGCAATCCCTGGTTTGACAACGGGCGAGGGGGCGGCAATGTCACGACACGTGGCAGTTCTGGGCCAGGGTTATGTCGGCTTACCGCTCGCACTGGCTGCCGTCGACGCAGGTCTGTCGGTCACGGGTGTAGAGGTCGACCCGAGGCGTCACGAAGCTCTGCTGCGCGGCCAGTCCTACCTTGACGACGTCCCGTCGGAGCGACTGGTCGCGGCCCTGGCGACTGGACGGTACCGGCCGGTCGACGACTGTGTGCACCTTTCCGACATCGACGTCGCGGTCATCACGGTGCCGACCCCGCTCACACGCGACGATCAACCGGATCTGGGCCAGGTCCTCGCGTGCCTCGACGCGCTCGTCCCTCACCTGCGGCCCGGTGTCGTCGTGGTGCTCGAGTCCACCACCTACCCCGGGACCACCGATGAGCTCGTGGCGCCCATGCTGGCGGAACGGACCGGGCTCGTCGTGGGACGCGATCTGCACATCGGATTCAGTCCCGAGCGGATCGACCCGGGCAACCCGACGTTCACGCTGGGCAACACGCCGAAGCTCGTCTCGGGCGTGACGGCGGCCTGCCGCTCCGCCGTCGACGAGTTCTACCGAAGCATCGGTGTGCTGACCGTGCCCGTGTCGGGCACGCGCGAGGCGGAGTTCGCGAAACTGCTCGAGAACACTTTCCGCCTCGTCAACATCGCACTCGTCAACGAGGTCGCCGAGTACGCGCACCGGCGCGGCCTCGACATCTGGGAGTCCGTGCGCGCCGCGGGCACGAAGCCGTTCGGCTTCATGCAGTTCGTGCCAGGGCCCGGGGTCGGCGGACACTGCATTCCGATCGACCCGCGCTACCTGTCGTGGGAGTCGCAGCGCTCCGTCGGCTTGGAGCTCGGGCTCGTCGAGCACGCCCTCGGGGTGAACCGCCGACGCCCCGAGGTCGTCGTCCAGGTCGCTGTCGACGAGCTCGCCCGGCGCGGGCTCGTGCCGCCCGACGCGCACGTGCTGCTCGTTGGGCTGGCCTACAAGAAGAACGTCGGCGACCTGCGTGAGTCACCCAGTCTGCGCGTGCACGCGCTCCTGACCGACGCGGGTGCACGCGTCACCGTCGTGGACCCGGTGATCGCCGCACCCGCGCACGGCGACGTCCGCGTGCTGCGGGGGATCGCCGAGGTAGAGCTCGGCGACGTCGACCTCGCGATCCTCGTGACCGACCACGACGACATCGACTACGCGGCGCTGGTCGCCGCCGGTGTGCCCGTCGTCGATACGCGCAACCGGCTGACCGGCACCTCGGTCGTCACTATCTGAGAGAGGTACGCCTCATGCGGATCACAAGCATTTCCGTCACGCCCGTCGCGGTGCAGGACCCTCCGCTGCTCAACTCCGAGGGCGTGCACCAGACCCACGCGTTGCGCTCGATCATCAAGATGACGGCCGACGACGGCTCGGTCGGGTGGGGCGAGACGTACGGCGATGACATCATGCTGCGTTGGCTGGGGGCCGTCGCCGAGCGGCTCGTCGGCATCGACGTCCTGGACGTCCACCGCATCGAGGCGGTTGTGGACGCCGAGCTCGACGCCGGTGTCCACGAGGAGGTTGCTGCCGCTCCGGCGGGAGCCGGCTATCCGATGGCAGACGCGGCGTCGGCGAAGACCCGTGCCGCGGTCCTGTCCGCCTTCGAGGTGCCATGCCTGGACCTCATCGGCAAGTCGCTCGGCGTGCCCGTCTCGGCGCTCCTCGGGGGTGCTCGCCGCGACCGCGTGGACTACAGCGCCTATCTGTTCTACAAGTGGGCCGAGCACCCCGGGCGGCCCTACGCGGCCGACTCGTGGGGCGAGGTGCTGGACGCCGCGGCGATGGTCGGCGAGGCGCGGCGCATGGTCGACGAGTATGGCTTCCGCTCGCTCAAGGTCAAGGGTGGCGTGCTAACCCCGGCGGAAGAGGTCGAGACCGTACGCGCGCTGCGCGCCGAGTTCCCGACGCTGCCGATTCGGATCGACCCGAACGCGGCGTGGACCGTGGACGTCGCCGTCGCCGTCGGCGAGGCGCTCGAGGGTGACCTCGAGTACCTCGAGGACCCGGTCGCCGGCACCGCTGCCATGGCGGAGGTCGCCCGTCGGGTGAAGATGCCGCTCGCCACGAACATGTGCGTGACCGCGTTCGAGGACCTCCCCGAGGCTGTGCGGGAGGGGGCCCCACAGGTGATCTTGTCGGACCACCACTTCTGGGGAGGGCTGCGCCGTTCCGTGCAGCTCGACACTCTGTGCCACACGTTCGGGATCGAGTTGTCGATGCACTCGAACACGCATCTCGGGATCAGCCTCGCGGCGATGACCCACTTCGGCGCGGTGTCGAGATCGCTCGCGTACTCGTGCGACACGCACACCCCCTGGCAGACGGAGGACGTCCTCGCCGCTGAGACCCCGTTGCGATTCGAGGGCGGCGCGGTGCGAGTACCGACGGCGCCCGGGCTGGGGATCGAGGTCGACGAGGACGCCGTGGCCCGGCTTCACCAGCAGTGGCGCGAGTGCGGCGTGCGGACGCGGGACGACGTCACGCCGATGCGCGCCGTCGACCCGACCTGGACCGGCGACGTCCCGCGGTTCACGACTCTCTGAGGAGGAGGTTTGCGAACCGACAACGCTCGCGTCCTGGTCGTCGGCGGAGGGCGGCACCTACAGTCTGAGTTGCGGCGCGCCCATTCCGGCCTGCGGACGGTCGTCCTGTGCCGCGCCTCCGGTCTCGGGCTCGTGCCCGAGCCGGCGGCGAACGACTTCGTCGGGGTGCTGCCGGACGACGCCCCGGTGTCGACGTGGGTCGCCGCGGCGCGGGCGCTCCGTCAGGTATGGCGGTACGAGCGGGTCGCCGCTCTGGCGGAGATCGACCAGGACAAGGCGGCAGCCATCGCCCAGGATGCAGGGCTGGACTACCACGCGCCGGAGCTCGTCGAGGTCGTGAACGACAAGCACCGGATGCGCGCGGTCCTTGCGCAGAGTGGACTGACCCGCGTCCGGGCCGAGATGCCCACGGACGCTGACGCCGCCGTAGCCGCGGCGGGTCGGCTCGGGCTCCCCGTCGTGGTGAAGCCGAACGGCGGCCGCGGCAGCGCCGGGGTCAGCATCGTGCGCAGCCCGGACGAGGTCCGCGACGCGTTCGCCCTGGCGGCGCGCCTCGGTGCCGACGTGGGCGAGCATGGCGCCTGCCTGCAGGTCACACCCCCGATGCTCGAGCAGTTCGTCGCCGGGCCGGAGTTCAGCGTCGAGTGCTTCACGATCGACGGCAACCACCACGTTGCGGCGGTCACCGAGAAGTTCGTCGACGAGCGGACTCACGTCGAGGTCGGGCACCTCGTGCCCGCCCGGGTGGACCCCGACGCCCACGAGCTGATCGTCCGCTATACCGAGTCCGTCCTCACGGCCCTCGGCGTCACGTGGGGTGTGACGCACACCGAGGTGATCCTGGCGCCCGACGGCCCCGAGATCGTCGAGACGCACCTCCGCAAGGCGGGTGACGAGATCCTCGAGCTCGTGCGCGATTGCACCGGGTGGGACCTCGACGCTGCCACGGTCCTGCAGGCCGGTGGTGGACAGGTCGAGGCGCCGCCTTGGGATGTCGATGACGCCCGACGTGGGCGCCACTACCAGCGCTGCGCGGCAGTCTGGTACGCGGCGGCAGACGGTCCCGGGACGCTCGTCAACGTGCACGGCCTCGACGAGGTCGCTACCGCGCCCGACGTGCGTGACGCGCGCCAGTTGGTCGCGACCGGGGCCGAGGTCGAGGCACTGACCTCCTCGCTCAGCCGGGTCGTTCGCGTCCGCACGGTCGGGGCGGACCCGGACGCCACGGTGAGCCGGGCACAGGCGCAGGTGGGCCGCGTCCGCATCGAGGTGGTTGCGCGGTGACGACCGACGCGATCTCCCCGCTGGTCACCGGCGGAGCCGACCCGCTGCGGTCCCCGGCCTACCTCGATTTCGCCGCGCGGCACCTCGCCGGCCGCGTCCGTGTGCACCGGTGCGCCGCGCCGAACGACGGTTTGGCGGTCGCGCATGAGTACCCCGACCGGATCCCGCTGACGTTCGACCTCGCCGCCCACGTTCGAGCCGTCGGAGTCGACGCGAGCGGCCTCGGCGCGCGTTGGCTTGTCCTCAGCACGCCGCTGCGATTCCGCCCGACCCTGTTCGGCGCTGACGGCGCCGCCGCGCTGGCGGGTCTGATCGACCGCGCACGTGCCGACGGGCTGGACGGGGTCGTCATGCCCTGGGTGCCGAACGACGACCATCAGCTCAGCTCGATCTTGCGCGACCAGGGTTTCATCGAGTCCTTCTACGACGCCGACTGGTCGGTACGGACGGCAGACCACGAGTCCCTCGACTCCTTGCTCGACGCGATGCCCCGCGGCCCACGCAAGCGGTTCGTGAACGACCGCAACCACTTCGTCGCGCACGGCTGCACGGTCCGCGGGTGGAGCGCAGACGACGCCGCCGACGTCGCGCGCATGCACCGCGAGTTCATGACCGACCAGGGCCACCCCGGTCCCGAGCTCGCCGACACCGCGGCCGCAGCTTTCGCCGGGCTGCCCGGCGGACGCGTGGATATCGCGGTCGACGCCCAGGGTCGGCGGCTCGCCTTCGTGATGTCGTTGTTCGGCGATGATTCCCACGTGCTGCGATGGGGCCGGCACCGCACGTCGGACGACGCCCGGGTCTACGCCAATCTCGGCTACCTGCACCCCCTGGAACTGGCGGTGCGCACCGGCGCGCAACGCGTCTGGTTCGGCAAGAGCGCGCACCGGTTCAAGCTGCTCCGGGGCATGACCCCGACGACCGCGTCCGTGTTCGCGCTCGGACTGTCCGGGCACGGACGGATGCGCACCGCCCTCGCTGCCGCAGGCGAGGCGTACCGCGCCCGGTTCGAGGAGCTGACGACCCTGTGAGCGCGACCGTCGTCGTCGGCGCCGGGGTCGCCGGCCGCGAGCTGCACGCAAGGCCCGTGTCGCGTGCCGTTCCCGGCCGACCGATCGTGCTGGTCGACCCGCGTCTGCCGTCGGGGCACGGCACTGCTCCCCACCTCGACGCGCTGCCCGACCACGTGGACCTGCGCGACGCCGTGGTCCATGTCTGCACACCGACCGATCTGCACGTGACGACGCTGCTCGACGTGGTCGACCGCGGAGCACGCCGCGTGGTGCTGGAGAAGCCGCTCGCCACGACCTCAGACGATCTGGACCGCCTGGCTACGTGCATCGAGCGCACGCCCGACGTCCGCGTCAGACCGGTCGCCGTCTGGCCGCACGCCGCCGCGATCGACGACCTGCGGGCGGTGGTGGGTGCGGCGACCCCGCGCCAGCTCGCGGAGGGGCGGATGGTGATGGTCCAGACCAAGCAGCGACGTTCCGACTCGCTGGCCGGACGCGGCGGCGGGCAGGACGCGTTCGACGTGGAGCTGCCGCACATGGTGCTGCTGGCCGTACACCTGCTCGGCCCGGTCGTCGAGCTGGAGAGGTCCAGTGCGCGGTCCGCGGCGTGGATGCCGGAGCTGCCGGCCTCCGGCGGGGCGACCGTGCGCCTGCGGCACGGCTCGGGTGCCGTGTCGACGCTCGTGACCCGTCTCGACTCGTCCGGCCGACGCCGTCACGTGACCGTCGCGATGGGAAGGCGGTGGCGTCGCGTCCATCTGCCCGTCGACCGGCACCACCCGTGGTCGCTCACGACGGGCCCCGACGGGACGATCGTGCGCCGTACGGAGAGCCCCCTGGACCGATTCTTCGTCGAGGCGTACAGCCTGCTCACCGGGCCGGGGCCGCACGCACGGCCGACCGTCTCGCTGCAGGAGCACCTACACGCCGCACGGACCTGCCTGCAAGCCCGCTCGCTCGCCGGCCGAGACGGGAGCACGCCCTCATGAACGTCGACTTCTACACTGCACACCGCGGCATGGAGAGTGACCGCGACAGGCTCGGCGCACTCCTGCGGGCGAGCGTCAGCGACCCCGGGCAGGTTCTCGACGACCTGGAGGCCGAGGTCCGACGCCGCACCGGCGCCGGGCATGCCGTCCTGTGCAACTCCGGCACGGACGCGCTCGTCGCGCTGCTGCTCGCCGCCGGGATCGGGCCCGGTGACGAGGTTGTCGTGCCGGCGTACAGCTTCTTCGCAACGGCGTCCTGCGTCGTGCACGCCGGGGCCACGCCCGTGTTCGCCGACATCGACCCCCGCACGTACGCACTGACGGCCGAGACCGTCCGGCCGGTCCTGACCGAGCGGACCGCCGCGGTGCTGGTGGTACACCTGTTCCACCAGACGGCCGACACCGAACCGCTGGTGAGGCTGACCGCAGAGCACGGTGTCCTCCTGCTCGAGGACAGCGCGGAGGCGGTCGGGATGAGTCGACACGGCGTGCACGCGGGGCTCCTCGGCGCGGGCGGCGTGCTGTCGTTCTTCCCGACGAAGACCTGGGGCGCACTCGGCGACTGCGGTGTCCTCGTGACGGACGACCCGCAGCTCGCGGCGCGCGCCCGCGCCGCCGTCTCCGTCGGCGATCCCACGGCGGGATGGCCCAGCGCACCGGACGCGGTCCAGGCGGCCGTGCTCCTGGCGCGCGCACCCCGCCTCGACGACGAGATCGCGCACCGCCAGCAGCTCGCGAACCTGTACGGGACGCTGCTCGCGCACGTCCACCAGGTGACTGCGCCGCGAGTCGTAGCGCCGCCGGAAGTCGCGGAGCCGGTCTGGTACGTCTACCTGGTGGAGGCGGAGCGGCGTGACGCCCTCGCCGAGCACCTGGCTCGGCACGGGATCGGCACGGAGGTCTACTACCCCCGGGCGCTGCCTGACCAGCCGTGCCTCGCCGCGGACGCCGTCGCGCAGGTGCCCGTAGCCCGGGCGGCTGCGACGAGGGCCCTCGCCCTTCCTCTCTACGCCGACCTCACGCCGGACGACGTCCGGCGTGTGGTGCGGCATGTTGTCGACTTCTACGCCACCGAGGACCCCTCATGACGCTCTCCGTCACCTGGACTGTCCGGCAACCGCTCGACGCCGCACGCCTGGAGGAGTGCGTATGGGCGGCGGCGCGGTCCGACGAGTTCATCCTCAAGTCCGCGTCCGAGCAGCTGGAGGACCGACTGACGCGCGACCTGCCGGAGTGGCAAGCGGTCGGTGTCAGCGGTCTGGCCGGCGCGGTTCTCGTGCTCACGCTCTCCGCCGAGGACGACGCGAACGCCGTCGTCGTCAAGGGCGCCGAGGCCACGGCGTCCGCTGCAGTCGCGGCCGCCGTCCGGTCAGGGGCGCGCCGCCTGTCCGTCGGTGATCGACCGGGGGGCAGGTGGGTCGTCACTGACGTCACCACGCGGGAGCAGCAATGGCCCGCCGACCACGGCGCCCGCACCGACGCGACGACGGAGCGGACCCGGCGCGAGGTTGTCGTCGTCCGTGAGCCCAGCTCGATAGCGGCCGTGACGGACGCCGACGCGATCCTGCTCGACCTGTCGGGCGCGCAGGAGGTCCGGGTGGCGGGCGAGCTCGCCGTCCTGCTCACCCGCGACGACGCGACCGCGGCATGCTGGCGTGCGCTGCGCAACCACGGCCAGCCCGTCGGCCGGCGTTTCCACCACGAGCACGTCGGGGTGAACGCCCGCGTTGACGAGCTGAACGCGCGCTATGTGCTCGCCGAGCTCGCGGAGCACGCCGACCGTGCGGACCGCCTGCGCGGCATGCGGGGCGAGCTCGTCGGGGCGTGGTCCGACGCCGGCGCGCAGGACGTCCCCGACGCAGCAGTCGGCGGTGGTGTCGCGATTGGTGCGAGGTCACGACTCGCGGCCGCCCTCGCCGACGCCGGCGTCTCCGTGCGCCCGTGGCACCCCGGGCGGGTGCTCGTGCCCGTGCACGGAGGCTGGGGGCCCGACCATCTGGACGTCCTGCGCGACTTGCAGGTCGTCGCCTCGGGCGTCGCCCGATGAGAACGGCGCCCGGTGCCGCGGGCGGGGTCGGCCATCGGTTGCTCGGTATCGGCGACGAGGGCGCCGCCGCGCCGGCGGACCAGGTCAGGCTGCACCGGCTCCTCGGCTGGTCGGCCCTCGAGCTGCGGACGCTCGACGGAGTCCCGTTGCACGACGTCCATGACGCGACCCACCGCGCCCTCGCTGACCAGCTCGACGCCGCGGGCATGGGCGTGCCAGTGCTCGACACGCCCGTGGGTGGGTGGTCGGTGGACGTCGGCACGAGCTTCGAGACCGAGCTCCGGACGCTGGAGCGGTACGTCGAGCTGGCGCGGCTGTACGGCGCGGGTTACCTGCGGGTGATGTCGTACCCCGGCGACGGCCGTGACCCGGGCCGTTGGCGCGACGAGGCGATCCGTCGGGTCGGCGCGCTGGCAAGGGTCGCAGGTGACTCCGGGGTGGTCCTGCTGCACGAGAACTGCCACGGCTGGGCGTCGAGCGGCCCGCAGGCCACCCTGGAGCTGCTCGCCGAGGTCGGCACCGAGCACCTGGGCCTGCTCTTCGACACCGGCAACGGCATCTCGTACGGGTACGACTCGGTGGAGTTTCTCGCGCCCGTCATCGAGCACGTGCGGCACGTCCACCTCAAGGACTCGGTGCACGTCGACGGTCGTGCCGCATTCGTCCCGCCCGGAGAGGGCGAGTCTCGCGTCGCGGAGTGTGTCCGCATGCTCGAGGGCTCGGGGTACCGGGGCCTGTACAGCATCGAGCCGCACCTGCACCTCGTGCCGCACGAGTCACGCACCGGGAAGCCGTCCGCTATGGCCGACGCCTACGTCGACTACGGCCGTTCCGCGGCTGCGCTGCTGGCAGCCGCCGGTGTCCGGGAGGTCACCGGTGCTGACACCTGACGACCAGCGCTGGCTCTTCGACGTGCTGGCGGCGGACACCGTCTCACCGCTCGAGGGCGGCGACGGACGGGGGTACGTCGCAGCGACGAACCTCGTGGAGGCCGGCGCCGTGGGCCGCGGGTTCCGCGTGGTCGACCGCGTCCACCCCCGGCTGGATGAGCTCTCCGACCCACTGGTGCCCGAGGCGGTGCGCACTCTTGCCGCGGCCGACCCGGATCTTCTCACCGAGCGGCAGCCGAGCCTCGTGCTCGCCGTCGGTCGCACGGACGACCCGGCACGGATGATCGCGATCGACTTCCACCTCGACACGGTCGGACCACACGTCCCTCCGACGCTCGACGGCTACGTCCTGCGAGGGCGCGGGACCGTTGACGACAAAGGACCCGGCATCGCTGCCCTTGTCGGTGTCGCGCGCGCTTTCGCCGAGCGACCGCAGCTGCGCGACGAGGTGGGCGTCGTCGTCCTGTGCGTCCCTGCCGAAGAGGGCGGCGCCCTCGGGACCTTCGGCACCCGGCTCGTCCTGCGCCGTACAGGCTTACGCGCTGCCCTGATGGTCTTCGCGGAGCCGACCGGCGGTGAGGTCCTCGACGCTGCCAGTGCCGTCATGACCCCGGTCATCGCCGTGCACGGGGAGGACAGCACGGACGACCACCCGTACGCCGGCACCAATGCGACCCTCGCGCTCAGCCATGCAGCGCTCATCCTGACCTCGCGTCTCGCACCTGTCGCCGAGCGGGTCGGAGCGAAGCTCTGCGTTGCGGGCATCTCGACCGGCACCTCCCACAACCGCGTGTACGGACGCGGCGAGCTCAGGCTCAACATCGCGTACTACGACGACGAGGCGCGCGACCAGCTCGATCGGACTCTCGCCGAGACGGTCGCAGGCCTCGGTGCGGACTTTCGTCGTTCGTACGGGGACGTCCCGCCGGCCCGTGAGATAGGTCGACGGCACGAGGAGCTCGTCAGCCTGAGGTGGCTCAAGCGGGGATATCCGGCGCTGCTCAATCGCCACCCCGCCCTGGAGGCGGTTCTGGACCAAGCCGGGCTGCACCGCCGCGACGGGGTCGCCGACGGCACGGCCTGCACCTGCGACGCCATCTGGGGGCCCGGTCACGCCGACTACGTCGTCGTGTGCGGGCCGGGCGACCTCGACCGCAACGGCGCGCACACGGACGGCGAATGGGTCGACGTGCGCGACCTCGACACCTACGCCGAGCGGATGTACGACCTCGTCCAGAGGTTCGCGGCGCACGTCCGCGCCAGCTCGACGACCTTGCACTACCAGAAGGAGACGAGATGAGACTCGGCATCGTCGGGCTGGGAGCGATCGCGCGCGAGTTCGTCGCGGCCGCGGACGAGCTTCCTGACGTCCACGTCACCGCGGTATGCGACCTCGATCCCGTCCGCCTCGCCGAACTGGCTGGCCCTGGCGTCACGACGTTCACCTCGCACACCCAGCTCGCCGCGTCGGGCGTCTGCGACGCCGTCGTGGTGGCGCTACCGAACGACCTGCACGCGTCCGTCGTCAGCGATCTGCTCGCCGCCGGCTTGGACGTCTGTTGCGAGAAGCCGCTCACGCTCGACCCCGCAGACGCCGAGCGCCTGGTGGCGCTCGCTGGCACGCGAGGTCGCGTGCTGCGCACCGCGTCCCACCGTCGGTTCAACCGTCACCTAGTCGAGCTCCGCGACCGGGTGCGTGCGACCGGGCGCGCCGTCGAACGCGTCGCGGTCCGATACCTGGAGGACATCAGCGAGCACACGGGCGGCGAGCGGTGGTACCTCGACCGCGAGCGGTGCGGTGGTGGGTGCATCGTCGACAACGGCCCGAATGCGATCGACATGGCACGGGTGGTCGTCGGATCTCTGACGCTCCACGACGCGACTCTGGGCGACGTGCGTCAGGGCGTCGAGTACTACGCGCAGCTCACGTTGCGCAGTGCCGACGGCGCGCGGGTCGATGTTGAGCTCGACTGGGCCTACCCCGACGGCGAGGCCAAGGACGTGGTCGTCACGATGGACGACGGTTCCACGCTGACCGCTGACATGCTTGAGGGGTTCGACGCGTTCAAGTCGTCGCTGCGGCACGAGTACGTCGGCATTCTCGCTGACTTCGCGGCAGCCGTCGCGCGCACCCGCGCCGGCGAGCCCGAGCAGGTGGAGCCCGACCAGGAGGAGCTGGTCCGGCTGGTGCGCGATGCGGCGGTGCTCGGTCGGCGCAAGCACGTCCGGCTGCGCATGCCGAGCAAGCGCGATGTCCGCACGAACGTCGTGCGCCTGCTGTTTCACGAGACCCTCCACCGCGGCATGCGGCTGGCCCCCGCCGGCTCCGCGTGCGTCCGTGCTGGGGACATCCACGAGCTTGTCGTGACGCGCGACGACGTGGACGACGCCGAAGCGCTCATCGACCACATCGCCTACGTCGGGTTCCTGGAGTTCACGGACCCGGCGATGCTCACGCGTGGTGACACGTTCTGGTACGGCGAGGAGCTGCTCGGCTGGTTCGCGGGGTACGACGAGAGCCACCTCCCCAACCACCTCAACCTGATCCTGCACGGCCCGCGGCTGGTCACTGCCGAGGACCTCGACCTTCGGCCCGGCGACACGATCGTCGTCAAGGAGGGGCCGCAGCGCGAGTTTCGGGTCAGCAGCGACCCCGGCGCCTGGGCCAACCAAGGGGGACCGCGTGGTTGAAGCCCCCGGCGCCCAGACCGTCGCGCCACCTCGCTTGCCGCGGCTGTGGGTCGCGGTCGTTCACTACGGGACGACCGCGGTCGGATACTTCGGCCTCATGGCGGTGCTGGTCGTGGCACTGCACCGCCAAGGGCTGCGCGCTGACGAGGTGGCAGCAGCCGTTGCCGTGTTCTCGGTGTGTTCCAAGGTCGCCAAGATCCCGCTGGCCGTGGTCATGGACCGCATCGCCCCGCACGTGTCGCTGCTCGTGGGGTGCGTCCTCGCTGGTGGGCTCTTGGCCGTGCTGCCCGCGGCGCGCACGTTCCCCGCCGTCGTGGCTGTGCTGGTGATTGCCGGGCTGGGTGTCTCGGTGAACGCGCTCGCGAGCAAACAGCTCGCCGCGCGGGCCACTGACGCGGCTGCGTCGCGGACCACCGCGTTCGCCGTCATCAACGTCTCGGTGAACCTCGCCAGCGCCGTGGCGGCCCCCCTCGCGCTCCTGCTGCTGGACGCTGGCCGGACTCGGATGCTGTTCATCGCCGTCGGCGCGGCGTACGTGGTGGCCGGGATCGCGTCGTGCTCACTCCTGCGCCGCGTCGAGTGGCCGCCGCCGTCCCGGCAGGGCTGGGCGGCGTACCGGGGCGTGCTCGCTACTCCCCGTCTGGCGCCGTTGCTCGCGGTGAACGCGGCGGGGTGGTTCTTGTACGCCCAGCTCTTCAACTCCGTGCCGCTGTACGTGACCGAGCGGCTCGGTGCCGGTGCAGAGCTCGGGCTGCTGTTCACCACGAACGCGCTGCTGATCGTGGTGTTCCAGGTCCCATTCGGGCGTGCCGTGGAGCACCTGGGGCGCGGTATGCCGCGCGCGATGCTGGCCATGGCGTTTGCCCTGTTCGCCGTGGCCTTCGTCGTCGGCGGGGCATTGCCGGGGTTTGTCGCTGTGGTGGCGCTGGTGGTCGTGTTCTCGTTCGCGGAAATGGCATTCGTGCCCACGGTCGACGTCGCGCTGCTAGAGACCATCGACGACGTCCATCGCGCCGCGGGATACAGCGTGCTGTCGGTCGCGACCGCGATCGGCGAGGCGAGCGGTGCTGCCGTCGGCATCACCATGTTCGCCTGGATGCATGACCGCGGCGCGGACGGCGGCTTCTGGTACGTGGCTGCCGGCGCCGCCGTAGCTGCAGGCGTGCTCGCGGGGCTCACCGCCCGGCGCAACCCAAGAAAGGTGCCCGCATGAGGATCGTCGCGCTCGGGACCAACCGGCCGTGCCACCACGCCCTCGTCCGTTCCGGCCACCAGGTGGTGCTAGCGATCGAGAGCGTGAAGCGGCTCGCGGACGACGACTGCGCGTACACCCAGGTGGTAGAGGTGCCCGAGGCGGACGTCGTGACCGGCCTGCCGAGCGCCGAACTCGTAGAAGCGCTTGCTGCCGTCGGGGCTGACCGCATCGCCGCGTACCACGACGCCTACTACGAACTCGCGTCGAACCTCGCCGACCGGCTCGGGACCGGCTGCGCCGTCGACGTCGTGGTCTCCCGCACGCTGCGCGACAAGGCCGCAACCCGACGGGCCACGCGCGATCTGGCGTGCGGCCGGGTCCGCCACGTCGTGCTCGGGCCCGACGAAGACCTCGCCGCGGCAGCCGCAGTCGGTCTGCCGTGCGTCGTCAAGCCGCTCGACGGCGAGGCCAGCATCGGGGTGAGCATCGTGACCACGACACCCGAGCTGGTATCCGCCGTCGCGCGAGCACGCGGTGCTGACGGTGCGGGCCGCTGCCTCGTCGAAGAGCTCGTGGACGGTCCGGAGTTCAGCGTTGAGACGTTCTCGATCGCCGGTCGGCACGAGGTGCTCGCTGTAACCGAGAAGTTCACGATCCCCGGGAGCCCCGTGGAGCAGGGGCACCTCATCCCTGCCCGCGTGGCCCCAGATGTCCGGGCTGCGCTTGCCCGTGCGACGCGTGACGTCCTCGACGCGGTGGGACTGACGGACGGGCCCGCGCACACAGAGCTCATTGCCAGCGAGGACGGTCCCCGGCTCGTGGAGAGCCACGACCGGCTCGGTGGTGACCGCATCGCACTTCTTGTCGAGCTAGCAACCGGAGTCGGGTACACCGAGCTCGTCGCTCGCCATGGTGCGCGTCTGCCCATCGCCCCTGCCGAGGTCGTGCCCACCCGCGACCGCGCCGCCGCGGTCTGGTACTCAGCGTCGGCACCAGCGACACCGGCCACCGTCGGCGACGTCGCGGGCGTCGACGAGGCGCGCGGACTGCCCGGGGTTGAACGCGTGGAGGTACTCAAACCGGTCGGGACGTCCATGCGGCCTATCGCCGGCAGCTTCGACCGTCCAGCGCTCGCGCTGGCGACGGCGAACGACCCTGACGCGGCCGTGGCCACGGCGCGAGACGCCGCCGATCTCGTCTCGTTCACCTACGCGCCTACAACAAGATGACCGAAGGACGGCAAGTCCTGCTGACTCCGACGGGTGTGGACGAGATGGCGCTCGATGGTTGCCGCCCAGTTGGCCGGCTGGAACGAGCTGAGCAGGCCCGCGTAGTGATCGTCGACGAGCGCGGCGGCTGGTCCCGGCCGTCAGCCGGGCGCAACCGGCGCGGTCGTCAGCACGTCGCTGCACGACGAAGGGCCCCTCGTGAGAGGGGCCCTTCGTCGTTCCCGGGATCGGGCCCGGTCCGTGCGGCGCGTCGTCAGGAACGACGGCCCGCGACGCTCGTGTAGACGACCACGAGGACGGCTGCGAGCGCGACCTGGAGGACGATCTCGATCCAGTCGATCCCGTCGGTGGTCGCGACGCCGACGATCTGGGCGAGCCAGGTGCCGATGAGGGCCGCGACGATGCCGAGCAGGATGGTCACGATGATCGAGATCTTCTGCTTGCCCTTGACGAGCAGGCGGCCGAGGGCGCCGATGATCGCGCCGACGATGATGGCGCTGATGATGCCGCTGACGGTCATGTGTCCGTACTCCTTGTCCGTGGGCCCGGAGGGTGAGGGCCTCGCGGTGAAAACTAGGGCAGTTCGGGCAGGTCCGCGCGTCGAGATGCACGACAGGCCCACGGAACACGCCCGCGGAAGTTGTCCGACGAGTAGTTTCGTGCCGGGCGCCGTCGCCCTGCGCGTGCCAGGTCCGCACCCCTCGCGGACCCCGTCCCGTCCACCGCGAGGAGCCTCGTGCCTGTCGTCCCGGTCGTGCCCGCACCGCTCGTCGTCGAGGAGCTGGCGGAGGCGCCGTTCCTGGTGACACCGACCACGACGGTCGTGGTCGACGCCGACGCCGAGCTGCTGCCCAACGCCGTGCTCACGGCGGACCTGCTCGGCCGGGTCACCGGTCAGGCCGTCGAGGTGCGGTACGCCGAGCTCGACGCACCGGGGGTCGTGCGGATGCGGCTGGCCGACGACCTGCCGGCCGGCGACGAGGCCTACCGGGTCGTCGTCGGCTCCGGGCGCGTGCTGCTCGAGGGCCGCACGCCGCAGGCGCTGGTCCGCGCGGTGGTGACGCTGCGGCAGCTCGTCGTGGAGCTGCCCGACGGCGGGATCGAGGTGCCGGCCGTGCGGGTCGAGGACGCCCCGCGCTACGGCTGGCGGGGGCTGTCGCTGGACGTGGCCCGCCACTTCGTGCCCGTCGCGGACCTCAAGGTCCTGCTCGGGATGATGACGCACTACAAGCTCAACGTGCTGCACCTGCACCTCACGGACGACCAGGCGTGGCGGATCGACCTGCCGTCGCGGCCCGAGCTCGTGCGTCGCTCGTCGTCGTGGTCGGTGGGCGGCGACCCGGGCGGGCACTACACGCGCGCCGACTGGGACGACATGCTGGCGTACGCCGAGGCCCGCGGTGTGCGGGTGGTGCCGGAGATCGACGTGCCGGGGCACGTGAACGCGGCCCTGCACGCCTACGGCGAGCTGACGCCGTCGGGGGAGCCCGCCGCGGAGTACCTGGGCATCGACGTCGGTTTCAGCCGCCTGCACGACGACCTGCCCGCGACGCACGCGTTCCTCGCGGACGTGTTCGGCGACGTCGCGCAGATGACGCCCGGCGATCACGTGCACATCGGCGGCGACGAGGTCCTCACCATGGACCACGACGAGTACGCGCGGCTGGTGCGGGCCGCGGCGGCGGCGGTGACGGCGCACGGCAAGACGGTCGTCGGCTGGCAGGAGGTCGCGGGCGTCGAGGGGCTGCCGCCCGGGACGGTCGTGCAGTACTGGGACACGCGCGAGGACCCCGCGCCGTTCGTCGAGGCCGCCCGGCGGGGCGCGCGCATCCTGCTCTCGCCGGGGTCGCGGGTGTACCTGGACATGAAGTACCACCCGGGGTATCCGCTGGGGCTGGAGTGGGCGGGGCACGTCGAGCTGCTCGACGCCTACGACTGGGAGCCGTCCACCCTCGTCGAGGGCCTGCCGCCGGAGGCCGTCGAGGGCGTCGAGGCGGCGGTGTGGACCGAGACCCTGCGCTCGCTGGACGACCTGACGACGATGCTGCTCCCGCGCCTGGCGGCCGTCGCCGAGGTCGCGTGGAGCGCACCGGAGCGGCGGGACGCCGAAGGGTTCCTCGACCGGCTCACCGCCCACGGGCGGCACTGGGACCAGCTGGGCTTCCGCTGGCACCGCTCGCCGCAGGGCCGGTGGTGAGCCGTCAGATCCAGGTCGGCAGCCACATGCGGATGTGCCACTGCTGCCACGGCACGACCCAGCCGGCCCACACGGGGTAGAAGAAGGCGCTGACGGCGACGACCAGGGCCACGAACACCCCCACCGCGATCACGGCCCGCCGGTGCGCGCGCACCTCGTGCCGTCGCGCCGGGTCGGGCCGGGGGCCGATCAGCAGGCCCAGCACGTAGACGAGCGTGAGCACGACCCACGGCACGAACGCGACGGAGTAGAACGTGAAGATCGTGCGGTGCGCGTACAGGAACCACGGCGCCCACCCGGCGACGATGCCGGACAGCACCGCGGCGGCGCGCCAGTCGCGGTAGCGGACCAGCCAGAACAGCGCCACGAGCACCGCCGCGGCCCCGGCCCACCAGAGCAGAGGGTTGCCGAGCGCGAGGATCGCCTGCGAGCACGCGTCCGCCCCGCAGGCCTGCTGCGCGGCGTCACCGGTGAGCGACGACACCTCGGACGGGTAGAAGTACGACGTGGGTCGCCACTGCACGATCCAGCCCAGGGGGTGCGCCGCGTACGAGTGCGGGGTCTCCAGGCCGTTGTGGAAGCGCCACATGTCCTCGTGGTAGTGCCACAGCGACCGCAGCGCCGGGGGCAGCCAGGCCACGCCCTGGTCGGGGTTCTCCACGGCCCACTGCCGGCCCCACGCCTGCGGCGAGGCGAACCACGACCACCACGTGCCGACGTACACCACGGCGGCGGTGCCGACCATCGTGACGAACGCGGGCACGCCGTCGCGCAGCACCCCCGACCAGAACCAGTGCCGGGTGCCGGCCGTGCGCCGCGCCGCCACGTCCCAGACGACGACCATGACGCCGAAGACCGCGAGGAAGTACATCCCCGACCACTTCGTGCCGATCGCCAGGCCCAGGAGCACGCCGGCGGCCAGGCGCCACCACCGCACGCCGAGCCCGGGGCCCCACGCGAGCACGCCCGGCGCGGCGGCGAGGGCGTCGGCCGTGCGGTCCGCGAGCCGTCGGCGCGCCTGGTCCCGGTCGAGGACGAGCGCACCGAACGCGGCCAGGACGAAGAACATGAGGAACGGGTCGAGCAGGCTGATCCGCGAGTGCACGATCGCCTGCCCGTCCACCGCGAGCAGCAGGCCGGCCGTGGCGCCCAGCGCCGTCGAGGCGAACAGCCGCCGCCCGATCCGGGCGATCATCAGGACCGCGAGCGTCCCGCACACCGCCGCGGCGAACCGCCACGCGAACGAGGACTCGACGCCGCCGCCCAGCCGGATGCCGAGCGCGATCATCCACTTGCCCACCGGCGGGTGGACCACGTACTCGGGGTCGGTGCCGAGCAGGCTCGTGTCGCCGGCGGCGAACGCGGGGTTCGCGTCCTCGCCCCACGCACCCTCGTACCCGAGGGTGAGCAGGGAGAACGCCTGCTTGACGTAGTACGTCTCGTCGAACACGAGCTCGTGCGGGCGCGCGAGGTCCCAGAACCGCAGGACGCCGGCCAGCACCGTGACGGCCAGCGCCCACAGCCACCCGGTCAGGCGGGCCCGGGGCGTCGCGTCGAGGGTCAGCGCGTCCTCGCCCAGCAGGCGGCGCAGCAGGCTCGTGCGCGTGACCGGTTCGGGCTCGTCGGCGTCGGGCCCGGCGGGCGGTCCGTCCGGCGTCGGACCGGTCGGGGGGTCGAGGACGTCGACGGGGGAGCCGCCGGCGCCGGGGCGGTCCGGCTCGGCCGGCCCTCCGGGCGCGGGGGCTTCCCCGGCGTGCGGGGCGGGGCTCGTCGGTTCCGCGCCGGCCGGCGCGGGGCGCTCCGGCTCGCGCTCGGCATCGGTGGGCGGCACCCGGCCATGGTAGGGGTGAAGGCCGTGCGTGCCGAGGAGCGCGTGCTGTGCTGCGCGTGCCGTGCCGCGCGTGCCGCGCCGTGCGCGCCGGGTGGCAGGCTGGGGCGGTGACCGTCGAGACCCGGGGCCGCCTCGTGCTGGCCGCCACCCCCATCGGCGACGTCGAGGACGCCTCCGCCCGCCTGCGCCGCCTCCTCGTCGAGGCCGACGTCGTGGCCGCCGAGGACACCCGCCGCACGCGGGCCCTGGCCGCCCGGCTCGGCCTGACCATCGGCGGACGCGTGGTGAGCCACCACGAGCACAACGAGGAGGGGCGGACCGCCGAGCTCCTCGAGGTCGTCGCGGGCGGCGGCACCGTCCTCGTGGTCAGCGACGCCGGCATGCCCGCCGTGTCCGACCCCGGCTTCCGCGTGGTGCAGGCGGCGGTGGCCGCGGGGCTGCCCGTGACCGTCGCACCCGGGCCCAGCGCGGTGCTCACCGCCCTCGCGCTGTCCGGGCTGCCCACCGACCGGTTCTGCTTCGAGGGGTTCCTGCCCCGCCGGCCCGGGGACCGGGCGCGCGCGCTGGCGGCGCTGGCCGACGAGCGGCGCACGGCCGTCTTCTTCGAGGCGCCGCACCGGGTCGCGGAGACCCTCGACGCGATGGTCGAGGCCTACGGCGCCGAGCGGCCGGCGGCCGTGTGCCGCGAGCTGACCAAGACCTACGAGGAGGTGCGCCGCGGTCCGCTCGCCGAGCTGGCCGCGTGGGCGCACGCGGGCGAGGTGCGCGGGGAGGTCGTGCTCGTCGTCGGCGGCGCGCCCGCACCCACCGGCGCGACGGTGCCCGACCTGGTGCCCGAGGTGCTGGCACGCGTCGACGGCGGGGAACGGCTCAAGGTCGTCGTCGCCGAGGTCGCCGAGATCGCCGGCGTGCCCAAGCGGGACCTGTACGCCGCCGCGCTCGCGGCCCGCACCCGCTGACGGCGGTCTACGCCCGCGTCGAGTCCACCAGCACCGCGCCGGCTGCCGCCATCGCCTCGCGCGCGGCCGCACCCTGCTCGGGCGTCACCGGCACCGTGAGGTCCGTCAGCACCCGCGTGCGCAGGCCCAGGGCCAGGGCGTCGAGCGCCGTGGCGCGCACGCAGTGGGACTCGGCGATGCCCACCACGTCGACGTCCGTGACGCCCGCGTCGGCGAGCACAGCGGCGAGCGCGCGGCCGTCGGGCGCGACACCCTCGAACCCGGAGTACGCCGCCGCGTACTCGCCCTTCTTCACACCGACGTCGGCCCGCAGGTCCGCCAGGGCGGGGTGCAGCTCGGCCTCGGGCGTGCCGACGACGGCGTGCGGCGGCCAGGTGTCCACGTAGTCCGGGGTCTCGGAGAAGTGCTCGCCCGGGTCGACGTGCCAGTCCTGCGTCGTCACCACGAGCGCGTACCGGCCGCGGTGCGTGGCCGCGTAGCGGGCGATCGCGGCGGCCACGGCGTCGCCGCCGGCCACGGCCAGCGCACCGCCCTCGCAGAACGTGGGCTGGACGTCGACAACCACCAGCGCGCGGCCGGCGGGGGTGCTCTGCTCGCTCGGTACCTCGGTCATGGGTCGATCCTGCCACCGTCCGGCACCGGGCCGGCGGGCCGTGCGCCGCGCGGGGAGCGGCGGCCCGGGGCACCCTGGTCAGGGCGGGTGCGACCGGCCGGCGGGGGCCGCGCCGGGCCGGGCCGACGACGGCGACGAGGAGGCGTGATGCGCGCACGTGGTGGACCGTGGCACGGCGCCGCACGAGGGGGCCGTGCGGGCCTCGCGCCGGTGCTCCTGGGCCTGGCGCTCGCGGCCGGGTGCACCGCACCGGCGCCTGCGCCGACGGCCGTGGCCTCCGCGTCCGTGGCCCCGCCCACCGCGACGCGGACCGCCCCGGCGACCCGGGCGCCGGGTCCCACGCCGAGCCCGGCGCCCACGGTCCGGGACGTGCCGACCGTGCAGGTCCGGTCCGTCGAGGAGGTCGCCTCGGGGCTGGCCGTGCCCTGGGGGCTGGCGTTCCTGCCGGACGGCCGCGCGGTCGTGACCCTGCGGGACGCGGCGCGCCTGGTGCTCGTGGCGGCCGACGGCACCGTCACGGACGTCACCGGCCCCGGGGCGGACGAGGTCGCGGCCGCCACGGTGCCGCGCAGCGAGGGCGGGCTGCTGGGCGTGGCCGTGGTGCCCGGTGCCGAGCCCGGCGGGCCGGTCGACGTCGTGCTCCACCTGACGGCCGCGCAGGACAACCGCGTGCTGCGCGCCACGCTCGACGGATCCGTCCTCGGGCCCACCCGCGTGCTGGTCGAGGGCATCCCGAAGGGGGCCAACCACAACGGCGGCCGGCTCGCGTTCGGGCCCGACGGGCACCTGTACGTCACGACGGGCGACACGTACGCGACCGGCCTGGCGCCCGACCCCGCGAGCCTGGGCGGCAAGGTCCTGCGCGTGACCGCCGACGGCGCGCCCGCACCGGGCAACCCCGACCCGTCCTCGCCGGTGTGGACCCGCGGGCACCGCAACGTGCAGGGCATCGGCTGGGCGCCCGACGGGCGGGCCGTCGCCTCGGAGTTCGGCCAGGACACGTGGGACGAGCTCAACGTGCTGCACGCGGGCGCCGACTACGGGTGGCCGGCCGTCGAGGGGACGGGCGGGGCCGCGTCGGGGTTCGTCGACCCCGTCGCCGTGTGGTCCACGGACGAGGCGTCGCCGAGCGGGCTCGCGGTGACGGACGAGGGCGTGTACCTGGCGGGGCTGCGCGGGCGGACCCTGTGGCGGGTGCCGCTGCGGCCCGTGCCGGCGGGCGCGCTCGACGACCCGGCCGCGGACGCCGCGGGGTTCGGCGAGCCGCAGCCGCTGCTGGCGGGCGAGCACGGGCGCCTGCGGGCGGTGGAGGTCGCCCCGGACGGGTCGCTGTGGGTGCTCACGGGCAACACCGACGGCCGCGGCGACCCCGCGCCGGGCGACGACCGGGTGCTGCGCGTCGAGGTCGGCTGACCAGTCCGGGTGACCAGGGCGGCTGACCAGGTCCGACGCGGGCGGTGCGCCCGGAGGGTGGGACGCGCGCCGCGACGGGCTGCCGGACACGCCGCACGCCACGCCGGGGAGCGGCCCCCGCACGGCGTGCCTGCTCGACCGGATCGTCCGGATAGGTACTGTTCACCCCCGACCGCACGTCCGACCGTCGCACGGGCCGGCCCGCCCGGTCCGACGCCGTCCGTCGCGCCCTCGCGCGACCACGAGGAGCCGCCATGCCCGCCAAGGCCAAGAGCGTCCTGATGTGGCTCGTCGTCATCTTCCTCGTCTACGCCGTCGCGACGAACCCCGACCGCGCCGCCGAGGTCGTCCGCTCGCTGTGGGACCTGGTGTTCGGCGCGCTGAGCGGCTTCGCGCAGTTCTTCAGCTACCTCGCGTCCTGAGGCCGCCCGGCCGGTGACGGCCGGACGGCGGACGGCGCGCGGGCCACGGGAGCCAGCAGGGGAGCAGGCGAGACGATGTCGATGACGCAGGACCGTGCCGAGCGCATCGTCGCCGGCCACCGACAGCTGCGGCGCTACGTCCTGGCCGACGAGCGCGTCGTGCTGGCGACGCGGCGGCACTGGGCCAAGCTCTTCGAGCCGATCGTCAGCACCGCGCTCGTGGTGGTCGTCGTCGGCTGGGTCGTGCTCGTCCTGTCGCCGCGGCTGGGCGACGGGGTCGGCGTGCTGTGGTGGGTGGCGATCGCCGCGCTGGCCCGGCTGGGCTGGTACGTGCTGCTGTGGCGCGTGGAGTGGTTCGTCGCGACCGACAAGCGCATGCTCCTGCTCACCGGGCTGATCACCCACCAGGTCGCGATGATGCCGATGATCAAGGTCACCGACATGCGGTACTCGCGGTCGATCCTCGGCCAGGTGCTCGGTTACGGCGAGTTCCTGCTCGAGTCCGCGGGCCAGGACCAGGCGTTGCGGCGGATCGCCTGGGTGGACCACCCGGACGAGACCTACCGGGACCTGTGCGCGACGATCTTCACGCCGACGGCCCCGCGCGCCGTCGACCCCGAGGACGGCGACCCGGACGCGGGGGCGGAGCCTCCCGTCGTGCACGCACCGCCGAGCCTGGCCCCCGCAGCGCCCTCGGCCGCGCAGCCCCCGGCCGCCGCGCCGCTCGCGGGTCCCGGCCCGTCGCCGCGGGCCGCATCGCCGCGCCCGGCCGCACCGACCCAGCCGCTGCGCCCGTCGCCCGTCGAGCACGACGCCCCCGCGCGCCCGGCGGCGCCGGCGCGGGCCGTGATCGTGCCCGACGACGACTCGGGCCCGGTGTGGGACTCGTCCGAGCCGTCGACCTTCGTCCGGCTGGGCGCGCGCGAGGCGGGGCGGCACGAGCGGCGGGACGACGACGGGCCGGGTGGCCCGCGCACCTAGGATCGGGGCCATGTCCCGCATCCTGTCCGCCGTCGCGTGGCCCTACGCCAACGGCCCCCGTCACATCGGTCACGTCGCCGGCTTCGGCGTCCCCTCGGACGTGTTCAGCCGGTACATGCGCATGGCGGGCCACGACGTGCTGATGGTCTCGGGCACCGACGAGCACGGGACGCCCATCCTCGTGCAGGCCGACAAGGAGGGCGTCAGCGCCCAGGAGCTCGCCGACCGGTACAACCGGGTCATCGTCGAGGACCTCACGGCGCTGGGGCTGTCGTACGACCTGTTCACGCGCACGACGACGCGCAACCACTACGCGGTCGTGCAGGAGATGTTCCGCACGGTCCACAAGAACGGGTACATGGTCGAGCGCACCACGATGGGTGCGGTCAGCCCGTCGACGGGGCGCACGCTGCCGGACCGCTACATCGAGGGCACGTGCCCGATCTGCGGCTACGACGGCGCCCGCGGCGACCAGTGCGACAACTGCGGCAACCAGCTCGACGCGATCGAGCTGAAGAACCCCCGCAGCAAGATCAACGGCGAGACGCCGGTGTTCGTCGAGTCCGAGCACTTCTTCCTCGACCTGCCGGCGTTCGTCGACGCGCTGTCGCAGTGGCTGGGCACGCGCAGCGCGTGGCGCCCCAACGTGCTGAAGTTCTCGCAGAACCTGCTCGAGGACGTCCGCCCGCGCGCGATGACGCGGGACATCGACTGGGGCATCCCGGTGCCGCTGCCCGGCTGGGAGGAGAACTCCTCCAAGCGCCTGTACGTGTGGTTCGACGCGGTGATCGGGTACCTGTCGGCGTCGGTGGAGTGGGCGCGACGCACGGGCGACCCGGACGCGTGGCGGCAGTGGTGGAACGACCCGCAGGCCCTGTCGTACTACTTCATGGGCAAGGACAACATCACGTTCCACTCCCAGATCTGGCCGGCCGAGCTGCTGGGCTACGACGGGAAGGGTGCGCGGGGCGGCGAGCCGGGGGCCTTCGGCACGCTGAACCTGCCGACCGAGGTGGTCTCGAGCGAGTTCCTCAACGTCGAGGGCAAGCAGTTCTCGTCCTCGCGCGGCGTGGTCATCTACGTGCGGGACATGCTGGCGCGGTACCAGCCGGACGCGCTGCGGTACTACATCTCCGCGGCCGGGCCCGAGACGCAGGACGTCGACTTCACGTGGGCGGAGTTCAAGCGCCGCACCAACGACGAGCTCGTCGCCGGCTGGGGCAACCTCGTCAACCGCACCGCGAGCATGGTGCACAAGGGCTTCGGCGAGATCCCGACGCCGGGCGAGCGCCAGCCCGTGGACGACGCGCTGCTCGCGCACGTGCGCGGCGCGTTCGGCACCGTCGGCGAGCTCGTGGGCGCGCACCGGCAGCGGGCCGCGCTCGGCGAGGCGATGCGCGCGGTGCAGGAGGCCAACCGGTACGTCTCGGAGACCGAGCCGTGGAAGCTCAAGTCGGACCCCGACCGGCTCGCGACCGTGCTGCACACCACGACGCAGGCGGTCAGCGACCTCAACACGATGCTCGCGCCGTTCCTGCCGTTCGCCGCGCAGAAGGTGCACGAGACCCTCGGCGGCACGGGCACGTTCTCGCCCGCGCCGCGCATCGACGAGGTCGACGACCTCGACGACGCGTCGCGGCACTACCCGGTGATCACGGGCGACTACCGCCTCGGCGAGACGGTCGCGGCGTGGCAGCCGCGCGCGGTCGTGCCGGGCACGCCCGTCGGGAAGCCGACGCCGGTGTTCACCAAGCTCGACGACGCGATCGTCGAGGAGGAGCTCGAGCGGCTGCGGCAGGGCTGATGGGACGCAAGCAGCGCGAGCGCGGCTGGCCGGCCCCGCCCGAGCCGCTGCCGCTGCCCGTCGTCGACGACCACACCCATCTGGACGCGGTCGTCGACGTGGCGGCCGACGGCTGGGACGGGACGGGCACGCTGGAGGCGTCCCCCGACCTCGTCGCGCACCTGAAGCGCGCGGCGGCGGTCGGGGTGCCGCGGATGGTCCAGGTCGGGTGCGACCTGGAGGCCGTGGCGTGGACCGACGTGGCGGTGCGGCTGCACCCGCAGCTGCTGGGGGCCGTGGCGATCCACCCCAACGAGGCCGTCCTGCACGCGGGCGTGCGCGAGGTCGCCCCCGACGGGCTCGACCCCGACCCGCAGCCACGGCACGAGGTGGGCCTGGACGACGCGATCGGCCGGGTCGCGGAGGTCGCGCGCGCCAACCCGCGCGTGCGGGCCGTGGGGGAGACGGGCCTGGACTTCTTCCGCGCCGGCGAGCGGGGACGCGCGGTGCAGCGCGAGGCGTTCCGGGCGCACGTCGCGCTGGCCAAGGAGCTGGGGCTGGCCCTGCAGATCCACGACCGTGACGCGCACGCCGAGGTCGTCGAGGTGCTGCTGGCGGACGGTGCGCCCGAGCGCACGGTCTTCCACTGCTTCTCGGGCGGCGTGGAGCTGGCGCGCACCGCGGCCGAGCACGGGTGGTTCTGCTCGTTCGCGGGGCCGGTGTCGTTCCCCGCGAACGAGGAGCTGCGCGCGGCCCTGCGCGCGCTGCCGCCCGAGCTGGTGCTCGTCGAGACCGACGCCCCGTACCTGACGGTGCACCCGTACCGGGGGCGGCCCAACGCGCCGTACCTGCTGCCCGGCACGGTCCGCACGGTCGCCGAGGTCACGGGCCGCCCGCTGGAGCGGGTCTGCGCGGACCTGTCCGCCGCCGCCGAGGCCGTCTACGGCACCTGGTGAGGGTGACGCTGCCGCCGTCGGGTTCCCCTGACGGTCACGGATCGGTTACGGTCGGGCCGGGAACAGCGTCCCTCCCGCCGACCCGAAGGACACCGTGAGCCGTCACGACGACGACCCGGGCCGTGGCCAGCCGCGCCGTGGCCGACTTCCCCGAGCCGCCGCGCAGGCGGCCGTGCTCGCCGTCGTCGTCGGCGGGACCACCGCCTTCACCGCCATGCACAAGGACGTCACGGTCGACGTCGACGGCCAGGAGGTCCAGGTCCAGGCCTTCGGCCGGACGGTCGCGGACGTGCTCGCGGCGGCGGACGTGCAGGTCGGCGAGGGCGACCTCGTGGCCCCGTCGCTCGACGCCGCGGTCTCGCGCTCCGGTCTCGTCGTGGTGCGCCACGGGCGCGAGCTGGAGCTCGAGCTCGACGGCGAGGAGCAGACCGTCTGGACGACCGCGCTGACCGTCGGCGAGGCGGTCGACGCCCTCGGGCTGCGCGAGGGCGTGCGGCTGTCCGCGTCGCGCTCGGCGGAGGTCGGCCGCGACGTGCTGCGGGTCTCGACGCAGAAGTCGATCCACCTGGTCGTCGACGGCCAGGTCATCGACGGTGTGAGCAGCGGCGCGACGGTCCGCGAGGCGCTCAAGGACATCGGCCTGGTGCTCGAGGAGGGCGACCAGGTCTCCGTGCCGCTCGACGCGGCCGCGGTCGACGGGCTGGTCGTGCTGGTCACGCGCGCGGCGTCGGGCGGGGAGACGGTCACCGAGGCGATGCCGTTCGAGGAGGAGCGCGTCGAGGACGACACGCTCACCAAGGGCACCGAGCTCGTCAGCCAGGCGGGGCGCGCGGGGGTCCGCACGACGACGTACCGGCTCGACGTGGTCGGCGGCGTCGTCGTGGGCCGCACGGTCGTGGCGTCCGTCGTCACGACCCCGCCGGTGAAGCAGGTCGTGCGGGTCGGCACCGCGGACCTGCCGCCCGTGGGCGCGGTCGACCCGGGCAGCGCGCAGGCGCTGGGCCGCTCGATGGCCGCGCAGCGCGGCTGGGGCGACGACCAGTTCGCCTGCCTGCTGGCGCTGTGGAACAAGGAGTCGGGCTGGCGGTGGAACGCCGAGAACGCGTCCTCGGGCGCGTACGGCATCCCGCAGTCGCTGCCGGGCTCCAAGATGGCCACGGCGGGCGCCGACTGGCGCACCAACCCCGCGACGCAGATCGAGTGGGGCCTGGGCTACATCGCCGGCCGGTACGGCACGCCCTGCGGCGCGTGGGCGCACTCCCAGGACGTGGGCTGGTACTGAGCCGTACCGCACGACGCGGCGGACCACCCCACGGGCTTCCTGTCGCGCCTGCGTGACGCGTCTCTCGTCCGGCGGGGGTTGGCACCAGGGTCACGATTCCGTTACGGTCGCGTGTCGCTATTGACCCGCGAGCCGCGTGGTCGATCTCGACGACGGAGGCGCTCGCGGGCGTCACCACGACGGCCGGATCGGGGATCCGGGACCGGTGGGGGGTCGTCCGACCCCGTCGAGCGCGTCAGCGCCGCACCGGGTGCCGCACAGGCGCACCGCTCCCCGTGCCCGGGTTGCACGACGCCAGGAGCACCGTGACCTTCACGACCCGTCCCCTCGGTCCGCAGCACGGCGGAGCCGGCGAGCAGCCGCACCGCCCCGACCCCTCGTCCGGACCGGAGCCGGGTCCCGCCGTCGAGCACGCTCTCGACGGCGCACCGTCCGGCGCGTCCACCCGCCGCCGCCGCCGCTGGCCGTGGATCACCGCCGCCGCGCTCGTGCCCGTGCTGGCCGGCGGCACCGCCGCCTACGCCCACGCGCACAAGACGGTCGAGCTCGACGTCGACGGCGAGCTGCGCACCGTGCAGACCTTCGCCGGGTCCGTCGAGGGCCTCCTCGAGGCCGAGGGCGTCGTCGTCGGCGCCCGCGACACCGTCTCGGCGACGGGGTCGCTCCAGGACGGCAGCGAGCTCGTCGTGCGCCACGCGCAGGCGGTGACCGTGCGCCTCGACGGCGAGGAGCAGGTCGTCTGGACGACCGCGCTGACGGCCGACGAGGCCCTCGAGACCCTCGCCACCCGCTCGGACCGCGTCGCGCTCGTCGCGTCCCGGTCCGCCGCCGGCGGCCGGGCGGAGCTGCCGCTGGAGCTCGCGCTGACCGGGGCGGCGGAGGTGCTCGTCGACGGCGAGACCCACGCGGTGCCCGAGGCCGACGCCACGGTCGCGAGCGTGCTGGGCGAGCTCGGCGTCGAGCTCGGCCCCCTCGACCGCGTCGCCGTGCGGCACGCGGACGACGGCACGGTGCAGGTCGTCGTCAGCCGCGTCGCCGTGGAGAACGTCACCACCGAGCACGAGGTGGCCTTCACGTCCCGCGAGCAGGAGGACGCCGGCCGCTACGTCGGCACCCGCGCCGTGGCCCAGGAGGGCCAGGCGGGTGTGCGCACGCTGGTCGAGCGCGTCACCACTGTCAACGGCAAGGTGACCGAGCGCGAGACGGTCTCGGACGACGTCACGCGCGAGCCCGTCGAGGAGGTCGTCGCGGTCGGCACCAAGGTGCGCCCCGTCGCGCCCGCCCCGGCACCGGCCGCCGCGCCCGCCGCGTCCGCGTCGTCGGGCGCCGCCACTTCCACGCCGGTCGCCCCCGGCGGCAGCGCGGACTCCCTCAACTGGGCCGCGCTCGCCCAGTGCGAGTCCGGCGGCCGGGTCGACGTCGTCTCGGCGTCCGGCCGGTACCACGGGCTGTACCAGTTCTCGGTGGCGACGTGGCAGAGCGTCGGCGGCGCCGGCCTGCCCTCGGCGGCCTCAGCGGAGGAGCAGACCGCCCGCGCGAAGATGCTCTACAACCGCTCCGGCGCCGGGCAGTGGCCGCACTGCGGCCCGCGCCTGTTCAGCTGAGCGACGCCTGACGCACGCACCTGCGTGACGCGGCCCGCCGGACCCTCGTCGGTCCGGCGGGCCGCTGCTCGTTAGGCTCGGCGGCATGGCGACCACCACCCTGCTCGGCCCGTCGGAGATCCGGGCGCTCGCCGAGCGGGCGGGCGTGCGCCCCACCAAGACCCTCGGGCAGAACTTCGTGCTCGACGCCGGCACCGTGCGCAAGATCGTCCGCCAGGCCGACGTGCGGGCGGGGGAGAGCGTCGTCGAGGTCGGTCCCGGCCTCGGGTCGCTGACGCTCGGGCTGCTCGAGGCCGACGCCGACGTCACGGCCGTCGAGATCGACCCCGTGCTCGCGCGTCTGCTGCCCGGCACGGTCGCGGCGCACGTGCCCGGCCTCGTCGTCGACGACGCGGACCGCGAGCGCGTGGTGCTGCGCGACGGCGACGGGCGCGTGCGTCTGACCGTGGTGCTCGCCGACGCCCTCGACGTGCGGGCGCTGCCCGACCCGCAGCCGACCGCGCTCGTCGCGAACCTGCCGTACAACGTGTCGGTGCCGGTGCTGCTGACGTTCCTCGAGCGGTTCGCCAGCCTGGAGCGCGGCCTCGTCATGGTCCAGGCGGAGGTCGCCGACCGGCTCGCCGCGCCGCCGGGCAGCCGCACGTACGGCGTGCCGTCGGCCAAGGTCGCCTGGTACGCCGCCGCGCGGCGCACGGCCACCGTGGGCCGGGCGGTGTTCTGGCCCGCGCCGAACGTCGACTCCGCGCTCGTGCGGCTGGACCGCCGCGAGCCGCCGAGCACCACCGCGGCCCGGGAGGACGTGTTCGCCGTGGTCGACGCGGCGTTCTCCCAGCGGCGCAAGATGCTGCGGTCCGCGCTGGCCCAGCTCGCGGGGTCGTCGACGGCCGCGCAGGAGGCCGTGCTGGCCGCCGGGCTGGACCCGCAGACGCGCGGCGAGCAGGTCGACGTGGACGGCTTCGCGGCCATCGCCGAGCGGCTCGTGGCCGCCCGACCTGGCACAGTGGCCCCGTGACCTGGAGCGGAGTCGACGACGTGCCCGAGCGGCTGGTGCGCGTGCGCGCGCCCGGCAAGGTCAACCTCTCGCTGCGCGTCGGGCCGGTGCAGGACGACGGGTACCACCCGCTGATCACGGTGTTCCAGGCCGTGTCGGTGCACGAGGAGGTCGTGGCGCGGCCCGCCGACGAGATCGTGGTGACCGCGAGCGGCCCGCAGGCCGAGCTGGTGCCGACGGACTCCTCGAACCTCGCGGTCCGCGCGGCGCGGCTCGTGGCCGAGCGCGCGGGCGTCGACGACGGCGTGCACCTCGAGCTGGTCAAGGGCGTGCCGGTGGCGGGCGGCATGGCCGGCGGGTCCGCGGACGCCGCGGCCGCGCTGGTGGCGTGCGACGCGCTGTGGGGCACGGGCCTGTCGCGGGACGACCTGCACGAGCTCGCGGCGGCGCTGGGGTCGGACGTGCCGTTCGCGCTGCTCGGGCACACCGCCGTCGGGCAGGGCCGCGGGCACCTGCTGACCCCGGCGCTGGCCCGGGGCGAGTTCCACTGGGCGTTCGCCGTCCAGGACCGTGGCCTGTCGACGGCGGCCGTCTACGCGGCGTACGACGACCTGCACGGCGACACCGCGCCGCACCCGACCGAGCGCGACGACGTCCCGCTGATGCAGGCGCTGCTCGCGGGCGACGCGGTCGCGCTGGGCAAGGCGCTGCACAACGACCTGCAGACCGCGGCACTGGAGCTCGACCCGGCCCTCGCGGAGCCGCTCGCGGTGGCGCAGGACGCCGGGGCGCTGGGCGTCGTGGTGTCCGGCTCGGGCCCCACCGTCGCGGCGCTGGCGCGCAGCCGGCAGCACGCGACGGCCCTGGCGGCGGCGTTCACGGCCGCCGGTGTCGCGGACCGCGTCCTGACGGCCACGGGCCCGGTGGCCGGTGCCCGGGTGGTCCAGCACGGTGACTGAGGCGTCGACCGCTCTCGTCGGGCCGGTGCGCACCAACCTCACGCAGGTGCTGGCCGAGGACCCGGACGTCGCGGGCTGGGAGCGGCCGGGCCCGACCGCGGACGGGCTGCGGTGGGACGCCCTGGGTGCCGGCTGCCTGTTCGTGGGTGCCGTGCTGTCGATGGTGCTGCTGCGCACGTCGGGGTTCTACGAGGAGCCGGCCGCGGGGTGGCTGTCGGTGCTGCTGCTCGCGGCCACGACGCTGCCGCTGGCGCTGCGGCGCCGCTACCCGTCGGCGGTGGCGCTCGTCGTCGCCGTGGTCTTCGGCGTGGCCCAGGCGCTCCTGGTGCCCGAGACCCTGGTCTCCAACATCGCCCTGTTCATGGCCGTGTACACGGTCGGTGCGTGGGAGACGTCGCGCTCACGCGCGGCGTGGGTGCGCGGCGTGGTCGTGCTCGGCATGTTCGTGTGGCTGCTCGTCACGATCTACCAGGCGTCGACCGACCCCGACGTGGACGACGAGCTGAGCCGGGCCGGGGCGTTCTCGCCCTTCGCCGCGTACATGCTGCTGCAGCTGCTGACCAACGTCCTGTACTTCGGCGGTGCCTGGTGGTTCGGCGAGCACGCGTGGGTCTCGTCCCGCGAGCGCGCCCGCACGGCGTGGCGCACCCGGCTGCTGCAGGTCGAGCGGGTGCGCGCCGAGGCGCAGGCGGTCGCGCTGGAGCGGCTGCGCCTGGCCCGCGAGCTGCACGACGCGGTGGCCCACCACGTCTCCCTGATGGGCGTGCAGGCCGCCGCCGCGCGGATGCTCCTCACGTCGGACGCGGGCCGCGCCGCGGACGCCCTCGGGCACGTCGAGGACGCCGCCCGCGAGGCCGTGCACGAGCTGCACGGGATCCTCGGCATGCTCCGCGACGGCGGCGACGGCACCGCCCTGGACGGTGACGCCGACGCGACCCGGGCCCTGGGGTCCCTCGGTCTGGACCGGATCGACGACCTCGTGCGCACGGCCCGCGACGCGGGGCTGGACGTGCACCACGAGGTCGTGGGCGACCCGGCCCGTCTGGCGCCGCTCGCGTCGCTCAACCTCTACCGGATCGCCCAGGAGGCGCTGACCAACGCGCGCAAGCACGCCGGTGCCGGGGCGCGCGTCGACGTGCGGGTGCGGTGGCTCGCGGGCGCCGTCGAGCTCGAGGTGTCCGACGACGGCGGGTCCGGCCGCCGTCAGGGTCTGGTGCCGTCGACCGGCATGGGCCTGGTGGGCATGCGCGAGCGCGTGGCCGCCGACGGCGGCACGTTCGAGGCAGGGCCGCTGCGCCGCGGCGGCTTCGTGGTGCGTGCGCGGCTGCCGCTGCGCGCGGGACGGACGGACGAGGGGAACGATGGCTGACGCAGACCGAGGGGCGGCGGGCACGGTCCGTGTCGTCCTGGCCGACGACCAGGCGCTGCTGCGCGCGGGGATCGGCACGATCCTGTCGGCGCACCCGCGCATCGAGGTGGTCGGCGAGGCCGGCACGGGCGCCGAGGCCGTCGACCTCGTGCGCACCACCCGCCCCGACGTGGTCTGCATGGACGTGCAGATGCCCGACATGGACGGCCTGGAGGCCACGCGCCGCATCGTCGCCGACCCGGCCGTCGACGCCGCCGTCGTCGTCCTGACGACGTTCAACCGCGAGGACTACCTCCTGGAGGCCCTCCAGGCCGGTGCCGTGGGCTACCTGCTCAAGACGTCCCGCCCCGAGCAGCTCACCGAGGCCGTGCTCAGCGCCGCCGCGGGCGACGCCCTGCTCGCCCCCGAGGTCACCCGCACCGTCATCGAGCGCGCCCTCGCCGAGCGCGCGGCCACCGCCCCGTCGTCCGCCCCGGTCGCCCGGCCCTCGTCGCCGGGACCGCTCACCCCGCTGACCGAGCGCGAGGCGGAGGTCCTCGGCCTGGTGGCCCGGGGCCTGAGCAACGACGAGATCGCCGCCGAGCTCGTCGTCAGCCGCGCCACCGTCAAGACCCACGTCTCCGCCGTCCTGGCCAAGCTCGGCCTGCGCGACCGCGTCCAGGCCGTCGTCTGGGCCCACGAGCACGGCGTCGTGGGTTGAGCTCGCCCGGGCCCCGGCATGCTCTGCTCGTCCGGTGCGCTGAGTCCGGACCGACGAGGTGGCGGTCCGACGGGTTCGCGAGCGTGCTCCTCGGTCGCTGACGGCGCGTCGTCACGACGCGCCGCGCGGCGTTGACCGGGACGCGTCGGGGGCGCTCCGATAGCGCCATGACCAGGGGGAGTGCGTCCGAGGGGTGGATCGGGCCGGAGCAGGCGGCCTCCGACGAGCGGGGTGACGGCCGCTCCCGGTCGGCGGTGGCCACGCTGGCCGCTCTGCTCGTCGTGCCCGTCGGGCTCGTGGGCGTGTTCTCGTGGCGTGCGGCGGTCCCCGGGTCGGACGGGCCGCTCGACGCCGGCGGCGAGACGGGTGTCGTGATCGACAGCCGCCCGGCCGGGTCGACGGTCACGTGGGGGCTGCAGGTGCTCGTCCACTCGAGCCCGGAGCACGACCTCGTGCTGCGCGAGGTGACCCTCGACGTCGGCGAACCGCCCGTCAGGGCGCTGGGGGAGCCGATGATCGCGGGGCCTGACCGGTTCGAGGCGCTCGGGTCCGGGATGATCGTGGTCGAGCCCGGCTGGCCGCCCCGGGACTTCCCCGGGCTGCGGCTCGAGCCGGTCGCCGGGGCGACGCTGCCGGCCGGGAGCCGCGACGCCCTCGAGGTGATGATCCCGATCGAGGTGCCGAGCGTGGAGGCCGGGATCGGGTTCCTCGACGGGTTCACCGTTGAGTACGAGTCCGGCGGGCGGGTCTACCGCGAGCGCACCCGCACGGTCCTGGTGATGTGCCCGGTGGAGAACCGGGTGCCGTGCGACGAGTACCTCGCCGAGCGCGACGCCGGCTGACCTGCACGCACGCCTCGTGACCGACCTGGCGGGTGCTGCCGGGGCCGTGGCCTCGGTCGCGGGGATGAGGGCGAGGGCGGCTCGGCCGCGCGGCGGAGGGTGAGGTTCCGTCCCGGGCCCGAGGTGCCGGGGTGGGGTGCCCGCCTAGCGTCGTGGTGTGCCGGCACGGGGTCGGCACCAGCGGTGGAGGAGGTGGCTCGATGCTCGAGCTGCGAGGGATCGGGCGCTCGTTCGGCGACCGGCGCGTGCTCGACGACGTGAGCTTCACGGTCGGCCGGGGGCGGCTGACCGGGTTCGTCGGGGGCAACGGCGCCGGCAAGACCACGACGATGCGGATCATCCTGGGTGTGCTGGCCGCGCACTCGGGGACCGTGACGTTCGACGGGCGGCCGGTGGACGCGTCGCGGTTCGGGTACATGCCCGAGGAGCGGGGCCTGTACCCGAAGATGAAGCTCGCCGAGCACCTGACTTACCTGGCGCGGCTGCACGGGTTCGACAAGCACGTCGCGTCGGGCAAGGCGCACGCGCTGATCGACCGCCTCGGCCTGGCCGAGCGGGCCGACGACCCGGTGGAGAACCTGTCGCTGGGCAACCAGCAGCGCGCGCAGGTCGCCGCGGCCCTGGTCCACGACCCCGAGGTGCTCGTGCTCGACGAGCCGTTCTCCGGGCTCGACCCGATGGCCGTCGAGGTCGTGCAGGGCGTGCTGTCGGAGCGGGCGGCGCAGGGCGTGCCCGTGCTGTTCTCCTCGCACCAGCTCGACGTCGTCGAGCGGCTGTGCGACGACCTCGTCATCATCGCCGGCGGGAAGGTCCGCGCGGCGGGCCCGCGCGAGGAGCTGCGCCGCGCGCACGGCACGGAGCGGCACGAGCTCGTCGTCGACGGCGACCTCGGCTGGCTGCGCGACCGGCCCGGTGTGCGGGTCGACGAGCTCGCCGGTGGCGCGGCGACGTTCGAGGCCGACGCCGCGACCGCGCAGGAGGTGCTGCGCGTCGCCCTGGCCGCAGGCCCCGTGCGCACCTTCGCCCCTGTCCGTCCGACGCTCGCGGAGATCTTCCGCGAGGTCATCGCCGACGAGACGACCGTTCCTGCCGACGTCGCCGCCGCGACCGGCACCCCCGTGGAGGTGGCCCGATGAGCACGCCCGAGCCGGCCGCGCAGGCCCGCACCGCACCCCGTCCGCCGTCCAGCGCCCGCGCGGCGCTGCTGGTCGCCGAGCGCGAGATCACCTCGCAGGTGCGCAGCAAGTCGTTCCTCATCTCCACCGCGGTGCTGCTCGTGGGCATCCTCGTCGCGATCGTCGTGTCCGCGGTCCTGTCGGGCCGGGACACCGACGACGCCCCCGTCGCCGTCGTGGCGTCGGTCGCGTCGTCCCTCGCGGGCGTCGAGGGGCTCGACGTCACCGAGGTCGCCGACCGGCAGGCCGCCGAGGAGGCGGTGCGCTCCGGCGACGTCGACGCCGCGGTCGTGCCCGGCCCTGAGCCGCTGGGCGTGGCGGTGCTCGCCCTGGACTCCGCACCCGACGCCGTCATGGGCGCCCTCACCGTGACCCCGGAGGTCGAGCTGCTCGACCCGGCCGCGGCTGAGGGCGGGATGCGGTACCTCATCACGTTCGCGTTCGGCCTGGTGTTCATGATGTCGGCCATCGGGTTCGGCTCGACGATCGCGCAGAACACCGTCACCGAGAAGCAGACCCGCATCGTGGAGATCCTGCTCTCCGCGGTCCCGGCGCGGGCGCTGCTCGCGGGCAAGATCCTCGGCAACAGCGCGCTCGCCCTGGCGCAGACCGCGGCGATCGTCGCGATGTCCGTCATCGGGCTCGTGGTCACCGGCCAGGACGACCTGCTGACGCTCGTCGGGGCGCCGATGGCCTGGTTCGTGCTGTTCTTCGCGGTCGGGTTCGTGCTGCTCGCGGCGATCTTCGCGGCCAGCGCGTCCCTGGTCTCGCGGGTCGAGGACACCGGGGCGGTGCTGCAGCCGGCGATCTGGCTGACGATGCTGCCGTACTTCCTCGTCGTCTTCTTCAACGACAACGACCTCGTGCTGCGGATCATGTCGTTCGTGCCGTTCACCGCGCCGGTGGGCATGCCCGTGCGGCTGTTCCTCGGCGACGCCGCCTGGTGGGAGCCGATCGTGGCGCTCGCGGTGCTGGTGCTCGCCACGCTGGGCGTGATCGCCGTGGCCGCCCGCATGTACGAGCGGTCGGTGCTGCGGATGGGCGGGCGCGTCGGCGTCCGCGAGGCCCTCGCGGCCCGCGGCGACGCCTGACCCCTGACGGGTCGCAGGGTGCACGACGCGACGGGCTGCCGCACCGGGAGGGGTGCGGCAGCCCGTCGTCGCGTGCAGGACCGTGCGGGGGAGCGTCAGTCGGTCGCGTCGAGCACCAGGTCGCGGCCGTGGCCGTCCTGCACCGGCCGGTTGTTCGGCTCGATCACGGAGCGGAACGCCGCGAGCTGGTCGGCGGACACCTCGACGGGCGTGGCCAGCACGAACCAGCTGACGCCCTCGGTGCACGGCGGCGTCGTCAGCGAGCCGCTGTACCGGTAGGAGGAGCGGTCCGTCGGGAGCACCGCCGCGAGGTCCAGCGCGGGCACCTCGGCCGTGCTGCCGACCTGCGTGGGCAGCGCGTCGAAGTACGGGGCCAGGGCCTCGTTCTCCGCGCCCACGGTGAGCAGCACGCCGACCACGGCGACCGCACCGTCGGCGTCCTTGTGCACCAGGTGCAGCTCGGCGTCGTACGTGGTGCCGTCGACCGTGTGCTCGGCGGGCTCGTGCAGGTGGAACTGCGCGAGCTCGTACACGTGCCCGTCCACCGTCAGCGCCGCCGCGCCGGGCTCCTCGTCGGCCTGCACGGTGTGGCCGTTGTCGGTCAGCACCACGCCGGCGGTGCCGTAGTCGAGCGCCAGGTCGGGCACCTGGATCGCGGTGGCGTCGGTCAGGTCGATCGGGGACTGGGCGGTGCCGTCGGCGCAGGTCGCGAAGTCGTCGGCCAGCTCGCCCCAGTGCTCGGGGCCCTCCGCGCCGGCGTACGTGAACTCGACGTGCTCCGTGCCGGCCGCGGCGGCCGCGGTCGACGCCTCGGCCGTGGGCTGCGTCGGACCGGCGGTGGTGCAGCCCGTCAGGGCGAGCACGCCCGCGGTGAGCACGAGGACGAGGGGACGGGGACGGGACATGAGGGGGCTCCCTGGGTGGACCGGAGGTGGGAGCACCTGGCGGCGTCGTCGGGTGCGACCGGCATCCCATCACAGTTTCCTGGGGCAACTCACACCTTTCGTCCCATGTGTCGTCCGGTCCGCGGTGCGCGACCGGCCCCGCCGCAGAGCGGGCCCCGCGCGGGCGCGCTTCGCGTCCGGCCCCCGCACCTGGCAGGCTGACCGCCGATGGCCCACCTCCTCGGCGCTGACCGCGTCCACCTCACGCTCGGCACCCGCACACTCCTCGACCACGTCAGCCTCGGCGTCGACGACGGCCAGCGGATCGGCGTCGTCGGCCCCAACGGCGCCGGCAAGTCCACGCTCCTGCGCGTCCTGGCCGGTGTGCAGCCGCCCGACGACGGCCGCGTCACCCGCGCCGGCGGCACCCGCGTCGCCCTCCTCGACCAGCGCGACGAGCTCGGCAGCGGCACCGTCCTCGACGCCGTGCACGGCTCCGCCGACGCGCACGAGTGGGCGTCGGACGCCCGCGTGCGCGCCGTGCACGCCGGCCTGCTCGCCGACGTCGAGCTCGACGCCGACCTCGCCACCCTGTCCGGCGGCCAGCGCCGCCGCGTCGCGCTCGCGGCCCTGCTGGTCCGCGACGACGAGGTGCTCGTGCTCGACGAGCCCACCAACCACCTCGACGTGGAGGGCGTCGCCTGGCTGGCCGGCTACCTCGTCGAGCGGTACGCGCGCTCGTCCGGCGCGCTCGTCGTCGTCACCCACGACCGGTGGTTCCTCGACGCGGTCTGCACGCGTACCTGGGAGGTCCACGACGGCGTCGTCGACCAGTACGAGGGCGGGTACGCCGCCTACGTCCTGGCCCGCGCCGAGCGCGCCCAGCACGCCGCCACCACCGAGGCCAAGCGCCAGAACCTGCTGCGCAAGGAGCTCGCGTGGCTGCGCCGCGGCGCCCCCGCCCGCACCTCCAAGCCCCGGTTCCGGCTCGACGCCGCCGCGGCCCTGATCGCCGACGAGCCGCCGCCGCGCGACAGCCTCGAGCTCGCGCGCACCGCCACGGCCCGGCTCGGCAAGGACGTGCTCGACCTCGAGGACGTCACCTACACGCTGCCCGACGGGCGCAGCCTGCTCCAGGACGTCACCTGGCGCCTGGGCCCCGGCGACCGGTACGGGCTCGTCGGCGTCAACGGCGCCGGCAAGTCCACGCTGCTGCGCCTGCTCACCGGCCGCGCCACCCCCACCACGGGCCGGGTCCGCCGTGGCAAGACCGTGCGCGTGGCCGAGCTGCGCCAGGACGTCGAGGACCTCGACGAGGTCGCCGACCTGCACGTCGTCGCGGCCGTCGAGCGCGAGCGCGGCACCATCGTCATCGGCGGCAAGGAGCTCACCGCCGCCCAGCTCGTCGAGCGCCTCGGGTTCACCCGTGAGCGCTCCCGCACCCTCGTGCGCGACCTGTCCGGCGGCGAGCGGCGCCGCCTGCAGCTGCTGCGTCTGCTCGTCGGCGAGCCCAACGTGCTGCTCCTCGACGAGCCGACCAACGACCTCGACACCGACACCCTCGCCGCGGTCGAGGACCTCCTCGACGGCTGGCCCGGCACGCTCGTCGTCGTCTCCCACGACCGGTACCTGCTCGAGCGCGTCTGCGACCGCCAGGTCGCGCTGCTCGGCGACGGCGCCCTGCGCGACCTGCCCGGCGGCGTCGAGGAGTACCTGGCGCTGCGCGCGACCACGGCCCCCACGGCGATGGCCCAGGTCGGGTCCGCGGCGGCGCCCGTGCCGGTCGCGCCGCCGACGGACGGGCCGAGCGCGGCGGAGGTCCGTGCCGCCCGCAAGGAGGTCGCCCGCATCGAGCGGCGCCTGGAGAAGATCGCCGCGCTGGAGGCCGGCCTGCACGACCGGATGGCCGCGCAGGCCACCGACCACGCCGCGGTCACGGCCCTCGACGCCGAGCTGCGCGCCCTGGCCGCCGAGCGCGACGAGCTCGAGGCCGCCTGGCTCGAGGCCGCCGAGACAGCCGGCTGAGGTCAGCGGGCGTCGTCGAACGGGGTGAGCACCTCGCGGAGCAGGTCCGCGAGGCGCTCGCGGTCCTCCGGCGTCAGGTCGCCGAGCAGCGCGCGCTCGACGTCGAGCAGGTCGGCGAACGCCTGGTCGACCCGCGTCAGGCCGAGCGCGGTGAGCTGGACCAGCACGCCGCGACGGTCGTCCGGGGACGGCTGGCGCTCGACGAGGCCGTGCTCGACGAGCCGGTCGATCCGGTTCGTCATCGTGCCCGACGTGACGAGGGTCTGCGTGAGCAGCGCACCGGGGGACAGGCGGTACGGCGCACCGGCGCGGCGCAGCGCCGAGAGCACGTCGAACTCCCACGTCTCCAGCCCGTGCCGGGCGAACGCGCTGCGGCGGGCCAGGTCCAGGTGCCGGGCCAGCCGGCTCACGCGCGAGAGCACGGTGAGGGGTCGCACGTCCAGGTCGGGCCGCTCCCGCTGCCACGCGACGACGATGCGGTCGACCTCGTCCCGGGGCGGGCGGCCCACGTCGGTCTCCGCCATGGGCTGAGGTTACTCGTCGTCGACAGACCTGCTCGACCGCCGTGCGTGGCGCTCGCCGTCGGGGTCGAGCGACGGGCGCCGCTCGATCGCGGACAGGCCGTTCCACGCGAGGTTCACCAGGTGCGCGGCGACCTCCTGCTTCTTGGGGCTGCGCGCGTCGAGCCACCACTGCCCGGTGAGCGCGACCATGCCCACGAGCATCTGCGCGTAGATCGGCGCGGTGCGCGGGTCGAGGCCCTGCTTCTTGAACTGGTTGCCCAGCAGGTGCTCCACCTGCGTGGCGACGTCGCCGATCAGGCTGGAGAACGTGCCGGTGGCCTGCGCGACGGGGGAGTCGCGCACGAGGATGCGGAACCCGTCCTCGGACGCCTCGATGTACGACAGGAGCGCGAGAGCGGACCGCTCGACCATGACCTTGGGGTGGCCGCCCGCCTCGAGCGCCCCCGTGAGGGCCCCGGTCAGCGCCTGGATCTCCCGGTCGACGACGACCGCGTAGACGCCCTCCTTGCCGCCGAAGTGCTCGTACACCACGGGCTTGGACACCCCGGCGCGGGACGCGATCTCCTCGACGCTCGTGGTGTCGAAGCCCTTCTCGGCGAACAGCCGCCGCGACACGTCGAGCAGCTGCTCGCGCCGCTGGGTGCCCGTCATCCGCGACCGTGGCGCGCGCTTGCTCTCCGAGGACATCCGGACATTGTGCCGTGCGGGACCCCGCCGGCGGGGGACGTCGGCCACCGGGCTGCGCAGCGGCACGACGCCCGTGCGGGGCGCCGGTCCTGGCAGACTGGTGCGCCGGTCCGCCCTGGTGTAACGGCAGCACACAGGCCTTTGGTGCCTCGAGGTCCGGGTTCGAATCCTGGGGGCGGAGCGACCCGCCGCGGCGTAGCGTCCGTCGCGTGCAGCTGACCACGCCCCGGCTCGAGCTCGGCCCGTTCTCGCCCGACGACGGTGCCGCCCTGCACGGGTACCTCGGACGCTCCGACGTCGTGCGGTTCGAGCCGTACGGGCCGCTGTCGCGCGCCGAGTGCGACGCCGAGGCGCTCCGCCGGGTCACCGACCCGCGGTTCGTGGCCGTGCGCCTGACCGGAGGGACGCTCGTCGGGCACCTCTACGCCGCGCGGGTCGAGCCGCAGGCGTGGCGCACGTGGACCGTCGGGTACGTCTTCGCCCCCGGGCACGGCGGACGCGGGTACGCCACGGAGGCCGTCGACGCGCTGCTCGACGCCCTCGTGCACGACGGCGCCCGCCGGCTGACGGCCCGCTGCGACCCGCGCAACGACCGGTCGTGGCGGCTGCTGGAGCGCGTCGGCATGCGCCGTGAGGGCCACGAGCGCGAGGCCGCGAGCTTCGCCGACGACGAGCACGGCGACCCGGTGTGGCACGACGCCTACCTGTACGCCCAGCTCGCCCACGAACGGCCGGACGCCGCGCGCACCGGGCGCTAGCGTCGAGGGGTGGGGGCGAAGCAGCGGCACGAGGTCGAGCTCGACGAGGGCCCGGACGACGGCGACCCTGGCGAGAGCGAGCCCGAGGACGACGACCCCGACGACCGGGGCGCGCCGCCGGATGCGGTCGTGAGGCCGGGGCGTGGCGGTCGGTGGAGGCCCCGCCGTGCGCACGTGCTCGGCGCCGCGGCCGTCGTCGCGCTCGCCCTGGGCCTCGTCGGCGCGCAGCTCGTCGTCGACCACCGCGCGCGGGCCCGGCTCGCCGACCTGGCGGGTCTGCCGGGCGTCGTCACCGACCTCGGCGCCCCGCCCCGGTTCACGCCGGAGGACCTGCGCCGCACCGGCGAGCCGGCCGTCGAGCAGGAGCTGGTCGCCGCCGACGGGACCCGGCCGCGGGTCGTCCTCCGCACGTCGCGGGACGTCGTGCGCCTCGACGGCGACGACCCCGACGGCTCGACCGGGTGGACCTTCGTCCTGTGGGCGGCGGGCGATCCTCCCACCGAGGACGCCGCCGCGTGGGCGCCGTTCCAGCCGTCGTGCGTGCGGACGCCCGACGACGCCTCGATCGTCACGTGCCTGACCGGTGACGGTGCGGTGTCCCTGGACGGCGACGGGACGGACCGCCCCCGGACGTGGGCCCGGCTCCTCGCCATCGACGTCGTGGACGGGTCGACCCCGTACGAGCGGGACCTCGACCTGCCGGCGCCGACCCGCCTGCAGGGTGCTGGCGACGTGCTCGTCGGCGGCACCCGGGTGCCCGACGGCGACGACGGGGACCTGGTCGACGTGGTCACGGCCTTCGACGCCGCGACGGGTGCCGAGCGGTGGGCCGCACGGGTGCCGGTCCCCGACGAGATCGAGGGGTACGCCGGCGAGCCCGAGCTGGTGCTCACCCCCGACGCGGTCGCGGTGCTGGGCACGTCCGAGGTGACGGTCCTGTCGACCGTGGACGGTGCGGTCCTCCGGGCCCCCGACGGCGCCGACCTCGACGGGGCGCTCGCGGCCCCGGGCCGCCCGGGCGACGCCGAGCTGCTCGTGCTCGGCACCGGCGCGGGCACGATCCTGTGGTCCCCGGCCGGTGAGGTCGAGCTCGAGGGCGAGGTCCTGCCGGTGGGCGTCGACGACGGCTCCCTGGACGGTCTCGTGCTGACCACGGTCGACGGTGACCTGCTCGGCTCGGACCGGGACGGCACCGAGCGATGGCGGGCGACGGGCGCCGAGGGGTGGACCGGGATGGTCGTCGGCGGGCGCGTCGTCGTGCTGGACGACGCCACGCTGCGGTGCGTGGACGGAGAGTCGGGGCGTGCGCTGTGGGAGGTCCCCGTCGACGAGGGCATGACGCTCGCCCTGACGGACGGTCGCCGGGTCCTGCTGCAGCAGTCCGGCTGGGCCAGCAGCCAGGTGTCCGACGACACGACGACGGAGCTCGTGGCGGTCGACCTCGCCGACGGCGACGAGGCGTGGCGCACGACCCTGCCGGGCATCGGCTGGCTGGACGTCGTCGCCGGGCGGCTCGTCGCGTACGCGCCCGACGGGGCGTCGGTCACGTTCGGCGCCGACGGGCGACCCGTGCGGTAGCGGTGCCCGGGTCTGACCGCCCACCACCGGCCTCGTCCGATCCTGCGACGGGCCCGTGAACCCCGCCCTCGGTGACCGGCCGCCCGCTACCGTCGACGGGCATGGGGGCGAAGCAGCGGCTCGAGGTCGAGCTCGAGGACGTCGACGGGCCGGAGAGCGTCGGTCCGCTGCCCGCGGACGCGGCGGCCGCCCGCAGGTGGCGGCTGACGCGGGTGCAGGTGCGGGTGCTCGCCGCGGCCGGTGCCGTGCTGCTCGCGCTCGGCGGGGCGCAGCTCGTGCTCGACGCGCGTGGGCGCGCCCGGATCGCCGACCTCGCGGGCCTGCCCGCTGTGGTCACGGACCTGAGCGCCCCGCCGCGCGTCGTCGCCGGGGAGCTCGACGAGCGGCTGCCCGGGTGGGAGTACCAGGTGCTCCGGCCCGAGCGGGACGGCCTCCCGTCGGTCGTGCGGCGCACGGGCGGCGACGCGATCACGCTCGACGGCGTGCGTGACGGTGACGTGGTCTGGTCGGTCCCGCTGCGCACGGTCGACCCGCCCGCCGACGGCTGGAACCCCTACCCGCCGCAGTGCACCGTCACCCCGGGCGACGAGACCACGGCGACCTGCCTGGTCGGCGACGGCGGGGAATGGTGGGCCGACCAGCACGAGGACGTCCCGCAGACCTCGGCGGTCGTGCTCGTCGTCGCGCTCGCCGACGGTCGGGTGGTCCACGAGCACGTCCTCGAGCCGAACCTCTCCCGCACGCTGGGCGAAGCCGGTGACCGGATCGTGCTGGCCGAGCGGGAGGGGGGTGGTGACGCGTCGCCCGTCGTCGTCACGGCGCACGACCCCGCCACCTGGGACGTCCTGTGGCGCACGCGCGTGCCGACGGGCGCCCGCCCGGCGGGTTACAGCACCCAGGTGTTCACCGAGACGGTGCCCGACCTCGTCGCGGTGGACGCCGGCCAGGGCGCGACCCTGCTCGCCGCGGTCGACGGCTCCGTGCTGCGCGCCGCCGACGGGGTGGCCGTCAGCGGGTGGGTGATGGACCGCGCCCAGGAGGACGTCGTGGCCCTCGCCCTGTCCGCCCAGCCGGCGGACGGTCAGCGCCGCGTGCAGGAGACCGAGCTCTGGACCGCGGACGGGATGACCGTCTTCCCGGGCGACGTGCTGGGCGTCCACCTCGACGACGGGTCGCTGGGGGACGTCGTCCTCACCACCGACGGCGCCGACCTGCGGGCCTGGGACCGCGACGGGACGCCCCGGTGGACGGCCGCGGGGGTCACGGGGTGGAGCGTGATGGTCGTCGACGGGCGGGTTCTCGTCGACGACGACACGACGCTGCACGCGGTCGACGGCCGCACGGGCGGCGCGCTCTGGGAGCACACCGCACGCACGGACATGAGCATCGTCGCGACCGACGGGCGCGTCGTCGTGGTGCAGGAAGGGTTCGGCGGGCAGGGCGAGGTCCCCCTCACGGCCGTCGGCCTGACGGACGGCCACGAGCTCTGGCGCACCACGGTCGACGACATCACCTGGGTGAGCGTCGCCGACGGTCGCCTCGTGGGGCAGCGGGACGACGGGACGCCGGTCCCGCTCGGGTGACGCGCGGCGGGCGCTACGGTCGTCGCTGTGGGTGCGAAGCAGCGGCTCGAGGTCGCGCTCGACGAGGAGGACCCCGCCGCGCCCACCGGCCCCCGCCCCGGTGCGGACCCCGGGGGAGCGGCAGGCGCCGGGCGGGCCAGCCCGCCGCGGCCCACCCGCGCGCAGGTCGTCGCGCTCGGTGTCGTCGCCGCCGTGCTGCTCGGCCTCGTCGGTGCGCAGGCGGTCGTCGACGCCCGGGAGCGGGACCGGCTCGCCGCGCTCGTGGGGCTGTCGGGCGTCGTGGCCGACCTCTCCGTCGCCCCGGGCCCGGTCGAGCCGGTCGCGGCGGGCAGCACGGGTGCGGGCTCGGTCGACCTCGACGTGACCGCGCACGGCGCGGACGGCCTGCGGGTCGCGCTGCGGTCCTCGGCGTCGGCGGAGGTGCTGGGCGTGTCCTCGTCACGGACCACGCTGGTCGGCCTCGACGGCGACACGGTGGTCTGGTCCCGCGTGCTGCCCGACGGGTCCGCGCGCGGCGACGGCTGGTGGGCGGAGCACCCGTCCTGCCTGCCCACGCCCGGCGACCCCGCCACGGTCACCTGCCTGACCGGCGACGCGGCGACCCGGTGGAGGGACTCCGGCGAGGAGCACGTGCAGACCTGGGCGCGGGTGCTGGTCGTCGCCGTCGCCGACGGGCGCGTCGTCCGCGAGCGGGACCTCGACCTCCCGGCGCCCCGCACCCTCGCGGCGACCGACACCCTGGTCGTCGAGGTGGTCCGGCACCCCGGCGGCGCGACGCCGGTCGACGTCGTCACCGCGCGCGACCCCGTGACCTGGGACGAGCGGTGGAGCACCCCCGTGCCCGTGCCGGGCGCCGAGCACGGGTTCACCGGGTCCCCCGCGCTGCGCACGTCGTCGCGGTACGTGGTGGTCGACGGCGTCGTCGCGGTCACCGTGCTCGCCGCGGACGACGGGGCCGTGCTCCGCGAGCCCGACGGGTCCGCGGTCACCGGGTGGATCGGCGGGGCGCCCGGTGACGACGTCGACGTGCTCGCGTTCGGCGCCGCCGGCGGCACCCTGCTGTGGAGCCCCGAGCAGCAGGTCGAGGTCGACGGGCAGATGCTCACCCCGTCCGTCGACGACGGGTCGCTCGGCGACCTCGTGCTCACCTCCGCGGGGCACGACCTGGTCGCCTCCGACCGCGACGGCACCCGCCGGTGGCGCACGGCCGACGCCGACGCCTGGGACGCCGTGGTCGTCGGCGGGCACCTCGCCGTCCTCGACCGCGACACGTTGCGCGGGATCGACGCCCGCACCGGGACCGTGCGGTGGACGCGCGACGTCGAGGACGGCGCGACGGTCGTCGCGACCGACGGACGCGCCGTCCTGCTGCACGAGAGCGCGCTGCTCCTGGGCGGCGTGCTCGACACGGACCCGAGCGTCGACCTGGCCGCGTTCGACCTCGCCGACGGCCGCGAGCTGTGGCGCACGACCCTCGACGGCGTGGCGGGCGTCCGCAGCCTCGACGGGCACCTCGTCGGCGACCGCACGGACGGGTCGACCGTCGACCTCGGCTGAGCCGGGCGGGTGTCGGCGTCGTCACACCGGGCCGCGCCGGGGACCTGCGGCGCGCGGGTGGCCGCAGGTGCGGCGGTAGAGTCGGGACGCACGATCCGCCGGGCCCGCCGTCGCGCGGGCAGACCGCGAGGAGCACCCACTGGTGAGCGTCCCACGCCCAGCCGCCGTCATCGTCCTCGCAGCAGGTGAGGGCACCCGCATGCGGTCAGCGACCCCCAAGGTCCTGCACACGCTCGCCGGGCGCAGCATGGTCGGGCACGCGCTCGCCGCCGCGCGCGCCCTCGAGCCCGAGCGGGTCGCCGTCGTGGTGCGCCACGAGCGCGAGCGCGTCGCCGCGCACGTCGGCGAGGTCGACCCCGCGGCCCTGCTCGTCGACCAGGACGACGTCCCGGGCACCGGCCGTGCCGTGCAGGTCGCGATGTCGGCCCTCGACGCGGCCGCGCAGGCCGCCGTCGCCGACGCCGCGTCGGACGCCGCGGCCGACCACGACGCGCACGGCGGGTCCGCGGCCGACGCGCTCCTCGAGGGTGCGGTCGTCGTGCTCGCCGGCGACGTCCCGCTGCTCGACGCGGGCACGCTCACCGAGCTGCTCGTCGCGCACACCGAGGACGGCAACGCCGTCACCGTGCTGACCACCGAGGTGCCCGACCCCACCGGCTACGGCCGCGTGCTGCGCGAGCCCGGCACCGGCGACGTCCTGGGCGTCGTGGAGGAGAAGGACGCGACCGACGAGCAGCGGCTCGTCGCCGAGATCAACACCTCGGTGTACGTGTTCGACGCCGCCGTGCTGCGCGCGGGCCTGGCCCGCCTCGACCGGGACAACGCGCAGGGCGAGGTGTACCTGACCGACGTGCTCGCGATCGCCCGCGGCGACGGCGGGCACGTGCGCGCGCTGCGCACCGACGACCCCCTGAGCGTCGAGGGCGTCAACGACCGCGTCCAGCTCGCCGCGCTGCGCGCCGAGCTCAACCGCCGGATCCTCGAGGACTGGATGCGCGAGGGCGTCACCGTCGTCGACCCCCTCACCACCTGGGTCGACGTCGACGTGGACCTGGCGCGCGACGTCACCCTGCTGCCCGGCACGCAGCTGCACGGCGCCACGAGCGTCGGCGAGGGCGCCACCGTCGGCCCCGACACCACCCTCACGGACGTCGAGGTCGGTGCCGGTGCCCGCGTCGTGCGCACCCACGGCGACCTCGCCGTCGTCGGCCCCGGCGCCACCGTCGGCCCGTTCGCGTACCTGCGCCCCGGCACCGTCCTGGGCGAGCGCGGCAAGATCGGCACGTTCGTCGAGACCAAGAACGCCACGATCGGCGAGGGCTCGAAGATCCCGCACCTGTCCTACGTCGGCGACGCCACCATCGGCGAGCACACGAACATCGGCGCCGCGTCGGTGACGGTCAACTACGACGGCGTGAACAAGCACCGCACCGTGATCGGGTCCTACGCCCGCACCGGCGCGGACAACATGTTCGTCGCGCCCGTCGAGGTCGGCGACGGCGCCTACACCGGCGCCGGCACGGTCGTGCGCCGCGACGTGCCCCCGGGCGCGCTCGCGGTCAGCGCCGGCTCGCAGCGCACCATCGAGAGCTGGGTGCAGCGCTCGCGGGCGGGCACCCCGGCCGCCGAGGCCGCGGCCCGTGCCCGTGCGGCCCGCGCCGACGGCGACCTGTCGCCGCAGGCCCGCGCCGAGCGGGAGCGCGCGTCCCGCGCGTCGTCGCCCGTCACGCCGCCGCCGCACCTGCCCGGGCAGCCCGAGGCGCTGCCCGACCCCACCGACGCGTCCGACGGCGCGCGTACCACGAGCGAGGACACCACCCGATGACCGGCATCATCAGCACTGACGGCGCCAAGCGGCTGGTCCTCGTCTCGGGGCGCGCGCACCCCGAGCTCGCGGTCGAGGTCGCCGAGAACCTGGGCGTCGAGCTGGTCCCGACCGACGCGTACGACTTCGCGAACGGCGAGATCTACGTGCGCTTCGGGGAGTCGGTGCGCGGTGCGGACGCGTTCGTCCTGCAGTCGCACGGCTCGCCGATCAACCAGTGGATCATGGAGCAGCTGCTCATGGTCGACGCGCTGAAGCGGGCGTCCGCCAAGACGATCACGGTCGTCGCCCCGTTCTACGGGTACGCGCGCCAGGACAAGAAGCACCGCGGGCGCGAGCCCATCTCGGCCCGCCTCATGGCCGACCTGTTCCTCACCGCCGGCGCCGACCGGCTCATGAGCGTCGACCTGCACGCCGCGCAGACCCAGGGGTACTTCGACGGACCGGTCGACCACCTGTGGGCGCAGCCGATCCTCGTGGAGTACGTCCGCACGCGCGTCGACCTGTCGAACGTCGCGGTCGTCTCGCCGGACGCCGGCCGCATCCGTGTCGCGGAGCAGTGGGCCGCCAAGCTGGGCGACTGCCCGCTGGCGTTCGTGCACAAGACCCGCGACATCCGCACCGCCAACAAGGCCGTCGCCAACCGGGTCGTCGGCGACGTCGAGGGCCGCACCTGCGTGATCGTCGACGACCTCATCGACACGGCCGGGACGATCGCGGGCGCCGTGCGGGTCGTGCTCGAGGCCGGTGCGAAGGACGTCATCGTCGCCGCGACGCACGGCGTGCTGTCCGACCCGGCGGCCGAGCGGCTGCAGGCGTGCGGTGCCCGTGAGGTGATCATCACCGACACCCTCCCGATCCCCGAGGAGCGCCGCTTCCCGCAGCTGACGGTCCTGTCGATCGCGCCGCTGCTGGCCCGGGCGATCCGTGAGGTCTTCGACGACGGCTCCGTCACGAGCCTCTTCGACGGGAACGCCTGACGTGCACCCCGCCGACGAGCACCGCGAGCACCGCGGTCCGCGCGGCGGGGTGACCGTGCGCGGCGAGGGCGCGGTGGACGTGACGCCCGACGTCGTGGTCGCCGACCTGGCGACCGAGGCGCGCGCCGGCGACGTCGGGTCGGCGCTGTCGTCCGCGACGGCGGCGCTCGCCGCCGTCCGGGCCGCGCTGCGCACCGCGGGCGTCCCCGACGCCGATGTGCGCACCGGGACCACGTCGACGTGGACCGAGCAGGTCGAGGACCGTCTGCGCGTGGTCGCGCACCTCGGTCTCGTCGTGACGCTGCGGCACGTGCCGACGGCGGGCGACGTCGTCACCGCGGCGCTCGCGGCGGGCGGCGAGGAGGTCCGGCTGGGCGGGCTGCGACTCGTCGTGGCCGACCCGGGCCCGGCACGGGTGCAGGCCCGCGAGCTCGCGTGGCAGGACGCGCGGGCGAGCGCCGAGCACCTCGCCCACCTCGCCGGCCGCCGGCTCGGCCCCGTGCTGTGGGTGCACGAGGACGACCCGTCGGGCGGCGCCGCACCGGCGTTCGCGCGGGTCGCGGGCGCGATGCCGGTCGAGCCGGGGGAGCAGGCGGTGCGGGCCGCCCTGACCGCGCGCTGGGCCTGGGCCGACTGAGCCCCAGGTCGCCCGGGCCGCGGTTGGGGACCGGGGCGTGGAGCGGGTAACATGACCAGGTTGCCTCGGCGAGGGACGACGGACGGTCGACCTGGAAGCACCATCTCCGGGACGCCCACCGGCTCCGTGATCGACTGGGTGGTGCCTCCGCGTGCGCCCCTGCCCGTCCTGCGTCCCGCGTCGAGGCCACCGGACCGTCGTGTCCGACGCCCCCTGGGGCCACCCGTCCGCCAGCACGCCGCGCGCCAGCCATCAGGCGCCCACCGTCATCTCCGAGGAGTCCGTCGTGTCCGAGATCAAGCTCACCGCCACCGCCCGCACCGAGTTCGGCAAGGGCGCCGCCCGCCGTCTGCGCCGCGCGCACCAGATCCCCGCGGTCCTCTACGGGCACGGCACGCAGCCGGTGCACGTCGCGCTGCCGGGCCACGAGACGATGCTCGCCGTGAAGCAGGCCAACGCCCTCTTCGCCATCGAGCTCGACGGCACGACGACCCTCGCGATCACCAAGGACGTCCAGCGCGACGTCGTGCGCCAGATCATCGAGCACATCGACCTGCTCATCGTCACCAAGGGCGAGAAGGTCTCCGTCGACATCCCCGTCACGATCGTCGGCGAGTCGAAGCCCGGCACGATCCACGTCGTCGAGACCCAGACGCTCGTGCTCGAGGCCGACGCCACGCAGCTGCCCACCGAGGTCCAGGTCTCGATCGACGGCCTCGACGCGGGCGACTCCGTCACCGCCGGTCAGATCACGCTGCCCGAGGGCTCGACGCTCGTCACCGAGCCCGACCACGTGGTCGTCATGATCAGCATCCCGCAGGGCGCGGTCGACGCCGACGCCGAGGCCGCCGCGGCCGCCGAGGCCTGATCCGCCCCTCGCACGACCCCGACGCCCGGTACCGTCCCCACGGTGCCGGGCGTCGTCGTGAGCACACCCGCAACCCGACGGAGGATCGATGAGCGACGGACCCTGGCTGGTCGTCGGGCTCGGCAACCCCGGCCCGCAGTACGCCGGCAACCGGCACAACGTCGGCCAGATGGTGCTCGACGAGCTCGCGCACCGGTGCGGTGTCGCGTTCGGCACCCGCGGCGGGGGGCTGCTGGGCCGGCGCCCGCAGGCCGCCACCGCCGACGCCCGGCTCGGCACCCTGCCGGGCGGCGTGCCCGGGCCCCGGGTGGTCCTGGCCAAGCCGACCACGTACATGAACGTCTCCGGCGGGCCGGTGGCCGCCCTCGCGCGCTACCACGACGTGCCGCCCGAGCGCGTGGTGCTGGTGCACGACGAGCTCGACATCCCGTTCGCGGACGTGCGCCTCAAGCGTGGCGGCGGCGAGGGCGGGCACAACGGCCTGCGCGACACGACCAAGGCGCTCGGCACCAAGGACTACGTCCGCGTCCGCGTCGGCGTCGGCCGCCCGCCCGGGCGGCAGGACCCGGCGGACTTCGTCCTCAAGGACTTCTCGACGACCGAGAAGAAGGACCTGCCCTGGCTGCTCGACCGCGCGGCCGACGCCGTGGAGGCCGTGCTGCTCGAGGGCCTCGAGGCCGCCCAGCTGCGGTTCCACACCAAGGCGTAGAGGGACCGCGGGCCCGTGACCGACCGGTCACGGGCCCGCGGCGCGTTCAGGTGCTCGGGCTCAGTCCCCGCGCGAGACCTTCACCGCGGTGCCGTCGGTGAACGTGTTCCGCGCCGCGGTCATGACCGCCATCGTGGTGCTGGGGGCGATGATCGCGCAGTTGGCGACCCGGGTGTCGCGCCCGAACACGTTGTCGGTGATGACGACGCCCTGGAACGCGCCCTTGCCCTTCTCGGCCAGGTTGACCGTGCACCCGCCGCCGTCGAGCCAGTTCTTGGTGATCCGGACGTCGGAGACGACGCCGCGGTCCTGCGTGAACTGGATGCCGCTGTTCGTGGCGTCCTCGATGGTGTTGCCGGTGATCCGGATGTTCGACCCCACCTGGATCTGGATGCTGTCGTCGTGGCTCGGGGTGCCGCCCTGCAGCGGGTCGTTCGTGTAGTGCAGGTTGTCGTGCAGCCACGAGGACTCCACGGTGACGTTGCCGCCCGTGAGGTGGAAGTGGTCGATGACGTGGTGGATGTTGCTGCGGCGGACGGTGATGTCCTGGCCGCGGAACCCGTCGATGTGCGCCGAGGGGCTCTGCGCGTACAGCTCGCTGTCCTCGACCGTGACGCTGGCGCCCGCGGACGTCGAGACCAGGGACCGCTGGATCGTCGTCGCCGTGCCGCGGACGATCGACTTGCGGATCGTCACCCCGGGCGCCGTGACCTTGACGAACCCGCGCACGTCCAGGCCCTCGACGACCTGCCCGGGCGTGCCGAGCGTGAGGTCGCCCTGGTGCACGGTCAGCTTCGTCCCGGCGGGGACGCCCGTGTTCGTCGGCCCGGGCTTGACCGCGCCGGGCGCCGGGGCGGCCGTGGGGGCGGGCGTCGGGGTGGGCGTGGGCTTCGCCGTCGGCGTGGGTGTCGCGCTCGCCGTGGGCTTCGGCGTGGCCGTCGCGGTAGGGGTCGCCGTCGGCTTCGGGCTCGCCGTCGGGGTCGGCGTGGCGGTCCGGGTGGGGGTCGGTGTGGGGGTCGCGGTGCGCGTCGGCGGTGCGACGGTCGCACCGCCCGTGCCGACGACCCAGCCGACGATCTCCGGCGTCAGGCGCACGCTCGCCGCCGACGACGTCAGCGTGATCTCGTGCTGGTCGTCGCCCACGAGCGGGATCAGCGCCTGGTTGTGCGCCGGCACGTCGGGCGACGCGACGAGGAACGACGTCTCCCGGCAGCCGTCGGAGGCCGTGGAGCCCGGGCAGGCGGCGACGGTCGTCGGCCGCCAGGCGCCCGTCGCGCGCAGCCGCACCTGCACGGCCGTCGCGTCGGTCGGCACGTCGTCGAGCGTGAGCGTCGCGCTCGCGCCGGAGCGCACGACCGTGTCGGCGAGCGTCTCGGGGGAGTCGAGCGTCTCGAGCGTCCCGCCGGTCGCCCCGGCGGCGGCGGGCACCCAGAAGCCGTCGACGTCGAGCGCGACGTCGTGCGTGCCCTGGAGGTTGAACAGCTGCAGGCGCGCACCGGGGGACAGGCGCACGACGGTCGAGGCCTGGCGGGCACGGCCGGGCAGGGGGTTCAGCGTCGACGTCGTCGCGCAGCCCGCCGCGGCCTGGTCGGCGGGGCAGACCGCGACGTACGAGGTCTCGCTGCTCGCCGCGGTCGAGGAGAGCCGGACGGCGACCGCGGTGGCACCCGCGGGCGCGCCGGGGATCGTCACGGTCGTCGCGCCGCGGCCCGTCAGCGTCGTCTCGACGGCACGCCGCGGGTCGACGGGCACGTAGAGGGAGTCCGTCGCGGCGGGCGACTGCGTGGCGTCGACGCCGTAGCCGTGCAGGTCGACGAACACGCGTGCGGCTGCGCTGGTGCGCACCACGACGGTCGGGCGGTCCTGCGACACGGGGACGGTCACCGTGGCGGACCCCGGCTCGCCCGCGGGCACGGTGAGCGCCGTCGGGCCGGAGCACGTGGCCTCGTCGGCGGGGCAGACCGTGACCGCCGTGCTCCGCGCGGTGGTCTGGCCGGTCGTCACCTGGAGCGTGGCCGTGGTGGCGCCCGCGGGGACCGACGGCAGGGTGACGGTGGCGGCGCCGCCCGCCTCGAGCGTGGTCCCGGTCAGCACCCGGGCGGGCGAGAGGGGACGGTACGCGGGGGCGGGGGTGGACGACGCGGGGGCGATCACCGCGACGACGAGCGCGACGACGAGGCCGGCGGTGGTGGCGAGCGCGGCGGCGGTCCGGCGTCCGGGGGTGCCGGACCGGTGGGCGTGGCGCGTGCGTCGCGGGCGGCGGGCTGTCGTGGCGGGTCGTCCTCGCACGGGCGGTCTCCAAGGGTGGGGGCCAGGGCGTCGAGCGGCGATCCGGAGGTGCCTGCAGGCGTCCTGCGTGTGAGCGCCACCGGGCCCGAGGAGCCCGGGTGCGTCGTGGACACGTGGGGAGGACCGGGCTCGCCGCGCTGGTTGGAGCATAGGAAGGAACACCCGTTCGGCCTATCGCCGTCGCCGTGGACGCCACCTGGACGCGCCGTTACCGGTTCGTGACCTGCGGGAAGACCCTCGTTCACCCTGTCCGCATCGTGAGACAGATCGACGGCCGGCGGTGCCGCCCGCCGCGCACGCACGAGCCCGCCCCTCACGCGAGGGGCGGGCTCGTGGTGGTGCTGCGGTGCTGCGGTCAGCCCTTGCGGACCGCGGCGACGACGCCGTCGACGAAGTAGTTGTTCGCCGTCACCGGCTTCGTCGTGGTGGGCGAGATGATCGCGCAGTTGTAGTGCTTGGTGGTGCGCCCGAAGGTGTTGTTCGTGATCGTGATGCCCTGGAACGGGCCCTTGCCCTTCTCGGCCAGGTTGACCGTGCAGCCGCCGCCGTCGAGGTAGTTCTGGTCGACCGTGACGTTGGAGACGATGCCCTGGTCCTGGGTGAACTGGATGCCCGTGTTGTAGGCGCCCTCGATCCGGTTGCCCGTGATCTTGATGTTCGTGCCCTTCTGGATCTGGATGCTGTCGTCGTGGCTCGGGGTGTTGTTCTGCGCCGGGTCGACCTCGTAGTGCAGGTTGTCGTGCAGGTAGGAGTCCTCGATGACGACGTTGTCGCCGTAGATGTGCGCCATGTCGATGACGTCGTGGACGTTGACCCGGGTGAGCGTGAAGTTCGAGCCGCGCAGGCCGTCGACCCAGGGGCCGGGGGCGGAGTTGTACAGCTCGGTGTCGACCACCTTGACCGACGCGCCGACCGTGGCGTTGGTGATGAGCGCGGTCTGCTTGGACGTCGCCGCGCCGCGGATGATCGAGTTCTTGATCGTGACGTTGGGCGCCGTCACCTTGACGAAGCCGCGGACGTCGAGGCCGCTGACGACCTGGCCGGGCGTGCTCAGCGTCAGGTTGCCCTGGTGGACCGTCAGGCGCGTACCGACCGGGGTGCCCGTGGTGAGCTCGGTCGGGCCGTACGCCTCGGCGGTGCTGGCCATGACCCCGGGGGCGACGGCCTCGGCGGGCGCGGTGCCGACCCACACGTCGGAGAACCGCGAGGTGATCGGGACGTTGGTCGCGGAGCCCGAGGTGTACGTCGACAGCGCCAGGCCGCCGGGCACCTGCAGGCCTGCGGTCGAGTCGCTCACGGCGAGGTTCCAGGCGGCGGGCTCGGCCGTGCCGACCGGCCACGCCTTGGCCTGCAGCGCGGTCGGGCTGGTGCCGGTCACCTGCAGGCGCACCTCGAGCTGGCCGCCGGGGGCCAGGCGCAGGCCGGTCGTGGTCTGGCTGGCGATCGTGGTGGTCGTGGCGCCGGCCGCGACGAGCGAGAGCCGCACGGAGCCGTCGGCCATGACCTTGGTGCGGAGCTTGTAGCCCTTCGACGCGTCGACCGCGCGGCCGGTGACGTCGAGGTCCACGCTGCCGGCGGACGGCAGCTTGTCGAGGCCGACCTGGGCCTGCACCTCCGCCTCGGAGGTGCTCGCGGCCGCCAGCTGCGCACCCAGGTGCCACCCGGCGCCGCGGACCTTCATGGCGGCGACGCCCCCGGCGACGGAGAAGTCCGTCGCCGTGCCACCGGTCGTCGTCCACGCGCCACCCGTCGTCGCGCTGCCCCAGCCGCCCGTCGTGGTGCGCCCGAACGCGTCCACGGCCACCGGCGGCAGCGCGGCGGCGGACTGGGCCTGGCTGACGTAGCCGGGCTCGGTCGCGGCCTGCGCCGGGAGGGTCAGCAGGAGGGTGGTGCCGAGCGCGGACGCGGCGGTCACGGCGAGGGCGCGGCGGGCGAACGAGGCGCTGTGGGGCGCAGCGGACATGGTCGGGCTCCTTCAGGCGGGTGGGCGCCGTCCGGACCGCGGGGGTGATCCGGCCTTGCGCCGTCGAGCCTGGGAGCGGCCCGACGAGGAGCCATTCGGCTGGAAGGAGGAGGTCGTTAACGGGACCTTCGCGGACCTGTCTGGACGAATGTCCGACAGGCGGGTGAAACGAATCGGTCAAAGCCCGCACCCCCGTTCGGGGGCACCGGCGGTGACCAGCACCGCCATTCGGGTGACTAACCGGCGTGACTCCCGGCACGTTCCAGTGCGACACGCGTTGATGTGACGAAGGTCACAGCAGAGTCGTCCCATGTGAACCGTCCGACGTGGCGTCGGGCGGCCTCCGCGTCGAACGGGAGCCGCCCGTCGAACGCCTCGCGCAGCCGCGCCGCGAGGGCCGCGGCCGCCCCGGGGGCGGTGGGGTCGACGTACGAGCACACGTCCCCGCCGGCCTCCGGGATCGCCGTCGCGTCCGAGGCCACGACGGGCGTGCCCGCCGCGAGCGCCTCCAGCACGGGGATCCCCCAGCCCTCGCCCAGCGAGGGGAAGGCCAGCACGGACGCCCGGCGGTACAGCTCCCACAGGGCGTCCTGCGGCACGTCCTGCAGGTGCACGGCCCGCGGCTCGGCCGCGAGGCGCGCGAGCGTCCGCGGGTCCTCGAAGTCGTCGCGGCCCACCACGACGAGCCGGACGTCGGGGTCGTCGACCAGCGCCAGGGCGTCCAGGGCCAGGCGCAGGTTCTTGCGCGGCTCGAGCCGGCCCACCATCAGGGCGTACCGCGTGCCCGGGGGCACGGCCGCCGGGAGGGTGCCCGTGCCGGTCGCCGCCGAGACGTCCACGCCGTTGCGCACCAGCAGCACGTCGGCCTCGGCGCGTCCGTACGCGCGGGCGATCTCGCGGCGCGAGTAGTCCGACACGGTCGCGACGGTGCCCGCACGCCGGGCCGACCACCCGACGAGCAGGCGGTTGCGCCAGCGGGTCCGCACGTCGAAGAACTCCGGGTGGGTGTGGAACAGCACGTCGTGCACCACCACGAGCTGGCGGCGCGGGTGGCGCGGCGGGCTGAAGTACTGCGTCACCAGCACGTCCAGCCGGTCGTCGCGGACCGCCGCCGGCCAGAACGCCAGGTTGCGGGCCACCGCGCCCTGCGGCGGCAGGAGACGGTGCTCGACGTTCGGCGCCGGGCCGAGCAGCGCCGCCGCCGCCACCGGGTCGCCGGTGTAGACGACGAAGGTCAGGTCCGGGGCCAGGGCGGGGGCGCGGCGGAGGATCTCCAGCACCCAGGTGCGTGAGCCCTGGAACTTGCCGTCGAGCACGTGCGCGTCGATCCCGACCCGCCCGCCCGCGGGCCCGCCGCCGCGGCCGGTCACGCCGTCACCGCCGTGCGAGCACCGCGCGGGCGGCGCACGAGCGCCCGGACCGCCCAGCCCGCGCCCTCGGCCGACCCGCGGGTCACCGCCCACACCGGGCCCCACGGGCGCAGCAGCTGGCGCCGCCCCCCGCGCAGCAGCACGGCGCGCGCATACCCCGGCGTGCGCCACAACCACCGCCGCACGTCGGCCGCGGGCAGGTGCTTGGCGGCGAAGACCAGCCGGTTGCGGGTGTTCCAGCGGTAGTAGGTCGCGGACTTCGCGCCCCCGTGCGCCGCGTCCTGCGTGCCGCCCACGTCGTGCACCGCCACCAGGTCCTGCCGCACCAGCACGGTGCCGCCGGCGGCCGTGCACCGGAACGACAGGTCGACGTCCTCCCAGTAGAGGAAGTAGTCGTCGTCGAAGCCCCCGAGCGCGTCCCACCACGCCACCGACGCCGCCAGGCACGCGCCCGACACCCAGCCGTGCGCCTGCGGCGTCCCGTCCGTGACCACGTTGCGGGTGCGGCCCGCGGCCACGTCGATCTCGCCGCCGGTGAACCACGGCCGCCCGTCGGCGCGGTCGACGCGCGGCGAGACGAGCGCGCGGGGCGTGCGTGCGACCTGCTCGGCCAGCGCGTCCAGCGTCGGGGCGTCCACGCGCGCGTCCGGGTTGACCAGGACGACGGCCGTGCACCCGAGCGCGGCCGCGCGGCGCACGCCCGCGTCGGCCGCCGCGCCGAAGCCCGGGTTCGCGTCCTGCGCGACCAGGTCCCAGCCGTGCTCCTGCGCGCACGCACGGACCGCGGCGCGCGAGCGGGCGTCCCGCAGGTTGTCCACGACCACGACCCGGTGCGGCGTCCGCAGGGCGGCGAGGTCGACGGCGGCGAGGTTCTCCCGCAGCAGCGGTGCGGAGCCGAAGCTCACGACGACGATCCCCAGCACGCTCGAACGCTATCTTGTCGAGCAGCCGGGCGACGGCCGGACCGCGGGTGAGACCGCCGACGACGAGCGAGAGGGGTGCCCGTGCCGCAGGGGACCACCGGGGCCGGGGCCCCGGCCCGCACCGTCCGCCCGAGCACCGTGCGCCTGCCGCGCGTGCGGCTCTACGAGACGGTCCGCACCGCCCACCTGGAGCGCGCCCACGAGCTGGCGCCCGCCTCGATCGTCTACCGGCGCCGGCGCTACGACTTCGACGCGGACCTCGCCGCCGGGCTCGACCTCGTCGAGGCGGGCCCCCTGCGGGCCGCCTGGGTGCTGGCCCGCTCCGACGTGCGCGAGGTCGAGGTCAACGAGCCGCTCATGGTCTCGAGCCTGCGCCGCACCGCCCTCGCGCTCGCCGCCGTCGACACGGCCGCCCGCCTGCGCCGTCGCCCGCGGCCCGTCGTCGTGACGTACGCGATCGCGAACGACGACCCGTGGCGCCCGCCCGCGCGCCCCGGGCTGCCCGGGCGCGCGCGGCGCGCGCTCGACCGGTGGCTCGTCGGGCACGTCGCCCGGCGCGTCGACCGGGTCGTGCACGGCACGCAGGCCTCCCTCGACCTGTACCGCCGGCTCACGCCCGCCCTGCTGGAGCGGGCCGCGCACACCCTCGTGCCCGCGCTGCCCGCCCCCTGCCCGTGCGGACCGCCGGCGCCCGCGGCCGGCGGGGTCCTGTTCGTCGGCGCCTTCGAGGCGCGCAAGGGCGTGCCCGAGCTCCTCGCGGCGTGGCCGTCGGTCGTCGCGCGGCGGCCCGACGCCCGGCTCACGCTCGTGGGCACCGGACCCCTGCTCGACGAGGTCCGGGCGTTCGCCGCGTCCCGCGACGAGGTCACGGTCGTCGTCGACCCGCCCCGCGAGCAGGTGCACGCCCTGCAGCGCACCCACGCCGTCGCGGTCCTGCTCTCGCAGCGCACCCGCACCTGGCGCGAGCAGGTCGGCCTGCCCGTCGTCGAGGGGCTCGCGCACGGGTGCGCCGTGGTGACGACCACCGAGGGCGGCCTCGCCGGGTGGCTCGAGGAGCACGGGCACCGCGTCCTCGACCCCGCCGCCCCCGCCGCCGACGTCGCCGCCGCCGTGGTCGCGCTCCTCGACGCCGGGCGGCCCGCCGCCGACGTCCGGGCCGACCTGCCCGCGGTCGACGGTCGCCGTGCCGCCGACGCCTGGCTGCTGCCGACCCCCTGACCTGCCCCGGCGTCGTCCGTGCCACCCGTCCACCGGGACGGGTGAACTGCACGGGCCGCGCGGGTGAAAACGGTCGAGAAGGGAGGATCTGGACATACCTCCGGCACTACGTTCATGCGCAGTTCGCTTTCGAGGGGGGTGCGTGTTCATGACGCTGACGGCCGACTCCGGTGCCGATCGGGCCGAGACGTGGGTGGAGCGGCGGCGACCGGCGCTGCACCCGCGGCGCTCGTGGGCGTCGCCGGAGCCCTTCGTCCGACGCCCCACCGAGCACAACTCGGGCGAGGACGTGCTCGGCGCGATGCCGTGGACGCGCAGCGCGAGCGGCTACCAGCGGATCACCGTCGCGATCGACGTCGTGGTCGCCCTCGCCGTCGTGGTCGCCGCGGCCGCGCTCGGCGGCGCCGGCTGGCTGACCGCGGGCCTGCTCGGCCTGCTCGCCACGGGCACGCACGTGTCCTTCGTCGCCGCCCTGCGCGGGTACGAGCGCCACAACCTCGGCGACGGGCCCGCCGAGTTCCAGGTCGTCCTGCGCTCGGCCGTCGTGGTCGCGGCCGTCCTCATGGCCGTCGCGTTCCTCACCCCCGTCCAGGTGCCGCGCGAGGCGGTCCTCGTCGGGCTGCCCGCCCTCGTGACGCTCGCGTGCGCCGGCCGCTACGTGCACCGCCGCGTGCTGCACGCCTCCCGGGCCCGGGGCCAGGCCATGATGCGCACGATCGTCGTCGGCTCCACCGTCTCCGTGCGTGACCTGGTCCGCGACCTCGGCACCGCCCCGCACCACGGCTACCTCGTCATCGGCACCTGCCTCGCGGACGTCGTCGACGACGAGGCCGCCCAGGTCCCGCTCCCCACGCTGGGAGCGCTGTCGGACATCCCGCAGGTCGTGCACGACCACGCCGTGCAGGTCGTCGTCGTCGCCGGGGACGCCCTCGGCGGGCCCGCCCTGCGCCGGCTCTCGTGGGCCCTGCGCCGCGCGGGTGCCGAGCTCGTCGTCGCGCCCGGCCTCGTCGAGGTCGCCCAGGAGCGCGTCACCGTGCACCCGACCGCCGGGCTGTCCCTGCTGCGCCTGGAGATCGAGCCGCCCCGGCGCCGCCTCATGGCCAAGGCGGTCCTCGACCGCGTGCTGGGCCTGGTCGCGCTGGTCCTGCTCTCGCCCGTCATCGCCGCCGGCGCCCTCGCGGTGCGGCTCACGTCGCCCGGGCCGGCGTTCTACACCCAGACCCGTGTCGGGGTGGACGGCCGGGAGTTCCGGATCTGGAAGCTGCGGAGCATGTACGTCGACGCGGACCGCCGCCGTGCCGAGCTGCTCGACCGCAGCGACCGCGACGGCCTGATGTTCAAGATGGCCGCCGACCCGCGCATCACGCCCGTGGGCCGGGTGCTGCGCCGGCTGTCGTTCGACGAGCTCCCGCAGTTCTGGAACGTGGTGCGCGGCGACATGTCGCTCGTCGGGCCGCGCCCGCCGCTGCGCGAGGAGGTCAGCGCCTACCACGACGCGGTGCACCAGCGGCTCAACGTCAAGCCGGGGATCACCGGTCTGTGGCAGGTCAGCGGCCGGTCGGACCTGCCGTGGGACGAGTCGATCCGCCTCGACCTGCGCTACGTCGACAACTGGTCCGTGACCATGGACCTGATGATCCTGTGGAAGACCTTCCGCGCGGTCGTCGGCGGCGCGGGGGCGTACTGAGCCCGCGCGACCGCCCCGCGCAGGGGCGCACGACGGCCCGGCCGGTGGCCGGGCCGTCGGCCTGCCCGGGCACCGTGCCCGCCGCACCCCGTCCGGCCCGCGCACGTCACCCTGGTCTTCCCGGCCGCGCGCGGGCAGGCTGGACGAGCACGACCACCAGCACGACCACGACCACGACGAGAGGACGCCGATGACGACCGCGCCGGCCCGCCCGCTGCGCATCGCGCTCATCGGCACCCGAGGGGTCCCCGCCCGCTACGGGGGCTTCGAGACCTGCGTCGAGGAGGTCGGGTCCCGCCTGGCCGACCGCGGCCACGACGTGCTCGTGTACTGCCGCACGCCCGACCCGCAGGAGCGGGTCCCCGCCTACCGCGGCATGCGCCTGGTGCACCTACCCGCGCTGCGCCGCCGCTCGCTCGAGACCCTCAGCCACACCACGCTGTCCGTGGGCCACCAGCTGCGCCGGCCGGCGGACGCCGCGGTCCTGTTCAACGCCGCGAACGCGCCCCTGCTGCCCGTGCTGCGCGCCCGCCGCGTGCCCGTGGCCACGCACGTCGACGGCCTCGAGTGGCGCCGGGCCAAGTGGGGCGGCACCGGCAGGCGCTACTACCGTGCCGCCGAGGGGCTCGCCGTGCGCTGGTCCGACGCCCTCATCGCCGACGCCCAGGGCATCGCCGACTACTACACGGCCGAGTTCGACGCGCCCACCGAGCTGATCGCCTACGGTGCGCCCGTGCTCGACGGCGCGGGGGCGGGACGCGTCGCGGAGCTGGGCCTCCAGCGGCACGGGTACCACCTCGTCGTCGCCCGGTTCGAGCCGGAGAACCACGTGGAGCAGATCGTCGAGGGGTACCGGCGCTCGTCCGCGACCCTCCCGCTCGTGGTGGTCGGCTCCGCGCCGTACGCGGACGAGTACACCCGCCGCGTGCAGGCCGCCGCCGACGACCGCGTGCGCCTGCTCGGCGGCGTCTGGGACGCGGAGCTGCTCGACGAGCTCTACGCGAACGCCCTCACCTACCTGCACGGGCACAGCGTCGGCGGCACCAACCCGTCGCTGCTGCGGGCCATCGGGGCCTCCGCCCCGACCGTCGCCTTCGACGTCGGGTTCAACCGCGAGGTGCTCGGCGCCGCCGGCCGCTGGTTCGCCACGCCCGACGACGTCGCGCGCGAGGTCGCCGCCGCCGAGGCCGACCCCGCGGCGGCCGTCGCCCGCGGGCAGGCGCTGCGCCGACGGGCCGACGACTACGACTGGGACGACGTCACCGACCGCTACGAGGACCTGTGCCGCCGCCTGGCCGCGGGGCAGGCGCGCGGCCGGCGGCGCCCGAGCGGCCGGCGTCGCCCCGCACCGGCCGACGCCGACCGCCCCGCGACCGCAGGGACGCAGCGGTGACCCCGCCCGCCCCGACCCCCGAGCCGACCCGTCGGCCGACCCCCCAGGAGGACCCGCCCGTGACCGCCACCGCCGTCCGGCCCGACGAGACGTTCGCGCAGACCCTGCAGCGCCTCGGCGGCGTGCAGAAGGGCGCCAAGGGCGCCCCCGCGTACTCGCGCTTCGTCAACCGGCGTGCCGGGCGGGTGCTCGCGGCGTGGGCGTACCGGGCCGGCCTGACGCCCAACCAGGTGACGCTCGTCAGCGCCGCGTGGACGTTCTCCGCGATCGCGCTGCTCGCCCTCGCGCCGCCGGCCTGGTGGACCGGCGTGCTCGTGGCCGTGCTGCTGCTGGTCGGGTACGCGTTCGACTCCGCCGACGGCCAGGTCGCCCGGCTGCGCGGCGGCGGCAGCATCGCGGGGGAGTGGCTCGACCACGTCATCGACGCCGTGAAGGTGTCGAGCCTGCACCTGGCGCTGCTCGTCGGGCTGTTCCGGGCCGACGTCGTGGCCGACGTGTGGCTGCTCGTGCCCCTGGCCTACTCGGCCGTGTGGTCCGTGCTGTTCTTCACCATGATCCTCAACGACCAGCTGCGCCGTCAGGCCGGGCAGACGATGCGCGCCACGGCCGACGGGTCGCGCCCGTCGGTGCTGCGCTCCCTCGTCGTCGCCCCGACCGACTACGGCGTGCTCTGCCTGGCCTTCCTGCTCTACGGCGCCACCCTGCCCTTCCTCGTCGTCTACGGCCTGCTGGGCCTGGCGACCGCGGGCTACCTCGCCCTGGCCATGGGCTCCTGGTTCCGCGAGATGCGCGGACTGCGCCGCCCGACCGGCCAGGCGCTCGGCGGCGAGCAGTGACCGGCGAGGTCGGGCCGGTCCGGCCCCCGGGCGGCGAGCTCGTCGCCCGCCCGCCGCAGACCCCCGACGACCGTCGACGCCGCGTCCTCGTGGTCGCCGCCGGCGCCGTGGCCGCGCTCGCGGTCGGTGCGACGGCGTGGGCGGTCGTCGCCGGCGGTGGCGACGTCGCCGCCACCGCGAGCCCCACGGCCACCGCGCCCGTCACGTCGGGCCCGACGGCGACCGCCGGGCCCGACGCGTCCGGCGAGCCCGTGCCCGACCCCACGACGCCCGCGCCCGGGGAGCCGGGCGGCGGGGCGACCGACGACCCCGACCCCGAGCAGGGGTTCGACCCGACCACCGAGGACGCGGTCGCGCTCGACGCGACCGCCACGTTCGACAGCGGCGTCACGGCGCGGCTCGGGGCCGTCGAGGCCGTCGAGGGCGAGGCGCAGGGACCCGGCGAGGTCGCCGGCCCCGCCGTGCGCGTGACCGTCGAGGTCACCAACGGCACCGACGAGCCGCTGGACCTCGGCACGAGCGTCGTCAACGTCTACGGCGGTACCGACCGGGTGCCCGGCGAGCCGCTCAGCGGCCCCGGCGTCGACGTGCTGGCCGGGGAGCTCGCCCCGGGCGAGACCGCCACCGCCACGTACGTCTTCGCGCTCGACGCCGGTCTGCGCGACCCGCTGCAGGTCACCGTCAGCCACGACCCGACCGTGACCACGGTGCTCTTCGAGGGGGCGGGCCCGGGCGCCTGAGCGTCCCCTGGACGCCCGCCCAGAGATCACCCGTTCGGACAGGTGTTTCACCCGACCTGTCCGGTTTTGCCGGGCTTTGTGCTCGTACGCTCGAACGGTCCTACCGTCCGAGCGCCCGGGGTGCAGCATGTCCGTCCGTCGAGTCCACGCCCGTCCGTGGTGGTCCCGCGCGATCGCCGCGCTGACCGCCTCCGTCGTCGTCGCCACCGGGATGGTGGCCGTCGGTGCGACCGGCGCGGCGGCCGACACGGCGCCACCCGCCGGGCAGCCGGCCACCGTCACGGCCGACTCCCTGCCGACCGTGCAGCACAACGGCGTGGTCTGGCAGCAGACGCTCACCGGGAACACCGTCTACGCCGGCGGCGAGTTCACGAGGGCCCGTCCCGCCGGTGCGGCGGCCGGCACCAACGAGGTCGTCCGCAACAACCTCCTGCGGTTCGACGTGCGGACCGGGGTGCTCGACAGCAGCTGGGCGCCGAACCCGAACGCCCAGGTGCGGGCCGTCGTGAAGTCCCCCGACGGGTCGCGCGTGTACATCGGCGGCAACTTCACCACCGTCGCCGGCCAGAACCGCTACCGCATCGCCGCCTTCGACGCCGCGACCGGCAACCTCGTCACCAGCTTCAACGCCGGGACGAACGGCCAGGTCCGCGCCATCGCGGCCACCAACACCACCGTCTACGTGGGCGGGATCTTCACGCAGGCCGGCAGCTCGCCGCGCACGCGCCTCGCGGCGTTCAACGCCGCGAACGGCGCCCTGCTGCCGTGGAACCCGACCGTCGACGACGGCTCGGTCAGCGCCCTGACGGTCTCGCCCGACGGCGCGACGGTGATCGTCGGCGGCAACTTCCTCTCCTTCAACGGCAGCACCGCCGCCCCCGACGGGCTGGCCCGCGTCGACGCGGTGACCGGTGCCGCGCTGCCGTTCCCGGCCACCTCGCAGATCCGCAACGGCGGCACGGCGGGCTCGATCCTCAACCTGTCCGGCGACGCCGACAACATGTACGGCGTCGGGTACACCTTCGGCCGCGGCGGCGGCACGCTCGAAGGCGTCTTCGCCGCCGACTGGGACACCGGTGCGATCACCTGGGTGGCGGACTGCCACGGCGACACCTACGCCGTGCACCCCCAGGGCGACGTCGTCTACTCGGCGAGCCACGCCCACTACTGCGGCAACATCGGGGGCACTCCGCAGTTCGACGAGTGGCAGTTCTACCGTGCCAACGCCCTCACCAAGGCCGCGACGCAGACGGCCGGGCGCGAGCACCTCGGGTACACGAACTTCGAGGGCACGCCCGCCCCGACCGTCCTCAACTGGTACCCGGACCTCGACACCGGCCTGTACACGGGGCAGAACCAGGGGCCCTGGGCCGTCACGGGCGACAGCCGCTACATCGTCATGGGCGGCGAGTTCCTCAACGTCAACCTCCGCCGCCAGCAGGGCCTGGCCCGGTTCGCGGTCGCCGACATCGCGCCCCGCGACGCGGGCCCGCGCTTCACCGCCGCGGACTTCACGCCGACGGCGCGGTCCGTGGGCGCCGGGGCTGTCCGCGTGTCGTGGACCGCGAACGCCGACTTCGACAACCAGGACCTCACCTACACGGTGCTGCGCAACGGCAGCCCGGTGTGGTCCGGCGTCAAGCAGTCCGTCGTGTGGAAGCGGCCCGAGCAGGGGCACACCGACACCGGCCTGACCGCGGGTGCGACGTACACCTACGCCGTCCGGGTCACCGACCCCGACGGCAACGCGGTGACCAGCCCGTCGGTCCAGGTCACCGCCGACGGCACCGGAACCCTCAGCCCGTACGCGCTCGCGGTCATGGCGGACGGCGCGTCGCACTACTGGCGGTTCGGCGAGACGTCCGGCAACGCCCGCGACTCCGCGGGGACGAACGACGCCTCCGTCGGCACGGCCGTCACCCGCGGCACCGCCGGCGCGATCACCGGCGACGCCACCGGCGCCTACACCCTCGGCGGCACCAACGGCCGTGTGGTCGCGCCCGCCCGCCAGCAGAACATGAACGAGCTGAGCGTCGAGGCGTGGGTCCGCACCACGTCCACCGCCGGTGGCTGGATCGCCGGCTTCGGCAACAGCGCGAGCCTGACCGGGACGAGCAGCACCCGTGACCGCCAGCTCTACGTCGACAGCGCCGGACGCGTCCAGTTCGGGGCCAGCCCGGGGCAGAACCGCACCGTGCGCTCGCCGGGGCGCGTCAACGACGGCCAGTGGCACCACGTGGTCGGCACGATGAGCACGGCGGGCATGCGCCTGTACGTCGACGGCGAGCTCGTCGCGTCGCGGGCCGACAACGCGTCGGGCCGCAACATGAGCGGGTTCTGGCGCATCGGCGGCGACAGCCTCAGCGGCTGGCCCAACCAGCCGGCGTCGGGCAACCTCAGCGGTGCGGTCGACGAGGTGGCCGTCTACCCGTTCGCGCTCACGGCCGCCAAGGTCTCGTCCCACCACGTGCTCGGGACCACGGGCACGCTCGGCGCGCAGGCACCCGTCGCGTCCTTCGAGGCGGTGGCCACGGGGCTCGAGGTCGCGCTCGACGCGTCCGCGTCGTCGGACGCCGACGGCACGGTCGAGTCCTACGCGTGGGACCTCGGGGACGGCCGCACGGCCACCGGCCGGACGTTCCGCCACACCTACGCCGCTGCCGGGACGTACACGGTGACGCTCACGGTCACCGACGACGACGGTGACACGGACGAGACCGCCCGGCAGGTCACCGTGACCGCGCCGCCGCCCAACCAGTCGCCCGCGGCGCAGGTCGCGGCGACCACGGCGGGGCTGCGCGTGGACGTGGACGGCTCGGGCTCCACCGACCCCGACGGGACGGTCGAGGCGTACGCGTGGACGTTCGGCGACGGCGGCACCGCCACCGGGCCGACCGCGTCGCACACCTACGCGGCAGCCGGCACGTACACCGTCACGCTGACCGTGACCGACGACGACGGCGCGACGGCCACGGCCGAGCGGCAGGTCACCGTCACGGCACCCCCGGCGGACGAGCCGTTCGCGGCCGACGCGTTCACCAGGACCGTGACCGGCGGCTGGGGCGCCGCCGACGTCGGCGGCAGCTGGGCACTGGCGGGCGGCGCCGCGAACTTCTCGGTCGGGTCCGGCTCGGGCGCGATGCGCGTCACCGGGGCAGGGTTCCGGCTCACCTCGTCGCTGCCGGTGCAGCAGACGAGCGCGGACGTGCGCGTCGACGTCGCCATGGACGTCATGCCGTCGGGCGCGGGGACGGACCTCGAGGTGGCCGGTCGCACGGTGACGGCCTCCGACGGGTACCGGGCCCGGCTGAAGATGCTGCCGACGGGCGTCGTCCGGGCGTCGGTCATCGGCACCTCGGCCGGCACCACCACCACGGTGGCGCAGGTGAACGTGCCCGGCGTCACCTACACGGCCGGGCAGGCGCTCTCGGTGCGGCTCCAGGTGGACGGGACGGCCCCGACCCAGCTGCGGCTGAAGGTGTGGCCCGCGGGCACCGCCGAGCCGGCGGCGTGGACGGTGCAGGGCACCAGCAGCACGGCGGCGCTCCAGGTCGCCGGCGGCGTGGGCCTGTCGGTGTACACCTCGTCGTCCACCACCACGCTGCCGCAGACGGTGCGGTGGAGCGGGGTGCGGGCCACGGCCGTCCAGCCCTGACGTCCCCGGCGCGCCCCACGGCGGACGTGCTCCGTTTCACCCGGATGCCTGTCCAGTTCACCCGGTTTGGACCGGGTTCATGGGGATCTGGGCCCATACGATCGGTGCGCGCGGCACCCCCGCCCGCGCACCGATCACGAGGTGGCCTCATGCGTGCTCCCCGCGGACTCTCCCGCACGATCTCGGCCCTCGTCGCCACCGCGCTCGTCGCGGCGGCGACGGCTGTCGCGGCACCGGCCGCCGTCGCCGACACCCGGCCGGCCGAGGGCGTCACGCAGACCGCCGCGGCGGACTCCCTGCCGACCGTGCAGATCGACGGGGTCGCGTGGCAGCAGGCGATCGCGGGGTCGCGGGTGTTCGCGGGCGGCGACTTCGCGAACGCCCGGCCGGCGGGTGCGAAGGTCGGCACCGAGAACGTGGCGCGGGCGAACCTGCTGGCGTACGACCTCGAGACCGGGGTGCTCGACGCGTCGTGGGCCCCGAACCCGAACGCGCAGGTCCGGGCGGTCGCGGCATCGCCCGACGGCAGCCGCGTCTACGTCGGCGGCAACTTCACGTCGATCGCCGGCGAGGCCCGCTACCGCATCGCCGCGTTCGACGCGGCCACCGGGGCGCTGCTGTCCTCGTTCGCGCCGGGCGTCGACGCCCAGGTGCGCGCGATCGTCGCGACGGACACGACGGTGTACGTGGGCGGTGTCTTCACCAACGCCGGCGGTGAGGCACGCAACCGGGTCGCGGCGTTCGACGCGGCCACGGGCGCGGTCCTGCCGTGGGCGCCGGAGGTCGCCGACGGGTCGGTGAGCGCGCTGACCGTCTCGCCCGACGGCACCCAGGTGCTCCTCGGGGGGAGCTTCACCGCCGTCAACGGCTCCAACAACCCCGGCTACGGCCTGGCGCGTGTCGACGCGACCACCGGCGCGTCCCTCCCGCTGCCGATCAACGGGCTCGTCCGCAACGGCTCGACGCAGGCGTCGATCACGAGCCTGTCGACCGACGGCGACAGCTTCTACGTCACCGGCTACGTGTTCGGCAGCACGGGCAACCTCGAGGGTGCCGCCCGCGGCAGCTGGTCGACCGGTGCGCTCGTGTGGGTCGAGGACTGCCACGGCGACACGTACGCGGCCTGGCCGCAGGGCGACGCCCTGTACGTCGCCGGCCACCCGCACTACTGCGGCAACGTCGGCGGCTTCCCGCAGACGGAGCCGCAGTGGACCTTCTACCGTGCCCTGGCGTTCTCCAAGGAGGCCACGGGCACGGTCACCAAGGACCCGCACGGGTACTTCAACTGGGAGGGCAACCCCGCGCCGACGCTGCTGAACTGGTACCCCGAGATCAACTCGGGCTCGTACACCGGGCAGGGGCAGGGGCCGTGGACCGTCACCGGTGACGACGAGTACCTGCTCTACGGCGGCGAGTTCACGATCGTCAACAACAAGGGGCAGCAGGGCCTGGCCCGCTTCGCCCGCACCGAGACCGCGCCCAACAAGCAGGGCCCGCGCCTGGCCTCGGACACGTGGCCGCTGACGGGTGTCTCGTACCAGGCGGGGACCGTGCGGCTCAGCTGGGGCGCCAACTACGACCGGGACAACGAGGACCTCACCTACACCGTCACCCGCAACGGCACGGTCGTGCACACCGAGGTCGCGTCGTCGGTGGTCTGGGACCGTCCGGCGATGCGCTTCCTCGACACCGGGCTGACCCCGGGCCAGACGTACACGTACCGGGTCCGGGCGACCGACCCCTTCGGCAACACGGCGATCACCAACCAGGTCACCGTCACCGTGACCGACGGGGACATCTCCGCCTACAGCCAGGACGTGCTCGAGGACGGCGCGGTGCACTACTGGCCGCTCGGCGAGGAGTCCGGCACGACGGCCTACGACTGGGCCGGCCCCGCCGACCTGACCACGGGCGCCGGCGTGACCCGGGGCACCGCGGGGGCGATCGGCGACGACGCGGGCGCGACCTTCGGCGGCACGTCCACCGGCCTGGCGTCGACGGCCCTGGCCGAGCAGGCGAGCGACTCGCTCTCCGTCGAGGCCTGGGTCCGCACGACCTCCACCCGCGGCGGCAAGATCGTCGGGTTCGGCTCGGCGTCCACCGGCACCTCGACCAGCTACGACCGGCACGTGTACATGGACAACGCCGGGCGGATCACGTTCGGCGTGTACCCGGGCGCGGTGCGCTCGCTGACCACCACGACCGCCTACAACGACGGTGAGTGGCACCACGTCGTCGCGACGCTCGGCGCGAGCGGCATGCGTCTGTACGTCGACGGCCGACGCGTGGGCCAGCGGACCGACACCGTGTCCGGCCAGTCCTACACCGGGTACTGGCGGGTCGGCGGGGACAGCGTCAGCGGCTGGCCCAACGCCCCGACCAGCGGCTACCTCGCCGGCTCGATCGACGACGTCGCCGTCTACCCGGCGCCGCTGACGGCCGCCCAGGTGAGCAGCCACTGGACGGCGTCCGGGCGGACCTCCACCGTGACGCCCGCGCCGGCCGACGCGTACGGCGCCGCCGTGCACGCCGCCGACCCCGACCTGTACTGGCGCCTGTCGGAGACGTCGGGCACCGTCGCGGCCGACTCCGGTCCGAACGGCGTCGCCGGCACGTACCGCGGCGTCTACACCCGCGGCGAGGAGGGTGCTCTCGTCGGCGTCACCGACACCGCGGCGCGCAGCGCCGGGCTCACGGGCACCACCGTGTCGAGCGTGCAGTCGTTCACCAACCCGACGACGTACTCCGAGGAGCTCTGGTTCCGCACGACCACGACCGCGGGCGGCAAGCTCATCGGCTTCGCCAGCACCGCGTCGGGCACCTCCGGCAGCCACGACCGCCACGTGTACATGGAGACGAACGGCCGCCTCACCTTCGGGGTGTGGACGGGGACGGCGAGCACGATCACGTCGCCGTCCGCGTACAACGACGGCGCGTGGCACCACATGGTCGCCACGCAGGGTCCCGACGGCATGCGCCTGTACGTCGACGGCGTGCTCGTCGGCACCCACCCGCAGACCGCCGCGCAGAACTACACCGGGTACTGGCGGATCTTCGGCGACACGACGTGGGGCCCGCAGCCCTGGTTCGCGGGCACGATCGACGAGGTCGCGGTCTACTCCACGGTGCTCGACCCGGCCACGGTGGCCCTGCACCACGCGCTCGGCACGACCGGCGCGCCGCCGAACGTGGCGCCGGTGGCGCACGCGGCCGTCACCGCGACGGACCTCACGGTCGAGGTCGACGGGTCCGGCTCGACCGACGAGGACGGGACCGTCGCGACCTACGCCTGGGACTTCGGGGACGGCAGCACCGGTGAGGGCGCGACCGCGTCGCACACCTACGCCGAGGCCGGCACCTACGCGGTCCGCCTCACGGTCACCGACGACGGCGGGGCCAGCGCGGTCGCGACCGAGCAGGTGACGGTCGTGGCGCCGAACCAGCTGCCGACCGCTGACTTCACGGCGACGGCGGACGGCCTCGGCCTCACGGTCGACGGCTCCGCCTCGGCGGACCCGGACGGCACGCTCGCCACGTACGCGTGGGACTTCGGCGACGGCAGCACCGGCGAGGGCGCGACGGCCGCGCACACCTACGCGGCGGGCGGCACGTACACCGTGACGCTCACGGTGACCGACGACCGGGGCGGCAGCGCCACGGCCGAGCGCACGGTCACGGCCGTGGCCCCGAACGTGGAGCCGACCGCCGCCTTCGAGGCGACGGCCACCGGGCTGGACGTTTCCGTCGACGCGGCCGGCTCGGCCGACCCGGACGGCGACCTGGTCACGTACGCGTGGGAGTTCGGCGACGGCAGCACCGGTGAGGGCGCGACCGCGACGCACACCTACGCGACCGACGGCACGTACACGGTCACGCTCACCGTGACCGACGACCGCGGCGCGACCGCGTCCGCCACCGCCGACGTCACGGTCGTGACCCCGCCGGCAGACACGCCGTTCGCCGAGGACACCTTCGACCGGTCGACGACCGGCGGATGGGGCGAGACGGCGACCGGCGGTGCGTGGACGGTCTCCGGCGGGGCGGCGAACTTCTCCGTCGCGGACGGTGCTGGCGCGGTGCGGGTCACGGGGGCCGGCTTCCGGCTCTCGTCGTTCCTGCCCGTCTCGTCGACCAGCACCGACCTGACCGCCGGCGTCACGCTCGACGCGATGCCGTCGGGCGCGGGGACGGACGTCGAGCTCGTCGGCCGGTCCACGTCGGCCACGGAGGGGTACCGGCTGCGCCTGAAGATGCTCGCCACGGGCGTCGTCCGGGCGTCGCTGATCTCGACGACCGGCACCACCACGACCACGCTGACGCAGGTCAACGTGCCGGGGATCACCTACGCGGCGGGCGAGGAGCTGCGGGTCCGCCTGCAGGTCGACGGGAGCGGCACCACCGCGCTGCGCGCCAAGGTCTGGCGCGCGGGCACGGAGGAGCCGGCGGCCTGGACGCTCTCCTCGACGAGCACGGCGGCGGCGCTCCAGGGCGCCGGCGGGGTGGGCGTCTCGGTCTACACGTCCGCGTCCAGCACCGTGCTGCCGCTCACGGTGCGGTGGAGCGACCTGACGGCCCGCCCGGTCGTGCCATGATCGGCGGCACGCCCCCGGACGGCACGCCTCCGGGCGGGACGCGGCGAGCACGGGGGGCAGGGCAGCGGTGACCGAGGACGTGACCGACGCAGGGGGCGCCGGGCCGGCCGGACCGGCGAGGGTCGGCGCGGCGGTGGGTCCGCCGGCCGCAGGGACCGACCCGCGCACGGTCGTCGCGGTGCTCACGTACCGGCGCCCCGACGACCTGCGGGCCGCGCTGCCGATGCTCGTCGCGCAGGCCCGCACGCTCGACCCGCCGGCACGGGTGCTCGTCGTCGACAACGACCCGGACGCGGGGGCGCTGGACGTCGTCGCGCAGGTCGCGCAGACCACCGACGGCGTGGACGTCGTGCACGTGCACGAGCCGCGCCCCGGCATCGCCGCGGCCCGCAACCGGGCGCTCGACGAGGTCGGCGACGCCCACGTGGTCGTCTTCGTCGACGACGACGAGCGGCCGGTCGACCGGTGGCTGCGGCTGCTCGTCGACACGTACCTCGTCGACCGGCCCGAGGCGGTCGTCGGCCCCGTCGTCAGCGAGTTCGTGCAGGAGCCCGACGCGTGGGTGCGGGCAGGGCGCTTCTTCGACCGGCGTCGCCTGCGCACGGGCACCACGACGGACGTCGCGGCGACGAACAACCTGCTGCTCGACCTGGACCGCCTGCGCGAGCTCGGCCTGCGTTTCGACGAGGCGTTCGGCCTGTCCGGCGGCTCGGACATGCTCATCACCCGGCAGCTCTCCGGGGCCGGCGGGCGGATCGTGTGGTGCGACGAGGCCGTCGTCGTCGACGTCGTGCCCCCGGACCGCGTGACGCGCACGTGGGTGCTCGCCCGTGCGTTCCGCTCCGGCAACACGTGGGCGCGCACCTCCGTGGTGCTGGCGCCGGGGCCGCTCGGGCGCACGGTGGTGCGCCTGCGCCTGACGGGGGAGGGCCTCGTGCGCACCCTCGGCGGCGCGGCCCGCGTGGTGGTGGGGCGCCTGACGGGCTCCGCGTCGCAGCACGCCCGCGGGCGGCGCACGCTGGCCCGGGGCACGGGCATGCTCGCGGGCGCCTACGGCACCGTGTACGTGGAGTACGCCCGGGACGGCAACCGCACGGTGCGCGCGGCGCACGTGCCGGGGGCCCGGTGAGCGCCGCGCGCGGGGGGACCGCGCGCTCCATGACGATCACGCTGGTCGGCAACCTCTTCCCGCCGGTCGTCGCGCTCGCCAGCGGGCCGATCCTCGCGCAGGCGCTGGGCGTCGCGGGCCGCGGCGAGGTCGCGGCCGCGACCGCCCCGCTGGGCCTGGCGATCGCCCTCATGACCTTCGGCGTGCCGGAGGCCGTGTCGTACGCCGTGGCGCGCCACCCGCGGCTCGTGCGGCTCGCGGCGCGCAACGGCGCCCTGATCGTCGTGCTCGCCGGCCTCCTCGCGACGGCCGCGGTGCTGCTCGCGCGGCCGTGGCTGAGCGGCGGCGACGTCGGCATCCAGCACCTCATGGCCGTGGCGTCCCTCGCGGTGCTGCCGACCCTGCTGCTCGGCGTCCTGCGGGGCATCGCGTCCGGCCTGCAGCTGTGGGCGCTCGTCGCGTGGGAGAAGGTGCTGGCGTCGGGCCTGCGGCTGCTCGTGCTCGTGCCGCTGTGGCTGACGGACCACCTGACGCCGTTCACCGCGACCGTGGTGCTCGCGGCGATGCCGGTGATGGGTGCGCTCGCCTACCTGGTGCTGCCCCGCCGGCTGCCCGAGGCGGCGCCCGACGACGACGGGCTGGCCTCGACGAAGGCGCTGACCGGCTACGGGCTGCGCCTGTGGATCGGCACGATCAGCGGCATCCTGCTCTCGCGGATCGACCAGACGCTGATGACGCCGCTGAGCAGCGCGTACGAGCTGGGCCTGTACGTCGTGGCGGTCAACGTCAGCGAGCTCCCGCTGGTGATCCACCGGGCCGTCCGCGACGTCACGTTCGTGACCGACGCGCACCGCAGCGAGGACGCGCGGCTCGCGGCCGCGGCGCGCATCTCGACGCTGATCTGCGCGGTGGTCGCCCTCGGTCTCGGCACGACGATGGCGTGGTGGCTGCCGGCGCTGTTCGGCGCGGACTTCGCCGGGGCCGTGCCCGTGGCGTGGCTGCTGCTCGTGGCCGTGCTCGTCAGCACGCCGGGGTCCATCGCGGGGGCCGGGCTCAGCGCCCGCGGTCGTCCGGGGCTGCGCAGCCTCGCGCTGGTCGTCGCCTGCATCGTGAACATCGGCCTGCTCGTGCTGCTGGTCCCCGTCTGGGGGGCGATGGGGGCGGCGGTCGCCACGCTCGTCGGGTACGTCATCTCCAGCGCCCTCAACGAGGTGCTCCTGGGCCGCCTGTTCGGTGTGCGCATGCGGGACTTCCACGGCGTGCGCCGCTCGGACCTGGTGACGCTGCGCGACTACGGCCGCAGCCTCGTCCGCGGCGTGGGTCGCCGGCTGCGCCCGCGGCGCCGCTCGCGCGCCTGACCCGGACCGCACCGCGCCCGGCCGCGCCCGACCGCCCGGCCGAGCAGGTCGCCACGCTCCGGGTGGCGACCGGTCGCGCCGTCAGGGTCCCGGGGGCAGTCCCACGGCCGCGGCCATGCCCGCGACCATGTGCGCGGACGTGAACCGCTCCTCCAGGCGCGCCCGCGCCCGGACGCCCGTGGCGGCCGCCGCGTCGGGGTCGGCCAGCAGGTCGAGCACGCGCCCGGCCAGCGCCCGCGGGTCGCGCGGCGGCACCAGCAGCCCGTTGACGCCGTCCTCGACGTAGTCCTCGACGCCGGGGGTGGCCGTGAGGACCACAGGCCGGGCGGTCGCCATGGACTCCAGCGACACCGTCAGGCCCGACATGTGCAGGTTGGGCCGGGTCGCGACGGCGACGACGCTCGCCCGCGCGTACAGGTCGCGCAGCTCGACGTGCGTGAGCCGGGGGATCTTGGTGACGCCCGCGGGGGGCGGCACGTCCGACGCGTTCTGCACGACGATCTCGACGTCGGGGCGCGCGGCGTGCACGGCCTCGAGGGCCGCGAACAGGGTGGACGGGTCACGGTCCCGGTCGCCGCCGATGCTCACGACGAGCGGTCGCTCGGCGGGCGGTCGCGCGGGGAAGAAGTCCGCGTCGACCCCGAACGTGAAGAAGGCGACGGGCGGGCCGCCCGGGCCGAGGGCGCGCCGCAGCGGCTCCACCTGGGCGCGGCTGTTGACGAAGACCCCGTCCATCCGCCGCAGCAGCGCGACGGTGCGCCGCACCCGGTCGGACGTGGGGTCGGCGGCGTGGGCGTCCGTCAGCCAGATCGCGCCGGCGTGCATGCGGGCGTGCGGGGCGAGCACGAGCATGCGGCGGGCGAGGTTCTCGTCCCACGCGATGCCCAGGTCGGTGCCGGTGCGCGGCCCGCGGTGCAGCAGGTCGCGCGCACGGGCCCTGAGCACCGCGGCGCGCCCCGGCTCGGGCAGGCTCGCCGTGGCGACGGGCACGCCCGTGCGCTCGAGCAGGTCGAGCCCGTAGGGCCAGCGGCCCGGCACCTCGCCGCGGGCGTGGCGCGCGCTCCACGTCGTGACGTCCCGCTCGGCGCGGAACACGACCTCGACGGACGTCGTCGGGGCGGCGGGCGTCGTCATCGGGCGGCTCCTGCGGGCGTCGGGTGCGGTGCGCGGCGGGCGCAGGCGCGGAACACGTCGGCGTGGGCGGCCGCGACGCCGGGCCAGTCGCGGGTGCTCAGGTCGGGCCGGGCGGTGCCGAGGTCCAGCGCGGCCGCGGCCTCGAGCGCGCGCGTGAGGTCGGCCGGGGTCAGCGTGCCGTCGAAGGTGGTGACCCAGCCCGGGCCGGTCTCCGCCGCGAGGCGGGTCGCGGTCGCGCCGGCGGGCACCAGCACCGGGCGGTCCAGCGACAGCGCGAGCAGCGCGGCCCCGGAGTTCTGCAGGCGCCGGTACGGCAGCACCACGACCTGCGCCGCGCCGACCTCGGCGGCCAGCACGTCGTCGTCCGCGTACTCCAGGCGCAGGCCGACCCGTGCGTCGGTCGCGGCCTGCGCGGCGATCGCGTCGCGCAGCGCCGGGGACTCGGGGCTGCCGACGACGTGCAGCGTCAGCTCGTCGTCGTCGACGTCGGCGAACGCCGCGAGCAGGTCCTCGACGCCCTTGTAGGGGCGGACCAGGCCGAAGTAGAGCAGCCGGCCGGGCCGTGGCGCGGTGCGCGCGGCGGTCGCGTACCAGTCGCGGTAGTGCGGGTGGGGGATCGTCACGGCCGTCGAGCCGGGGCTCGCCGTCGCCGGGCGCACGGTGTCGGGCGTGAGCATGATCCACGTCGCGGTGCGCCGGTCCACGGCGCGCAGCAGCAGGCGCTCGACGCGCCCGCCGGGCTCGTGCGGGTCGGTGTTGTGCAGGGTGCGCACCACGGGCGTGCGGGTCAGCGCGAGCCGGGCCAGCAGCGCGGCGGCGGCGAGCTGCTTGACCAGCGTGCGCGGGCGCGTGGAGGCCCGCATGAGCTTCTCCGGCCAGTGCACGTGGAACACGTCGTAGCGGCCGACGAGCGCGGTGCGCCAGCTGAACGTCACGGCCCGCACGTCGGGCGGCAGCTCGGCGGGCAGCCGCGCCAGGTACGGGTTGGTGGTGCGCCGGGGCGCGGGGAACGACTCCAGGACGGTCACCGGCACGGTCTGGTCGGTGGTCATGCGGGCCTCTCGTCGAGGGTGGCGTGCCCGGCGTCGACGCCGCGGCGGGGCAGCAGGAGCAGGCCGAACGCCAGCACGAGGATGGGCATGGCGCTGTAGATCGGGCCGAACGCGAAGTTCCACAGCATGAGGCACGCGAGGTAGATGACCAGGCCCGTCGCGACCCGTCGTGCGACCGCGCTCGCCAGCGACCACACCGCCAGGCCGAGCATCCAGCCGGCCAGCACCAGGCCGACGGGGCCGTGCCGCGACCACAGGTCCGCGAGCACCGAGTGCAGCTTGATCTCCCCGCCGAACATGTAGTTCTCGACGTAGCCGTTGTTCGGGTCGTAGTTCAGCGCGGCCATCCCGGACTTCGCGACGAGGATGTCGTCGAGGTTCGCGACGACGCCGATGCCGTACCCGGCCGGCCGCTCCGCGAACAGGGCGACGCTCGCCCCCCACTCGGGCCGCCCCCCGAGCAGCAGCGAGCCCGACGCCTCGACCTGCGCGATCGACCGCTGCTGCGTCTCCTCGCCGAGGTAGCCCTCGAGGATGAGGTTGGTGCCGGCGGAGTACACGCAGGCCGTCACCGCACCGAAGAACGCCAGGGTGGTGATCGCGTTGGCCCGCCGCCCCAGGGTGCGCGGGCGCAGCTGCCACAGCACCAGCAGCGCGGCCAGCACCAGGGTGGCGAAGGCCGAGCGGGAGTCGTTGAGCATGCTCACCGCGGCGATGAGCAGCAGCAGCGTGATCTCCGCCGGCCGCGGGCGCCGCCGCACGACGAGCGCGAGCGCGAGCACCGTCAACGCGTAGGAGAAGTTGTACTTCCACGGGTTGGCGGGGTTGATGGGCTCGAGCGCCAGGCGCATCACGAGGCCCGCGGCCGCGCTGAGCGCCACGACCCGCACGGGCACGACGGTCCGGGCCCACAGCAGCAGGCCGATCCCGGCGACCCCGCCGAGCATCAGGAGCACGTGCGCGCGCAGCAGCGTCGGGTCGACGGTGTGCGTCGCCGACGCCGACGCCGACAGCCACAGGCCCGTGAGCAGCGCCAGGCCCGTGAGCGCGAGCAGGGTGCGGGCCCCGACGAACCGGCGCGTCGCGGACCACCACACGGGGGTCAGCGCCAGGGGTACGAGCACGGCCGTGGTGAACGCGTCGACCAGCGGCATCTCGAGCGTCAGCGCGGCGACGGCACCGACGGCGACGAGCCGGGTCGAGACGCGGACCCGGGCCGGGACCGCGACGGCGGCCGGCTGGGCGTCGGCCGGCTGGGTGGCGGACGGCGGTGCGGCCGGCCCCGCGCCGGGCACGGGCACGTCCCGGGCGGCGGGCGTGGTCGTCGCCGTCACGGCACGCTCACGACGACGTGGTCGCGCCGGCCTGCGGGTCCCGCAGGCGGGTGTCGGACAGCGGGCCGAGCAGCGGGCCGAGGGCGTCGGACGGCGGCTCGTCGGCGGCCGACGCCTCGGGGGACGCGGCGGGGGTCGGCGCGCTCGTCGGGCCGCGGCGCGACGCCTCGTCGGGCTCGTCCGGCGCGGTCGTGGCGGTCACCGGGCCGGGGACGTCGGCGGCGGGGGCCGGTGCGGGGGGCGGCGGAGGGCCGATGAAGAGGCGGACCGGGCCGGCCTCGGGGACCGGTGCCGACGCCCCGGCGGCGACGCGCTGGCCGAGCGTCACGATCGGCACCGCGACGGTGGGCATCTCGCCCTCGTCGGGCAGACGACGGGCGGACGGTCCGGCGGCGGCCGCCGTGGGGGGCGCCACCGGGCGCGGGGGCGCGGCGTGCGAGGCGGCGGCGCGCCGCGCGGGGCGGCGCATGGCCGGCCAGGCCCGGGCCGTCGACTGCGGCGTCGAGCCGTACGTCACCGCGGCGCCCGAGTCCTTCGACGACACCTGGTTGAGCAGCAGCCCGAGGACGCGCGCCTCGACGGCCGCGAGCGAGGTCAGCGCGTCCTGCAGCTGCGCCCGGTGCACCCGCCGGCACCCGACGACCACGAGCGCCCCGTCGGTCATCCGCGACAGCACGGCCGCGTCCGTCACGGGCAGCAGCGGCGCCGAGTCGAGGATCACGACGTCGTACCGCTCGCCGAGGTCGCGCAGCAGGTCGGCCATCGCGGGGGAGTCCAGCAGCTCGCTGGGGTTCGGCGGCACCTGCCCCGCGGGGAGCACGTGGAGCGTCCCGTCGCCCCAGGGCTGCACGACGTCCTCGAACCGCGCCTCGCCGATGAGCGTGGTGGTCAGGCCCACCGACCCCTCCAGGCCCAGGTACCGGGCGACGGACGGGCGGCGCAGGTCGGCGTCGACGAGCACGACACGCGCCCCGCCCTCGGCCATGGCGATCGCGAGGTTGATCGCCGCCGTGCTCTTGCCCTCGGTCGGCAGGGACGACGTGACGACCATCGAGCGGCTCGGCCCGGCGACCGTGAGGAAGCGCAGGTTGGTCCGCAGCTTGCGGTACGCCTCGGCGCGGTCGCCGAACGGGTCGTCGACCATCGCCAGCGGCGCCTTGCGGCGCTTGCGGTCGAAGCGCACGGTCGACAGCACGGCGGTGCCGGTCACGCGGCGCACGTCGCGCAGCGAGCGCACGCGGGTGTCCAGGACCGTGCGGGCCAGCGCCAGGACCACGCCGAGGACGAGCCCCGCGGCCAGCCCCGTGGCCGCGTTGAGCTTCGTGTTCGGCGAGAACGCGTACGACGGCGGCGCGGCCTGCGCGACCACGGTGATCTCGACGTTCGGCGCACCGTCGGCGCCCTCGCCCTCGAGGTCCTCCACGGCCGTCGCGAGCTGGGCGCTCACGGCGTTCGCGATCGAGGCGGCCTTGTCCGGGTCGCCGGCGACGGCGGAGATCTCGAGGATCTTGGAGTTCAGCGGGCTCGTCGCCGTGACGGACCGCGCGAGCGACCGGGCGTCGGTGTCGAGGTCGAGCCGGTCGATCACCGGGTCCAGCACGTACGGCTTCGTCGCCAGCTGCGCGTAGGACTCGATGCTCGCCTGCGCGTACGTCGACCCCTGCACGAGCTCGCCCACCGAGGTGGTCTGCGGCACCGTGACGTACACGCTCGACGTCGTGCGGTAGCTCGGGGGCAGGGTCTGGGACCAGGCGTAGGCCGCGCCGAAGCCCAGCACGGCCAGCACGGCGACGACCAACCAGTGCTTGCGCAGTGCGGCGAGGTACTCGGCCGGCTCCATCAACAGGTCCCTTCGGTGGCGGCCCGGAACGGCGGGCGCCCGACGCGCCGGCGTCCCACCGCGGATCGGTGCATCCGATTCTCGACGATCCTCGCCCGACCACGCCCCGCAGCAGGTGGGCGAATTGTGAAAACCTGCCGGATTTCGCCCGGTCGGTCCAACGTGCGACGCCCGTCCGGACCAGCATCGCGGGCATCGGGCCGCCCGACACCCCCGCGGCGGGCCCAGGCGGGTGAAATGCGGTCCCGACCGGGTGAGGAGGGGCCCGAGCGCTATGTCGGACCCGTCCGGTTTGCCTAGTCTCGTCCCACGGACGCCGCACCACGCGGCGTCACGGTCCTCGACGGGGCGGGCCGCGCAGGAGGGACGTCGTCGGGAGGGCGCCATGGCACGGATCGTCGGGTACGCACCGGGGGCGTACGACCTGTTCCACGTCGGCCACCTCAACATCCTGCGCCACGCCAAGCGCCGGTGCGACTACCTCATCGCCGGCGTCGTGGCCGACGAGGTGCTCGAGACGACCAAGGGGCGCCGCCCGATGGTCCCGCTCGCCGAGCGCATGGAGATCGTCAAGCACATCTCCTACGTCGACGAGGTCGTGGCCGAGACCCAGCCCGACAAGGTCGAGACGTGGCGCGAGGTCGGCTTCGACGTCATCTTCAAGGGCGACGACTGGCGCGGGACGCCCAAGGGTGACCGCCTCGAGCGCGACTTCGCCGCGGTGGGCGTCGAGGTCATCTACTTCCCGTACACGATGCACACGTCCAGCACGGCGCTGCGCCGCGCGCTGGCGGCGCTCGACGGGGCCGACACGCGCGCGGCCGAGGTCGGCTGACCCCCTCCCGGCAGCTCCGCCCGGCAGCTCCATCCGGCCGTCCACCCCCGGTCCGTCCCGCCTCGCGCCCCGCACGGCCGGTGTCGGGGGCGGCTCGTAGACTCGTCGCACACACCCCGGTCCGCACGGATCCGGGGCGTCCGTGCTGCGTCTGCGCACCCGCACGCCCCCGCGTCGGTGCGTGGCCCGGCACTCCGGACACGCGAAGGAAGACATGGACCTCACCGGACTGCTGCCCGCGCTCCTCGCCGACCCGGCTGCCGCCGAGGCCCTCGCCTCGGTGCGCGCGCGCGGTGCGCTCGACGTCGTCGGCCCCGCCGGCGCACGCCCCCCGCTGCTCGCGGCGCTCGCGGGGGCCGCGGCCTCGGGCGGCGGGGCCTCGGGCGGGTCCGCGACCGCCGGCGCCGCCGGGCGGCCGCTGGTCGTCGTCACGGCGACGGGGCGCGACGCCGACGAGCTCGCGTCCGCGCTGCGCTGCTACCTCGGCGCCGACGACGTCGCGGTGCTGCCGAGCTGGGAGACGCTCCCGCACGAGCGGCTGAGCCCGCGCTCGGACACCGTGGCCCGGCGGCTGGCCGTGTTCCGGCGCCTGGCCCACCCGTCGGACGCACCGGGCCCGGCCGGCCCGGTGCGGGTCCTGGTCATGCCCGTGCGCGCCCTGCTGCAGCCGGTCGTCGACGGGCTGGGCGAGCTGCGCCCCGTCGAGATCGGGCCGGGCGACCGGGTGGACCTGGCGGACGTGGCGGCCCGGCTGGTCGACGCGGCGTACACGCGCGTCGACATGGTCGAGCGGCGCGGGGAGTTCGCGGTGCGCGGCGGGATCCTCGACGTCTTCCCCCCGACCGAGGACCACCCCCTGCGCGTCGAGCTGTGGGGCGAGGACGTCGAGGAGATCCGCTGGTTCTCCGTCGCCGACCAGCGCTCGCTGGAGGTCGCGGACCACGGTGTCTGGGCGCCGCCCTGCCGGGAGATCCTGCTGACCGACGCGGTGCGGGCGCGGGCGGCGTCGCTGGTGGAGCGCCTGCCGGGCGCGGTCGACATGCTCGACCGCCTCGCGCAGGGCATCGCGGTCGAGGGCATGGAGTCCCTCGCCCCGGTGCTGGTCGACCGCATGGTCCCCGTGCTGGACCTGGTGCCGGACGACAGCCTGCTGGTGCTCGTCGACCCCGAGCGCGTGCGGCGGCGCGCGCACGACCTGGTGGCGACCACCGAGGAGTTCCTCGCGGCCGCGTGGACGTCGGCCGCGGCCGGCGCACAGGTGCCCCTCGACCTGTCGTCGGCGTCGTTCTCGACGTTCGCGCAGGTCCGCGGCCTGGCGGAGGTGCGCGGGCTGGGCTGGTGGACGCTGTCGCCGTTCACCCTCGACGCGGACGCCGCGGGGGCGGCCGACGAGCAGACCACGGTGCCGCCGGGCGCGGCGGCGCTCGACGAGGGCCCGGGGCACGTCGACGCGGTGCGCACGCTGGTGCTCGCGGCGCGCGATGTCGAGCGGTACCGCGGCGAGGTCGAGCGGGCCGTGGCCGACGTGCGCCGTCTGCAGCAGGACGGCTGGCGGCTGGTGCTGGCCACGGAGGGCCACGGTCCCGCGCAGCGCATGACCGAGCAGCTGCGCGCGGCGGACGTCCCGGCGCGCCTCGTCACCGAGGTGGCGCAGGAGCCGGAGGGCGGCGTGGTGCTGGTGACGCCGGCGCCGCTCGGCCCGGGGTTCGTCCACGAGCGCCTGCGCCTGGCCGTCTTCAGCGAGGCCGACCTGACGGGCCGTGCGGGCACGAGCACGCGGGACATGCGCCGCATGCCGAGCCGGCGCCGCAACGTCGTCGACCCCCTGCAGCTGCGGCCGGGCGACTTCGTCGTGCACGAGCAGCACGGCGTCGGGCGGTTCGTCGAGCTCGTGCAGCGGACCATCGGCACGGGGGCGAACGCCGCGACGCGCGAGTACATGCTCGTGGAGTACGCGTCGAGCAAGCGCGGCCAGCCGGGGGACCGGCTCTTCGTGCCCACGGACCAGCTCGACCAGGTGACCAAGTACGTCGGCGGCGAGGCGCCCAGCCTCAACCGGATGGGCGGCTCGGACTGGCAGAAGACCAAGGGCCGGGCGCGCAAGGCCGTCAAGGAGATCGCGGCCGAGCTCATCCGCCTGTACTCGGCGCGCATGGCCACGCCGGGGCACGCCTTCGGCCCCGACACCCCGTGGCAGCGCGAGCTGGAGGACGCGTTCGCGTACGTCGAGACGCCCGACCAGCTCGCGACGATCGACGAGGTCAAGGCCGACATGGAGAAGTCCGTCCCCATGGACCGGCTCGTCTGCGGCGACGTCGGGTACGGCAAGACCGAGATCGCGGTCCGGGCGGCGTTCAAGGCCGTGCAGGACGGCAAGCAGGTGGCCGTGCTCGTGCCCACGACCCTGCTCGTGCAGCAGCACCTCGACACGTTCACCGAGCGCTACTCGGCCTTCCCCGTCACGGTGAAGGCGCTCTCGCGCTTCCAGACCCCGGCCGAGAGCAAGCAGGTCGTCGAGGGTCTCGCCGACGGGTCCGTCGACGTGGTGATCGGCACGCACCGGCTCATCACGGGCAGCGTCCGCTTCAAGGACCTCGGCCTCGTGATCATCGACGAGGAGCAGCGGTTCGGCGTCGAGCACAAGGAGACCCTCAAGGCGCTGCGCACCAACGTCGACGTCCTGGCGATGAGCGCCACGCCCATCCCGCGCACCCTGGAGATGGCCGTCACGGGCATCCGCGAGATGTCGACGCTGGCCACGCCCCCGGAGGAGCGGCACCCCGTGCTCACCTTCGTCGGCCCGTACGAGGAGCGGCAGATCGCGGCCGCGATCCGGCGCGAGCTGCTGCGCGAGGGCCAGGTGTTCTTCGTGCACAACCGGGTCGAGTCGATCGAGCGCACCGCGTCCCGGCTCAACGAGCTGGTGCCCGAGGCCCGGATCGCGGTCGCGCACGGGAAGATGGGCGAGCACCAGCTCGAGCAGGTCATCGTCGACTTCTGGGAGAAGCGGTTCGACGTGCTGGTCTGCACGACCATCGTCGAGACCGGCCTGGACATCTCCAACGCCAACACCCTGATCCTCGAACGGGCGGACCGCCTCGGCCTGTCGCAGCTGCACCAGCTGCGCGGGCGCGTGGGCCGCGGGCGCGAGCGCGCGTACGCGTACTTCCTTTACCCGCCCGAGGCGCCCCTGACCGAGACGGCCCACGACCGGCTGCGCACCATCGCCGCGCACACCGACCTCGGGGCGGGCATGGCCGTCGCCATGAAGGACCTGGAGATCCGCGGCGCGGGCAACCTGCTCGGCGGCGAGCAGTCCGGGCACATCGAAGGTGTGGGCTTCGACCTGTACATCCGCATGGTCGGCGAGGCCGTCGCCGGGTTCCGCGGCGAGGAGCCCGAGGAGCAGCCCGACGTCACCATCGAGCTGCCCGTCGACGCGCACATCCCGCACACGTACATCGCGCACGAGCGGCTGCGCCTGGAGGCGTACCGCAAGCTCGCGAGCGCGACCACGCAGGCCGCGCTCGACGAGGTCCGGGCCGAGCTGGTCGACCGGTACGGCCCCGTGCCGCAGGCCGTCGAGAACCTCTTCGCCGTCGCCGGCTTCCGCCTGCACGCCCGTGCCGCGGGCCTCGCGGACGTCACCGCGCAGGGCCGGTTCGTGCGGTTCGCGCCCCTGGAGCTGCCGGAGTCCGCCCAGCTGCGGCTCAAGCGCCTGTACCCGGGGTCGGTGCTCAAGCCCGCGACCCGCACCGTGCTGGTGCCGTTCCCCACGACCGCGCGCGTCGGCGGCAAGCCGCTGCACGGCGACGCGGTGCTCGCGTGGGCCACCCAGCTCGTCGACGCGGTCGTGCGCGGCGACGTCTCGGCCGCCGCGACGGTCGGCACCCGCTGACGGGCGCGGCGGGCCCTACGATGGCGGCGTCGACGACGCGGGAGGTCGAGGTGACGGTGGTGCGACGAGGCACACGGCGCGTGCGGGTGCAGGTCCTGGCGACGGCCCTGGCGGGGGGTGCGCTCCTGGCCGGGTGCGCCGGCCAGCCCGGCGCCGCGGCGCTGGTCGACGGGCGGGAGATCAGCACGGCCCGGCTCGCCGCGGCGACGGACGAGCTGACGCCCCTGTTCCCCGAGGTCAGCGCGCAGGAGGTGCTCGGCGTGCTCGTGCTGGAGCCCTTCGTGCGCGAGGTCGCGCAGGACAACGGCGTCGGCCCCAGCGACGAGGAGGCGCGCGAGCTGCTCGAGGGCGTCGCCGCGCAGCAGCTCGGCGAGGAGGCCGCGGCCGAGCTGGAGCTGTCGGAGACCGCGCTCGCCGTGGGCCGGTACTCGCTGGCGGCGTCCGGGCTGCAGGAGGTCGCGGACCCGGAGGGCGCGATCGCGGACTTCCAGGCGCGGGTCGAGGACGCGGACATCGAGATCAACCCCCGCTTCGGCTCGTTCGTGGACCTCGGCGTCGTGGCCCCGACCGCACCGGAGTGGGTCGTGCCCGCGGGCGGCCTGGTCGCGGACGAGGGCGGCGAGGGCAGCACGGACGGGTCGTCACCGGCACCGACGCCGTGACGGCACCGACGCCCGACCGGCCGGGCGGCTCGTCCGCCGTGCGGGACGGTGCGGGCGTCGCGCGCCTCGTCGCGGTGATGGACCGGCTGCGCTCGCCCGGAGGGTGCCCGTGGGACGCGCAGCAGACGCACGAGTCGCTGCTGCCGTACGCCCTCGAAGAGGTCCACGAGCTGGTCGAGGCGGTGGAGCACGGCGACCGCGACGACCTGCGCGAGGAGCTCGGCGACGTGCTGCTGCAGGTGGTGTTCCACGCCCGTCTCGCGCAGGAGCACCCGCAGGACCCGTTCGACCTGGACGCCGTCGCGGCGGGCGTGGCCGACAAGCTCGTCCGCCGGCACCCGCACGTCTTCGGCGCCGAGCAGGCGCCCCCGGTCGACGGCCCGGCGCCGGCCGTCGACGACGTCGACGGGCAGCACCGGCGGTGGGACCGGCTCAAGCGCGCGGAGAAGCCGGGGCGCACGTCGGCGCTCGACGGGGTGCCCGCGACGCTGGGCGCGCTGGCCCGGAGCCAGAAGCTCGCGTCACGGGCGCGACGGGCAGGGCTCGACGTCACCGCCGGTGCGAGGTCCGAGGTCCGTCCGGGACGGCTGCCCGACGGCTCGCTGCCCGGCGTTGCGGCGGTCGGGGCGGACGACGTCGGCGAGCGGCTGCTCGCGATCGTGCTCGAGGCGGACGCGCGGGGCGTCGACGCCGAGGGGGCGCTGCGGCGGGCGTCGGCGGCCTGGGAGCAGCGGCTGCGGTCGGCCGAGGTCGTCGGCGCCGCGGGCGCGCCGGAGCGGCTCGCGTCGGAGCGGCGCGGGGCGGGTCGGAGCGGGGCGGACGCCCTGTGACACGAGCGGTCTCGCCCCTCGGACGGCGTGACGACGGTCACCCGGTAGCGGAAAGCGCTTTCTAGGCCTAAGGTCCGGACTGGTCACGCCCGCGTCCGACGACGATGGGCGCAGGTGGCGGGACGCACGTCCCGCCTGACCGCCGGTCCGGCACCAGCACGGCGTCGGGACCGGCCCGGCAGACGACAGCAGGCCCGAGGAGGCCCGGATGAGGATCGGCGTCCCACGTGAGGACCGCGCCGGCGAACGGCTGGTCGCGGCCACGCCGCGCACCGTCGCCAAGCTGCGCGACCTGGGGTACGACGTCGTGGTCGAACGCGGGGCCGGCACCGCCGCCACGTTCACCGACGCGGCCTACGAGGTGGCGGGCGCCACCGTCGCCGACCGGGCCGACGTGCTCGGCTGCGACGTGGTCACCACCGTCACGCTGCCCGCCGACACGTCGGCGCTCGCCCCCGGCGCGACGCTCGTCGCCATGATGTCCCCGCACGGGGACGCCGCGCTGGCCGAGCGGCTCGCCGCGCAGCGGGTCACGGGACTCGCGCTCGACGCCGTGCCGCGCATCTCGCGTGCGCAGGCCCTCGACGTGCTGTCCACGTTGTCGAACGTGGCCGGCTACCGCGCCGTGATCGAGTCCGCCGAGGAGTTCGGCGGCATGTTCACCGGCCAGGTGACGGCGGCCGGCAAGACCGCCCCCGCCAACGTCTTCGTCATCGGCGCCGGCGTGGCCGGGCTCGCCGCGATCGGCACCGCCAGCAGCCTCGGCGCGCAGGTGCGGGCCTTCGACGTGCGGCCCGAGGTCGGCGAGCAGATCGAGTCCATGGGCGCCCAGTTCGTCCAGGCCGCGGGCGCCGCGCAGGAGGTCTCCACCGACGGCTACGCCCGCGAGCTCACGGCCGAGCAGGAGCGCCTGACCGAGCAGATGTACGCCGAGCAGACCGCGTGGGCCGACATCGTCGTGACCACCGCGCTGGTCCGCGGCCGTGCACCGCGCACCATCACCGCGGCCATGGTCGCCGCGATGAAGCCCGGCTCCGTCATCGTCGACCTCGCCGCGTCCGGCGGAGGCAACTGCGAGCTCACGGTCCCCGGCGAGCGCGTCGTCACCGACAACGGCGTCGTGGTGCTCGGCTGGACCGACCTGCCGAGCCGGATGCCGCAGCACACGTCCCAGCTGTTCGGCACGAACGTCGTGCACCTCATGGCGCTGCTCACGCCCGGCAAGGACGGGCAGCTCGTGCTCGACCTCGACGACCCCGTGCAGCGCGGCATGACCGTCGCGCACGACGGCGAGGTCCTGTGGCCGCCGCCGCCCGTCGCGGTCTCCGCAGCGCCCGCGGCCCCGGCCGCGCCCGTCGAGACGCCCGAGGAGGCCGCCGCGCGGCAGGCCGCCGAGGCCGACGCGGCGCAGCGTCGCGCCCGGCGCCGGTCGGTGCTCTACGCGCTGGGCGCCGTGCTCGTCGCGCTCGGGATCACGGTGTCGCCGCCGGAGTTCCTCGGGCACTTCACGGTGTTCGCGCTGGCCGTGGTCGTGGGCTACTACGTGATCTCCAACGTGAGCCACTCGCTGCACACGCCGCTCATGGCCACCACCAACGCCATCAGCGGGATCATCCTCGTCGGTGCGCTCCTGCAGATCGGCGACGCGTCGTGGCTGGTCACGTCGCTCGCGTTCGTCGCCGCGACGGTGGCGGCGATCAACATCTTCGGTGGCTTCCTCGTCGCCAACCGCATGATCACCATGTTCCGCAAGGAGGTCTGACGCCGTGCTGACGTCCCTGGCGCAGGCCGTGTACCTGGTCGCCGCCGTGCTGTTCATCCTCAGCCTCGCGGGGCTGAGCAAGCAGGAGACCGCCCGCCGCGGCAACCTCTTCGGGATGGCCGGCATGGGCCTGGCCCTGCTGGCGACGGTCGCGCTCGCGACCGACCTGTCCGAGCGCAACCCCGTGGTGACGCTGCTGCTCATCGCGATGGCCCTGGCGATCGGCGCGGTGGCGGGCATCTGGCGGGCGCGGTCCGTCGAGATGACGCAGATGCCCGAGATGATCGCGATCCTGCACTCGTTCGTGGGTCTGGCCGCGGTGCTCGTCGGCTACAACTCGTTCCTCACGGAGGAGCCCGACGCGGTGCACCTCGTCGAGGTGTTCCTCGGGGTGCTCATCGGCGCCGTGACATTCACGGGCTCGATCGTCGCCTTCCTCAAGCTGTCCGCCCGCCTGCGCTCGGCGCCGCTCATGCTGCCCGGCCGCAACTGGCTGAACCTCGGCGCCGTCGTCGCGTCCGGCGGTCTGCTCGCGTGGTTCCTCGCCGCGCACTCGGTCGTGCCGCTCGTGCTCATGACCGTGGTGGCGCTGGCGCTCGGCTGGCACCTCGTCGCCTCGATCGGCGGCGGCGACATGCCGGTCGTCGTGTCGATGCTCAACTCGTACTCCGGGTGGGCGGCGGCGGCGGCGGGCTTCATGCTGAGCAACGACCTGCTCATCATCGTCGGCGCCCTCGTCGGGTCCTCCGGCGCGATCCTGTCGTACATCATGTGCCGGGCCATGAACCGGTCGTTCGTCTCGGTCATCCTCGGCGGCTTCGGCGCCGAGGGCGGGAAGGTGGCCGCCGGCGACCAGGACTACGGCGAGCACCGCGAGGTGCAGGCCGCCGAGGTCGCGGAGATGCTCCGCGGCGCCCGCACGGTCATCATCACGCCCGGCTACGGCATGGCCGTCGCCAAGGCCCAGTACCCCGTCGCCGACCTCACCGCCAAGCTGCGTGCGCAGGGCGTCGACGTGCGGTTCGCCGTGCACCCCGTCGCCGGTCGCCTGCCCGGGCACATGAACGTGCTGCTCGCCGAGGCCAAGGTGCCCTACGACATCGTGCTCGAGATGGACGAGATCAACGCGGACTTCGCCCAGACCGACGTCGTCCTCGTCATCGGCGCGAACGACACGGTCAACCCCGCGGCGCTGGACGACCCGTCCTCGCCGATCGCCGGCATGCCCGTGCTGGAGGTCTGGAACGCCAAGCAGGTGATCGTGTTCAAGCGGTCGATGGCCACCGGGTACGCCGGTGTGCAGAACCCGCTGTTCTTCCGCGAGAACACCGCCATGCTGTTCGGCGACGCGAAGGAGCAGGTCGAGCACATCGTCGCCCCGCTCGGCGCCTGACCCGACCCCGCCCGCCGCACCGCCCTCCGGGGCCGGTGCGGCGGGCGTCGTCGTCCCCGGCCGCGGCCGGCGCGTCGGCCGCTCCGTCCGTCCGAAACGCTTCACCCGTGGTCGGCCCGCGCGCGGCACCCCTAGCGTGCGGCCGGGCGGCCGACGTGGCCGGCCCTGCCCGTCGCGAAGGAGCGCTGGCGCCCATGCCTCGTCCCACCCGTCCGTCGGCCGTGCTGCCCGTCCGTCCGCCTGCACCGGGGCCCGCCGCACGGGCGGTCGGCCCCGCCGGGACGCCCGGGCACGTGGCCACCCTCGCGGCGCTCCTCGTCGCGGCGCTGGCCGTCACGGTCGCCCTCGTGGTCCCGACGGCCGGCCCGGCCCGGGGCGCCGAGCCCGTGCTGGTGCACAGCAGCGACTTCGAGACCGGGCTCGGCGGCTGGGGGCCCCGCGGGGCTGCGCAGGCGTCGCTCACCACCGCCGACGGGCCGCGCGGCACCCAGAGCCTGCTCGTCACCGGGCGCACCGCGTCCTGGAACGGTGCGACGGTCCCGCTGACGGACGTCCTCGAGCCGGGTACCACCTACACGGTCGAGCTCTGGCTGAAGCTCCCGTCGACGGGCTCCGGGTACGCCGACCTGCGCGTCTCCGCGCAGCGCGACAACGCCGGCGTCGCGTCCTACGAGACGATCGCGACCGTCACCGGCGTGACGAACGGCGCGTGGCGGCAGGTCGTCGCGACGTACACGCCCGGGCCCTTCGACACGGTGCAGATCTACGTCGAGTCGACGTCGTCCCTGACCGACCTGCTCGTCGACGACGTGCGCGTCACCGGCGTGCGGCACACCCCCGACCTCACGCTGCCGTCGCTCGCGCAGCACCTGGCCGGGTCGTTCCCCTTCGGCATCGCCGTCGAGCCGCCCGACACCCTCGCCGGCCGCGGCGAGCTGCTCGCGCACCACGCGGTGCAGATCACCCCCGGCAACCAGATGAAGCCCGACGCCGTGCAGCCCACCGAGGGCACGTTCACGTTCGCGGCCGCCGACGGGCTCGTCGACTGGGCGCTCGAGCACGACATGCGCGTCTACGGCCACACGCTGCTGTGGCACCAGCAGACCCCGGCGTGGTTCTTCCAGCGCGCCGACGGCACGGCGCTGACCACGAGCGCCGCCGACCAGGCCCTGCTGCGCCAGCGGCTGCGCACCCACATCGAGGCCGTCGCCACGCACTACCGCACGCAGTACGGCGAGTTCGGCACGCCCGGCAACCCGATCTTCGCCTTCGACGTCGTCAACGAGGTCGTCGACGAGGGCCAGTCCGACGGGCTGCGGCGCTCCGAGTGGTACCGCGTGCTCGGCCCGTCGTACATCGCCGACGCGTTCCGGTACGCCCGCGACGCGTTCGGCCCCGAGGTGCTGCTCTTCATCAACGACTACAACACCGAGTACCCGAACAAGCGCGCGCCGTACCTGCGGCTGGTGACCGACCTGCTCGCGCAGGGCGTGCCGGTCGACGGCGTCGGGCACCAGCTGCACGTCGAGGTGGGTCGGTCGATCTCGATGGCCGAGGCCACGATCACCGCGTTCGAGGCGCTGCCCGTGACGCAGGCCGTCACCGAGCTCGACGTCTCGACGTACCTGAACGCGGGGGAGTCGTGGACGACGCCGCCCGCCGACCGGCTGCTGCAGCAGGCGTACTACTACCGCGACATGTTCGCCATGCTGGAGCGCCACGCGTCGTCGCTGGAGTCCGTCACCGTCTGGGGCCTGGAGGACTCGCGCACGTGGCTGCGCGCCGGTGCCGCGCCGCTGCTGTTCGACGGGCAGCTCCAGGCCAAGCCCGCGTTCTGGGGCGTGGTCGATCCGTCGCGCATCGGGACGACACCGACGCCGACCCCGACCGTCACGCCGACGCCCACGGTGACCCCGACGCCCACACCGACGCCCACGCCGACCGTCACGCCCACGCCGACACCCACGCCGACCGTCACGCCCACGCCCACGTCCACGCCCAGCCCGACGCCCACCGCGGGTGCGGCCTGCCGGGTCGTCTACACGACGAGCGACTGGAACACCGGCTTCACGGCTGGCGTGCGCCTCACCAACACGGGCACCGCCCCGCTGGACGGCTGGACGCTGCGGTTCACGTTCCCCGGCGGCCAGACCCTCACGCAGGGGTGGAGCGCGACGTGGTCGCAGCAGGGCGCGGTCGTCACCGCGACCCACGCGCCGTGGAACGCCCGCCTGGCGGCGGGTGCGAGCGTCGACGTCGGCTTCAACGGCGCCCACCCCGGGACCAACCCCCGGCCTACGGCGTTCACGCTGAACGGCACCACCTGCACGACCGGCTGACGCGGCCGAACTCCCACGTGCCCGGGCCCTCCCGCGGGGTCCGGGCACGGCCGCGTCCTGCCCCGGCCGGTCCCGTCCGGCCCGGCCGGGCCCGGCCGCGTCAGGCCGGGCGCGTCGCCACGACGGCCGTGCCGTCGACGTCGTCGTCCCGCAGCACCCGCGTGGTCCACCCAGGCGGGCAGGCGGCCGCGGTCCGCGGCGCCTGGTCGCGGCTGGTCTCGACGACGACGCAGCCCCCGGGCCGCACCCACGCCGGTGCCCCGGCGAGCAGCCGCCGCTGCACGTCGAGCCCGTCGGCCCCGCCGTCCACCGCGACCAGGGGCTCGTGCGCGCGCGACTCCACGGGCATCGTCGCCACCGCGGCCGTCGGCACGTACGGGGCGTTGGCGACCAGCACGTCCACCCGGCCCCGCAGCGTCGCGGGCAGCGCCGCGAAGAGGTCGCCGACGTGCGCGCGACCGGCGTCGGCGAGGTTGCGGGCCGCCCACGCGACGGCGACGGGGTCGACGTCGGCGGCGTGCACGACGGCGTCCGGCACGTCCTGCGCCACGACAGTGGCGACCGCGCCGACCCCGCAGCACATCTCGACGACCACCGGGGCGCGGCCGTCCCGGCCGGCCGCGCGCGCGTGGTCGACGGCCGTGCGCGCCAGCAGCTCGGTGCGCCGCCGCGGCACGAAGACCCCCGGCCCGACGCCCACGCGCCGCCCGCAGAACGCCACCCAGCCGACCACGGTCTCCAGCGGCTCACCCCCGACGCGCCGCACCGTCATGGCCTCGAGCGCGGCGGCGTCCACGGCCTCGTCGACGAGGAGCGCGGCCTCCTCCTCGGCGAACACGCACCCCGCGGCCCGCAGGCGCGCGACCAGCAGGTCGCGGGCCGGTCCGGTCGCTCGCACGACCGCATCGTGCCACGCGGCGCCGACGCCGGTGCTGCGGCGCGCGCCGGTGGACCCCGTCGCGCGGTCCCCGCGGCCGCGCCGATACTGGGCTGCGTGTACGTCGAACGGGCGTCGACCATGCTGCCGGGCGGTGCGCTCTGGTCGGTCTCCGCGGCGACCGCCGGGGGGAGCGTGCTCCCCGACGGGTGCATGGACCTGGTCTGGTCCGGAGGGCGGCTCCTCGTGGCGGGCCCCGACACCCGCGCCCACGACTCCGCGCCGGTGCCCGTGGGCAGCCCCGTCAGCGGGGTGCGGTTCGCACCCGGGCTCGCGCCGAGGGTGCTCGGCGTCCCGGCGGACGAGGTCCGTGACGGGCGGCCGGAGCTGGCGGACCTGTGGGGCTCGCGCCGGGCCGCGCCGTGGGTCGAGGCCGCTGCGGAGGGCGGACCCCGGGCGCTCGAGCGGCTGGCCGCGGTGCTGCTGCGCGGCGCGGGCGGCGCGCCCCCGGACGTGCTGGCGCTCACCCGGATGGCCGCGGCCGGCGCGTCGGCGTCGGCGATGGCCGAGCGCCTGGGCGTCACGTCGCGTACCCTGCACCGTCGCAGCCTCACGGCCTACGGGTACGGCCCGCGCACCCTGACGCGGGTGCTGCGGCTGCAGCGGGTCCTCCCGCTGCTCGACGCAGGAGCCCCGCTGGCGGACGTCGCGCACCGTGCGGGTTACGCGGACCAGCCCCACCTGTCCCGGGAGGTCCGCAGCCTGACCGGGCGCTCGCCGGCGGTCCTGGCGGCGGAGCGGGCCGTCTCGTGGGCTCAGGTCGCCGGGGCGTAGAGGTCGACGGCGGTGCCGTCCGGGTCGTGCAGCACGGCGTACCGCTGCCCCCAGGGCGCGTCCCACGGCGGGAGGTGCCCGCTGAACCCCGCACCGACCATCGCGGCGTAGGTCGCGTCGACGTCGGCGGGGCCGGCGCACCGGAACGCGAGAGCGGCGCGGTGCCCTCCCGACGGCGGTGCCCAGCCGGGGTCGAACGACCGGACCACCTCGACGGTGTCCCAGGCGAGCCGGGTCCCGCCGGGCAGCGTGATCTCGACGTGCTGGTCCCCCTCGGCGTGCGCGGGCACGTCGAGGCCCAGGGTGCGGTAGAAGGCCAGGGTGCGCGGGAGGTCGTTCGCGACGAGCCCGATCATGTCCATCTGCACGGTCATGGTCCGACCCTAGGGACCGCGGCGGCTGCGGGTCGTGAACGTTCCGGACAGCCGGCCCGTCGGGCCGTGGGCGCTGTCGTGCCTGATCACCGGCGTCCGTCCGCTGGTCGAAGGTCCCCCGGCCCGGGGGTCGGGACCGGTCTAGGCTGTGGGTGCATACCCACCCGTCTGTCGAAGGAGCACCATGGCCACCATCGAGGCCGTCGGCGCCCGCGAGATCCTGGACTCGCGCGGCAACCCCACCGTTGAGGTCGAGGTCGCCCTCGACGACGGCACGATCGCCCGTGCGGCCGTCCCCTCGGGCGCGTCCACCGGTGCGTTCGAGGCCGTCGAGCGTCGCGACTCCGACAAGCCCCGCTACGGCGGCAAGGGCGTTGAGGGCGCGGTCAACGCCGTCATCGACGAGATCGCCCCCGAGCTGATCGGCTTCGAGGCCAGCGACCAGCGTCTCGTGGACGCCGCGCTCATCGAGCTCGACGGCACGCCGAACAAGGGCAAGCTCGGCGCCAACGCGATCCTGGGCGTCTCGCTCGCGGTCGCCAAGGCCGCGGCCGACTCGGCCGACCTGCCGCTGTTCCGCTACGTCGGCGGCCCCAACGCGCACGTGCTGCCCGTGCCGATGATGAACATCCTCAACGGCGGGTCGCACGCGGACTCGAACGTCGACATCCAGGAGTTCATGGTCGCCCCCATCGGCGCCACGACCTTCCGTGAGGCGCTGCGCACCGGCACCGAGGTCTACCACTCGCTGAAGTCCGTGCTGAAGAGCAAGGGCCTGGCCACGGGCCTGGGCGACGAGGGTGGCTTCGCGCCGAACCTCGGCTCCAACCGTGAGGCGCTCGACCTCATCCTCATCGCGATCGAGAAGGCCGGCTTCGTGCCCGGCACCGACGTCGCGCTGGCGCTGGACGTCGCCGCGACCGAGTTCTTCAAGGACGGCGCGTACCAGTTCGAGGGTGTCGCCAAGACGCCCGAGGAGATGATCGCGTTCTACGAGCAGCTCGTCGCGGACTACCCGCTGGTCTCCATCGAGGACCCGCTGTCCGAGGACGAGTGGGCCTCGTGGTCCTCGCTCGTCGGCAAGGTCGGCGACAAGGTGCAGATCGTCGGCGACGACCTGTTCGTCACCAACCCCGAGCGCCTCGCCAAGGGCATCGCGCTCAAGTCGGCCAACTCGCTGCTGGTCAAGCTCAACCAGATCGGGACGCTCACCGAGACGCTCGACGCGGTGACGCTCGCGCAGCGCTCCGGCTTCACGACGATGACCTCGCACCGCTCCGGCGAGACCGAGGACACGACGATCGCCGACCTGTCGGTCGCGACGAACGCCGGCCAGATCAAGACCGGTGCCCCCGCCCGTGGCGAGCGCATCAACAAGTACAACCAGCTCCTGCGCATCGAGGAGGAGCTCGACGACGCCGGCATCTACGCCGGTGCGAGCGCCTTCCCGCGCTTCCAGGCCTGACACGCCTGCCGGTCGGGCCCCGCGCCCGACCGGCACCGACGCCCGGTCCACCGCTGGTGGGCCGGGCGTCGGCGCGCCCGGGCTCGCGCCGTGGCCCGGCGGGGGTCGTGACGACCTTGTGCAGACCGACGCGCGCGGCCCCGTCGTCCGCGCCGATCGTGCACCTGGCGGGCAGAATCGACGCCATGTCGTCCGCAGCGCGCCGCCCGCCCTCGCCCGGGGCGTCCGGTCGACGACCGGGGCGCGACGCGACCCCCGCGTCCGGCACCCCGCAGGCGAGCCGTGGTGCACGCCCGGCCGGCAAGCGCCCCGCGGCGCCGCGGACGCCCGCGCCCCGCACGCCGACGTCGGGGACCCCGGCGGCACCGCGGACCCCCGCCGCCGCGCCGCGCACCCCGTCCGCGCCGCGGACGTCCTCGGCGCCCCGCACCGGTGCCACGCCCCGCACACCGACGCCCCGCACACCGACGTCCCGCACCCCGGCGTCCGGCACGGCGGCTCGCGCCGGACGCCCGCCGGCGCCGCGCTCGGGTGCGGTGCCGCAGGCGGTGCCGGGGGAGCGCGGCAGGGCCGCGTCGGCGCGTCCGGCGGGACGGTCGGGGTCGCGCACGCCCACGCCGCCGCGCGGCACCCCGCGCGCGGAGCGTTCGCAGGTGCGGGTGCCACGCATGTTCACGGTGCGCGCGATGGTGCTGACGCTCGTCGTGCTGCTCGCGTTCGTGCTGGTCTACCCCACGCTGACCACGTACCTGCAGCACCGGGCCGAGCTGCAGGCGCTGCGCAGCGAGCACGCCGCCGCGGTGGAGACGAACGAGGACCTGCGCGCCGAGCTCCAGCGCTGGGACGACCCCGCGTACGTGACGGCGCAGGCGCGCGAGCGGCTGTCCTTCGTCATGCCGGGCGAGACGGCGTTCCTCGTCGTCGACCCCGACGCCGTCGTCGAGGAGGAGCCGGTCGCCGAGGGCGCGGTGACGCCCGAGGCCGGCGGCTCGACGTCGCCCTGGTACGCCACGGTGTGGGAGTCGGTCGAGATGGCGGGGGAGATGGAGGTCGGGCAGGAGGACGCCGACCCGGCCGGGGCCCCGGCGGGCTCGACCACGGGCGACGACCCGAGCACCACGGCGCCCGCGTCGGGCGGCTGAGCGCCGTCCCCGACGTCCGACCGCCCGGTCGCCCTTGCGACAATGGGCGGGTGCCCGACCCCACGCCTCCCGCCGCGGACCCCGCCGTGCCTCCCGCCACCCATCCCACCGCGCATCCCACCGCGCACCGTGACACCCCCGGCCTGACGGCCCCTGACCGGACGCCTCCGCCGGTCGTGCCCGCGAGCGACGGGCCCGCTGCCGTGACCGACGCCGACCGGGCGGTCCTGGCCGAGCAGCTCGGCCGGGTGCCGCGCGGGCTGGTGGCCGTGGCGGCCCGGTGCGTGTGCGGGCGGCCGCTGGTGGTGCGCACGGCGCCGCGCCTGGACGACGGCACGCCCTTCCCGACGACGTACTACCTCACGTCGCCGCAGGCCGTCGCGGCGGTCAGCTCGGTCGAGGCGACCGGGGCGATGAAGGAGATGACGGGCCGGCTGGCCGAGGACCCCGAGCTCGCGGCCGCGCACCGGCGTGCGCACGAGGCGTACCTGGCGGACCGGGCCGAGCTCGGCGACGTGCCGGAGATCGCGGGCATCTCGGCCGGCGGCATGCCGCACCGGGTCAAGTGCCTGCACGTGCTGGTCGCGCACGCGCTGGCCGCGGGGCCGGGCGTCAGCCCGTTCGGCGACGAGACGCTGGCGCTGGTCGCGGACCGGTGGAGCCCCGACCGCTGCACCTGCTGACGAGCCGCGCGGCGGGCCGGGCACCGCGCGCGGCGGCGGACCGCGGGCGGGAGGCGTGGGCCGGCGATGGCACGATGTGCCGGTGACGCGTGTGGCTGCCATCGACTGCGGGACCAACTCCATCCGTCTGCTCGTCGCGGACGTCGACCCCGCGAGCGGCACGCTCGTCGACCACGTGCGGCGCGCCGACGTGGTGCGGCTGGGCCAGGGCGTCGACCGCACGGGGCGGCTGGCCCCGGAGGCGCTGGAGCGCACCCTCGCCATGGCGCGCGAGTACCACGCGACGTGCCAGGAGCTGGGCGTCGAGGCCGTCCGGTTCGTCGCCACGTCGGCGACGCGCGACGCGCAGAACCGGGACGTCTTCGTCGACGGCGTGCGGGCCGCGCTGGGTGTGGAGCCCGAGGTCGTCGACGGCGAGGAGGAGGCGCGGCTGTCGTTCCGCGGCGCCACGGGCGTGCTCGCGGCGCGGCTGCCGGGGCCGTTCCTCGTCGTGGACCTCGGCGGCGGGTCGACCGAGCTGGTGCTCGGCACGCGGGCGCCGGACGCGGCGGTGTCGATGGACGTCGGGTCGGTGCGCCTGACGGAGCGGCACCTGCACGACGACCCGCCCACGGCCGCGCAGGTCGAGGCCGCGACGGCCGACGTGCGGGCGGCGCTCGACGCCGCGGCTGCGGTCGTCCCGCTGGGCCGCACGGTGACGCTCGTCGGCCTCGCCGGCTCGGTCACCACGCTGACCGCGCACGCCCTCGGCCTGCCGTCGTACCAGCGTGAGCGCATCGACGGGGCGGTGCTCACGGTCGACGAGGTGCTCGCGTCGTGCACCGACATGCTGGCGGCGTCCCGCGAGCGCCGCGCCGCGATGCCGTACCTGCACCCGGGCCGGGTGGACGTCATCGGCGCCGGTGCCCTGGTGTGGCACGAGGTCGTCGCGCGGGTGCGGGCCGAGGTCGCCGCGGCCGGTGGCGGGCTGACGCACGTGGTGACGAGCGAGCACGACATCCTCGACGGCATCGCCTGGAGCCTGACCGCCTGACCCACCCGCTGTCGCGTTCCCGATGAGGTGCGCGTGGTCCTGCGAGCCGCGGGAGCACGCGCACCTTCGTCGTCCGGGACCGCTCGACAGCGGAGGGCTGCGCTCTGGACGGTAGTGCGGAGTGCGGAGTAGTGTGCAGCGTGCGGTCGCTGGAGGGGTGACCGCACCGCCGGTGGCACCGGTGCCCGACGCGGCAGCGTGACGGGCACCGGGGTCCTGGCCGCGCCCGGGCCGGGCGCCGACGCCGGGAGGGCGCATGGACACCACGCAGCTGCTCAAGGGGGTGCTCGACCTCGCCGTCCTCGCGGTCGTCGAGCGCGAGGACGGGTACGGGTACGACGTGGTCCGGCGGCTGCGTGCCGCCGGGATCGAGGAGGTCGGTGACGCGTCCGTGTACGGCACGCTGCGCCGGCTGTACGCGTCGGGGGCCCTGACGTCGTACGTCGTGCCCAGCGACGAGGGCCCGCACCGCAAGTACTACGGCATCAACGCGCAGGGGCGGGCCGTGCTGGCCACGCAGCGCAAGGACTGGCAGGAGTTCGCCGGCACCATGGCGCGCCTGCTCGGCGAAGGGGGAGCGCAGTGAGCAGCACCACGGACGTGCCGGTCGCCCGGAGCGTGTCGGCCTACGCCGCCGCCGTCCGCGCCCAGCTGGCGGATCTCGGGCCCGAGCAGGTCGAGGAGCTGACCGACGGCCTCGAGGCCAACCTGACCGACGCGCTCGCCGACGACCTGCGCCCGCACGGCGCCGACCTCGTCGAGGAGTTCGGCGACCCGGCCGCGTACGCCGCCGAGCTGCGCGCCGCGGCGGGTGTGGACGCCGCCGACGGCCGCCCGCGTCGGGGTCCGGTGGCGCACCTCCGTGCGCTGCCCGCCGCCGCGCGCCGCCTGCTCGCCCAGGCGCGGCGCCAGCGCTGGTGGCCGGTCGTCACCGAGGGCGTCGCCGCGGTGCGCCCGCTGGTGTGGGTCGTGCGTGGATGGGTCGCGTTCCAGCTCGTCGGATGGCTCGCCGGGCCCGTCTGGGTCACGCCCGGATGGTGGCCGACCAGCCCGCTCGGCACGGTGGCGATGGTCGTGTGCGTCGCGCTGAGCGTGCAGGTCGGCCGCGGTCGCTGGTTGGTGGGGCGGCGCGCCGCCCCGCTCGTGTGGGCGGGCACCGCTGCGGCGCTCCTGCTCGCGCTCCCTGCCGCGGAGCGCGCCGACCGCTACCAGGAGCAGCTCGTCGCCGGTGACGTCGGCACCACCGTCGTCACCGTGCGCACGGATCCCGAGCCGATGGACGGAGTGGTCGTCGACGGCATGCCGGTGAGCAACCTCTTCGTCTACGACGCCGACGGGTTCCCCCTGGAGGGCGTGCAGATCTACGACGACCGAGGACGCCCGGTGCGGACCGTCTTCGACACCGAGTCGCTGTGGTCCCGCCCCGACCTGGCCGAGGCCTGGCGGTTCGCCGGCGCGACGGACGCCGGTGGTCGCGAGCGATGGAACGTCTACCCGCTGGCGGGCTGGCCGAGCGACGAGCTCGTCCCCGACCTGCTCGGCGAGACCCCGCCCGAGTGGGCGCCACGCATGCCGCCGTTCCCGTTCGAGAAGGCACCGCGGATCGTCCCGGCCACCGGTGCGGCCGGCCCGGCGGGCACCGCCGACGCGGACACGCAGGCCGACGGCGACGCGCAGGTGGCGCCGTGAGCACCGTCCACGCCGCGGCCCGGCCGGCCGGCGTGCGCCCCGATGGCGACGCGACCGACGTCGGGGCCTACGCGGCCGCGGTCCGGGTGGCGCTGGCCGACCTCGGGCCGGAGCAGGTCGAGGAGCTGACCGACGGGCTCGAGGCCGACCTGGCTGAGGCGTGGGCCGACGAGGACCGGCACCACGCGCCGGACCTGGTCGGGGCGTTCGGCACCCCGTGGGCGTACGCCCGTGACCTGCGCGCCGCGGCTGGGCTCGCACCGGAACGCATCGTGCGCGGACCCCGGGGCGCCCTGCGCGCGCTGCGCGCCGAGGTGCGCCGGCTGCCCTACGACCTGCGGCACGAGCTGCGCAGCACGCGGTGGTGGCCCGAGGTCGAGGACGCGGCGACCAGCCTGCGGCCCGCGTGGTGGCTGCTGCGCGGGTGGGCGCTCGCACAGCTCGTGGTGTGGATCGCGACGCCCGGGAACCAGGACCCGTGGTGGTTGCCCGCCGAGCCGCTGCCGTGGGCGGTGCTGGTCGTCGCGGTGGTCGCCAGCGTGCAGCTCGGGCGGGGCCGCTGGGCCGTCGGCCGACGATGGCGGCCGCTGCTCCGCGGGGTCTCGGCGGTGTGCGCGGTCCTGGGCGTCGGGCTGCTCGTCTACCTCCCCGCGGCGCAGCGCTCCCAGATCGAGGGCTACGAGGACCGGCTGGCGCAGCCGCCGTCGGACGGCGTCGTCGTGGGCGGGCGGCGCGCGACCAACCTGTTCGTCTACGACGCGCAGGGTCGGCCAGTGCCCGGGGCGCAGGTCGTCGACCAGGCGGGCGACCCCGTGCTCCTCGACGAGACCCCCGGGGCGCCGTGGGACGGCGCGCAGATCTGGACGACCGGCGCCGACGAGCCGTCTTACGCGGTGGCGGCGACTGGCCCGGACGGTGAGCGCCGCTGGAACGTCTTCCCCCTCCACACGCTGACCGAGAGCGGCTTCCGCTGGGCCGACGACGGGTCCTGGGTGCCGCGCGCCGACTCCACGGGCGACGTCCGGCCGCCGGCGTGGCCCGCGGCGGAGCTGCCATCCGTCGACACGTGGGCCGACCCGGTGGGCGGTGCGGCGCCCTGACGTACACCGGGAGGGGCGACGTCCCCTCCCGGTGCGCTGCCGGGCGGGCGTCCGGGTGGGCGTTTACGATCGGGTGGACCGCGATCCTTGTGAGGACACGATCCATGACCGCCGACATCTGGGCCGACATCGGCCTGGTCCTGCTGTTCATCCTCGTCGGCGGCGTGTTCGCCGGCACCGAGCTCGCGCTGGTGTCGCTGCGCGAGTCCCAGCTCGTCCAGATCGAGAAGCAGTCCACGCGTGGCGCCCGCGTCGCGTCGGTCGCGCGGAACCCCAACCGGTTCCTTGCCGCCGTGCAGATCGGCGTGACCGTGGCGGGGTTCTTCTCCGCGGCGTTCGGTGCGTCGACGCTCGCGCCGTCGGTGGCGCCGCTGCTCGTCGACGCCGGGCTCGCGCAGGGCACCGCCGAGGGTGTGGCGCTGGTGCTGCTCACGCTCGTCATCGCGTACCTGTCGCTGGTGCTCGGCGAGCTCGTGCCCAAGCGCATCGCCATGCAGCAGTCGGCGCGGGTCGCGCTGTGGGTGGCGCCGCCGCTGGACCGGTTCGCGGCGCTCATGCGGCCCGTCGTGTGGCTGCTGTCGGTGTCCACCGACGGCGTGGTCCGCCTGCTCGGGCTCGACCCGCGCGCCACGGGCGAGCAGATCAGCGACGAGGAGCTGCGCGACCTCGTCCGCACCCACCCGGACCTGCCGGAGGACGAGCGCAGGCTCATCGCCGACGTGTTCGCCGCGGGCGAGCGCTCGCTCGTCGAGGTCATGCGCCCGCGCGGCGACGTGCAGTTCCTGGAGGCGTCGTCGCCGATCGCCACGGCGGCCCGGCTCGTCGGCACCCTGCCGTACTCGCGGTATCCCGTCACGGGCGAGGACTTCGACGACATCGTCGGGTTCGTGCACGTGCGCGACCTCATCGCGCCCGTGGCCACGGCCGTCGCGGACGCCGACGCGGACCCCGACACCCGCGGCAGGGGCGGGGTGGTCGAGGCGATCGTGCAGGTCGCGGGCACCCGGGTCGGGGACGTGACCCGGCCGATCCTGTCGCTGCCCGGCACCAACGCGGTGCTGCCCACGCTCTCGACGATGCGGCGTACCGGGGCGCACATCGCCGTCGTCGTCGACGAGTACGGCGGGACCGACGGCATCGTCACGCTGGAGGACCTGCTGGAGGAGCTCGTCGGCGACATCGTCGACGAGTACGACGTGGTGCCCGCACCGCTGGTCGGTGCCGAGGAGGACCTCGACGCCGGGCTCACGCTGGAGGAGTTCCGCGACCGCACGGGCGTCGAGCTGCCCGACGGGCCCTACGAGACGGTCGCCGGGTACGTGCTGGCCCGGCTCGGACGGATCCCCTCGCCGGGCGACGTGGTCGACGTCGAACCCGTCGACGCCACCGAGCACGACGCGGCCCCGACGGCCCGCGTGCGGCTCGAGGTCAGCGAGGTCGACCGCCGACGGATCACCGGCGTGCGCGTCGCGCAGGTGCTGCCCGAGCCGGCCACCGAGGGTGCCGACGCCCCCGCGGGGGAGCCGGTGGCGCTCGCCGAGGTCGATCCGGGGACCGCGCGGCGCACCTGACGGAGCCCTGACCTGCGCGGGTGCGCGCGCCCCGCGGTGTGCTGGCCGTCACGGCGTCCGGGGGCGGCGCGTGCGCCCGCGCGCGTCTACCGTATGAGGCATGCCTCAGTCGTCATCCGCGTCGGTCGACGCCCCCGCAGCGACCGCTCCGGCACCCGCCGGCAAGCCGCGCAAGGTTCCCCGCGTGCTCGTCCTCGGCGGCGGCACGGTCGGCCTGTACTCCGCGCGCCGGCTGCGCAAGCGGCTCGGCAAGCGTGAGGCGGCCATCGTCGTCGTCGACCCGCGGCCGTACATGACGTACGCGCCGTTCCTGCCCGAGGCCGCGGCCGGGTCGATCGACCCGCGCAACGTCGTCGCCCCGCACCGTCGCGCGCTCAAGGGCGTCGACGTGCTGCAGGGCCACGTCTCGCAGATCGAGCACGCCAGGCGCCGTGTGCAGATCACGCCCATCGAGGGCGAGGCGTACTGGGTGACGTACGACCACCTCGTCGTCGGCCTCGGCTCGGTGGCCCGCACGCTGCCCATCCCGGGCCTGGCGGAGCAGGCGATCGGCTTCAAGAACGTCGAGGAGGCCATCGCCGTCCGCAACCACATCCTCGGGCGCATCGACGTCGCCTCGAGCACGTGGGACCCCGAGCTGCGCAAGAAGATGCTCACGTTCGTCTTCGTCGGCGGTGGCTTCGCGGGCATCGAGGCCCTCGCCGAGGTCGAGGACATGGCCCGCTACGCGGTGCGGCACTACAAGCAGATCGAGCAGGAGGAGATGCGCTTCGTCCTCGTCGAGGGCAGCCGGCGCATCCTCCCCGAGGTCTCCGAGGAGCTCGGCGGCTACACGCTCGAGACCCTGCGCAAGCGCGACATCGAGATCCACCTGTCGACGTTCCTGTCGTCCTGCGTCGACGGTCACGTCGTCCTGTCGACCGGTGTGGAGTTCGACGCCGAGACGATCGTGTGGACGGCCGGCGTCAAGGCCAACCCGGTGCTGCAGGACTCGGACCTGCCGCTGGACAAGATGGGCCGCGTCATCTGCAACGCCAAGCTGCAGGTCGTGACGGAGGACGGCGAGGTCGTCCCCGACGTCTTCGCCGCCGGCGACTGCGCCGCCGTGCCCGACCTGTACAACCCGGGCATGACCTGCCCGCCCAACGCCCAGCACGCGCTGCGCGAGGGCAACCACATCGGCGACAACCTGGCGCGCGTCATGCGCTCGGCCGAGCCGACCGAGTACAAGCACCGCAACGTCGGCGCCGTCGCGTCCCTCGGCATGTACAAGGGCGTCGCGCAGATGTTCGGCAAGATCAAGGTCCGCGGCTTCTTCGCCTGGGTCCTGCACCGCACGTACCACGTGTTCGCCATGCCGACCGTGAACCGCAAGCTGCGCATCATGGCCGGCTGGACCGGGTCGGTGCTGCTGCGCCGCGAGGTCGTGGCCCTCGGCTCGCTGCACGACCCGCGCGCGGAGTTCCGTGCCGCGTCGGTGCCGCCGAAGCCGCGCGAGGACAAGCCGGCCGAGCAGGCCGCCGCCGTCGCCAAGGCCGACGCGAAGCAGGAGGCCCTGCCCCCGCAGAAGGCCGAGGCCGGCTCGCCCGCCGAGAAGTCCGACGCGCACGCGAAGAAGGACTGACCCGCACGACCCCCGACGGCCCCGCACCACCAGCCCCGCTGGTCCGGTGCGGGGTCGTCGCCGTCCCCGCCCGCGCGACGTGGCCGCGCGGTGCCGTGGCCTGGCACGATGGCGCCGCGCCCCCGTAGCCCAACCGGCAGAGGCAACCGGCTTAAACCCGGTCCAGTCCGGGTTCGAACCCCGGCGGGGGCACCACGGGGGCCGGTCAGCGCACCACGGTCACGGCGGTGACGCGGTAGCCGTCGGCGTCGGTGCCGGTCGCAGCGAGCTCGATCGTCACCGGGCCATCGCTGAACGCGCCCGTCCAGGTGCAGACCACGCCGTCGGGCGTCTCGCTGCCGGCGCCCGTGCAGCCACCCCACCGCATCTGCGGGTCGTCGACGGCCACCGGCAGTGCGTCGGTGACGCCGGGCGCGCCGTAGGCGTCGACGAGGGCCTCGTCGGTGGCGACCCACCCCTCGTACAGGCACACCGCGGCCTCCTCGGCGCCGACCGGCCCCGGCGGTGCGGTGGTGCAGGTGACGTCCGGCGGCTCGGGTGCACCCGTCGAGCAGCCGGTGATCAGGACGAGCGCAGCGACCAGCACGGCTGCGCGACGACGTCGCGAGGCCCCCATGCCGGGACCGTAGCGGCGGCGGGTGCGCCGTGTCCGGGGAACGGCGGGGTCTCTCGTCCCGGTCTCCCGGCCGCCCGCTCGGCGGGTGCCTGATCTGCGGGTGATTGACAGGGTTTGTCCCCGGGGTTCCACTGGACGGTGACGCGAGGAGGCGCCATGCCGTCACATCCCGTCCCCGACGACCCGACGGTCGCCCGGCACGACAGGCGCAGGCCCCGGTGGGTCGGGGCCGTCCTGGCGACGCTCCTGCTCGTCCCCCTCGGCGCGGTCGCCCCGGCAGCGGCCGCGGACCCCGAGCCGTTCACGTTCGTGGTGATCCCCGACACGCAGAACTACGTGAGCACGTCGGCGAACCAAGCGATCATGGGCGCGCAGACGCAGTGGGTGGTGGACCAGCGCGACGCGCTGGACATCGCCTTCGTCGCGCACCTGGGCGACCTCGTCGGCGACGAGACGGTCGCGGTGCAGTGGCAGCGGGCGTCGACGCACATGGCGGTGCTCGACGCGGCGGGCGTGCCGAACGCCGTCCTGCCGGGCAACCACGACATGGACCTCACGACGGGGCAGGCGCCGCTGTACCAGCAGCACTTCCCGGTGAGCCGGTACGCGGGGGCGTCGTGGAACGGCCCGGCGGCGTCGTACGGCGGCTACCTCGGGCAGGGCACCCACGGGCCGGACGCCGTGGACCGCCAGAACATGGACTCCTACGCGCTCTTCACCGCCGGCGGCATGGACCTGCTCCTGCTCAACCTCGAGTTCAACCCGTCCGACGCGGCCGTCGACTGGGCGCGTCGCGTGCTCGCGGCGTACCCGGACCGCCGGGCGATCCTCGCGACGCACTCCTACACGGACCTCGCCGGCGGGCTGAGCCGGCAGGTGGCCCGCGCGGACGGCGGCAACAGCGGTCAGGACCTGTGGGACGAGCTCGTGCGCACGAGCTGCTCGGTGTTCCTCGTCGTCAGCGGCCACTTCAGCGAGGGCGACCTCGGGGAGGCCCGCCGCACCGACACCAACGCCTGCGGGCAGCCGGTCCACGCGGTTCTCACCGACTACCAGGACCGTGCGCGGGGCGGCGACGGCTGGCTGCGGTACTACACGTTCGACCCGGCGGCCGACGAGATCCGCGCCGTGACGTACTCCCCGACGCTCGACCGGTACGAGACCGACGCGGACAGCCGGTTCGTGCTGCCCTACCCGATGACGGGCGACCCGCCGCCGGACGGCCCGCTGGCCGCAGACGCCTTCGGCCGGACCGTCACCGGCGGGTGGGGAACCGCCGACGTCGGCGGGACCTGGACGGTCGGGGGCGGGGCCACCCGGTCGTCGGTCGCCGCGGGCACGGGGCGGCAGAGCCTGCCGCCCGGCGGCACCGTCACCGCCACGCTCGGCGGGCTGACCGCCACGTCCACGGACCTGACCACGACGTTCGCGGCGGACCGGCTCGCGGCCGGCTCGGTGTACGCCACGGCGGCGGGGCGGGTCGTCGGCTCCGCGGACTACGCGGCGCGCGTCAAGGTGCTGCCCACCGGTGCCGTGCAGCTGCACACGGCACGGTCGGGCACCGTGCTGGCCGGCGGCACCCTGCCGGGGGTCACGCTGACCGCGGGCGAGCGGCTGCGGGTGCGCGTGCAGGTCGAGGGCACCGCGCCCACGACCGTGCGGGTCCGTGCGTGGGAGGTCGGCACCGCCGAGCCGACCACGTGGTGGCGCACGTCGACGGACTCCACCGCCGCGCTGCAGACCGGCGGCGCGGTCCGGCTCGCGGGGTACGCGGGCTCGGCGACGACCGGCGGGGCGCTGACGGTGCACTGGGACGACCTCGTCGTGACGACCGTCGGCGGCACACCCCCGCCCCCGCCGCCTCCGCCGCCCCCGCCCCCGCCGCCCCCGCCGCCGGTGGACCAGCCGCTGGCCGCGGACGCCTTCGCGCGCACCCTCGCCGGCGGGTGGGGCGTCGCCGACGTCGGCGGGCTGTGGGCGCTCGGCGGCGCGGCCGCACGCTTCTCCGTCGACGGCGGGGCGGGCGTCGTCCAGGTCCCCGCGGGGTCCACGCTGACCGCGACGCTCGCGTCCACCGGTGCGACGGCGACGGACGTGCGGGCGGTGCTCGCCCCCGCGGCGGCGTCGGACGGCCCGCTGTACGCGACCGTCTCCGGCCGGGTGGTCGGCACGGCGGACTACGGCGCACGCGTCAAGGTCCTCGCGGGCGGCGGGGTGCAGCTGCACACCGAGCGGTCCGGCACCGTCCTGGCCGGCGGCACGCTCCCCGGCGTGGCGCTCGCCCCCGGTGCCCGGCTGCGCGTGCGCGTCCAGGTGCAGGGCACCGCGCCCACCCAGGTGCGCGCGCGGGCGTGGCTCGACGGCACGCCCGAGCCCACCACCTGGTCGGCGACGTCGAGCGACACCGCCGCGGGCCTCCAGCAGGCCGGCGGCGTGCGGCTCATGACGTACCTGAGCTCGTCGACCACCACGGGGCCGGCCACCGTCCGCTGGGACGACCTGCTCGTGACCCCGTCGGGCTGAGCCGGGACGGGCCTGCCGTCCGGGTTCCGTCAGGATCCCGCCCGGACGGGTGACGGACGGGGCGCGCCGCCCGCCGGGGACCGCATACTGCCGGGCGGTGGTGCGCACCGTGCGCCCGGGCGGAGGTGCGCACGTGACGGTCGGACCCGGCTTCACCGCGGCCCGCCTGCCCGCGCTGCGCCAACCCGCCGCACGCCCCCGCGGCGACTGGCAGCGGCGCCCCGGGCGCCTCGTCGTCGGCGGGTTCGCCCTCGCCGTGCTCCTCGGCACCGGGCTGCTCCTGCTGCCCGCGGCGCACACCGACGGCACCACGATCAGCCCGCTGGCCGCCCTGTTCACCGCGACGTCCGCGGTGTGCGTCACCGGCCTCGTCGTCGTCGACACCGGCACCGCCTGGTCGGGGTTCGGGCAGGTCGTGATCCTCGCGCTCATCCAGGTCGGCGGCTTCGGCATCATGACGCTGGCCACCCTGCTCGGCCTGCTGCTCTCGCGGCGGCTCGACCTGCGCTCCCGCCTCACCGCGGCCGTCGCCACCCGCAGCGACGGGCTGGGCGACGTGCGCACCGTCCTGCTCGGCGCGGGCGTCATCACGATCCTCACGCAGACGGGCGTCGCGCTCGTCCTCGTCGCCCGGCAGGTCCTCACCTACGGCGCGGACCTCGGCGACGCGACCTGGTGGGGCGTGTTCCACGCGACGTCGGCGTTCAACAACGCCGGGTTCGGGCTCGCGGCCGACAGCCTCGTGCAGTACCAGGCCGACCCGTGGGTGTGCCTCCCGCTCGTCCTCGCCGTGCTCGTCGGCGGCATCGGCTTCCCCGTGCTGCTCGAGCTGTTCCGCACCCGCCGCCGCGCGTCGCGCTGGTCCCTGCACACGCGCATCACCCTCGTCATGACCGCCGTGCTCGTGCCCGTCGGCACCCTGGCCGTGCTCGCGGGGGAGTGGGGCAACCCCGGCACCCTCGGCCCCATGCCCGTCTCGGAGAAGCTGCTCAACGCCCTCGTGCACGGCGTGATGCCCCGCACCGCCGGCTTCAACTCCCTCGACATGGCGTCCCTCGACGAGGGCACGCTCCTGACCACCGACGTCCTCATGTTCATCGGCGGCGGCAGCGCCGGCACCGCGGGCGGCATCAAGATGACGACGTTCGCGGTGCTGCTCGCGGTCATCTGGGCCGAGCTGCGCGGCGACCCCGACGTCACCGTCTTCGACCGGCGCATCACGCCGACGTCGCAGCGGCAGGCGCTCGCGGTCGCGCTGCTGGGCGTCGCGCTCGTCATGGTCCCGACGATCGTCATGTCGACCACGTCGGACTTCGGGGTCTCGGACATCCTCTTCGAGGTGGTCTCCGCGTTCGCGACGGTCGGGCTGTCGACGGGCATCACCGCCCAGCTCGACGGCACGCACCAGCTCATGCTCGTCGCGCTCATGTTCGTGGGGCGCCTGGGCCCGATCACGTTCGGCACCGCCCTCGCGCTGCGGGAGCGGCGCCGGCTGTTCCGGCACCCCGAGGGCGCCCCGCTCGTCGGCTGAGGGCCCGGTCCGGGGGAGACCTCAGTCCAGGCCGGCGGCCTGCTCCGCGTCCTCGATCTGCTGCGCCCAGTCCCGCTTGGTGCGGCGCCAGCCCTCGTCGTCGACGCCCAGGCGCCAGTACCCGGAGATCGACAGGTCCGCGCGCGCCACCTGCCGCTCGGTGCGCAGGTACCCCCGCAGGTCCTTCACCGCGCCGGCCTCGCCGTGCACGAACGCCCCCACGCGCCCGCCCGGCCAGGGCCACGCGCGCACCGCCGCGACCAGGCCCGCGCCCGGGGCCGCGTCGCCCTGGTGCACCCACAGCACCCGCACCCCCGCCGGGGCGTCCAGCACGAGCTCGTCGGCCGGCCCGTGCACCTCGACCACCGCGAGCCCCACCGCGTCCCGCGGCAGGCGCTCGAGGCCCACCGCGATCGCCGGCAGGGCGCTCGCGTCCCCCGCCAGCAGGTGCGCGTCGACGCCCGGGTCCGGGGACCAGGCCCCGCCGGGGCCGTAGACCAGGACCTCGTCACCGGGCCGGGCGGCCACCGACCACGGGCCCGCCAGGCCCTCGTCGCCGTGCACCACGAGGTCCAGCGTCAGCTCGAGGGCCGCGGCGTCCCACGCCCGCACCGTGTACGCCCGCTGGCGCACCTGCGCCCCCTCCGGCAGCGCCGCCCGCAGCGCCTCGACGTCGACCCGCCCGTCGGCACCCAGCGGTCGTGGCCCCGCCGGCGCGAACCCGAGCTTGACGTAGGAGTCCGCGTGCTCCGGGCTGCCGAACGGCGCCATGCCCGGCCCGCCGAGGACCACCCGCACCAGGTGCGGCGTCAGCCGCTGCGTGCGCAGCACCCGCGCGAGGAGCGGCGCCGGGCGGCGCCGCGGCGGGGCGAGGGGGAGCGTCGGTCCAGAGGTCACGAAGGTGAGCCTAACCTCGCGGCGACGGCTCGGCGGCGCGGGCGGACGGGGCCGCGCTCGCCCACGTGGGTGCCACCTGTCAGGCTGCTGTGCGGGGCGCGGGAACCCGCTGAGACCGGCGGGCGTTTGCCCCAGCGTCACCGCCGTCCCACCGGTCACCCCCGTGCCCGCGCGGCACCCCACCCGGAGGATCCATGTCCCGGCTCGCCCGGCTCTCGCTCGCCAACCGCTCGGTCGTCGCGCTGCTGACCGTCGGTATCGTCCTCTTCGGCTGGAACAGCCTCGGCTCCCTCAAGCAGGAGCTCATCCCGTCCCTGCAGATCCCCACGGCCGTCGTCGTCGCCGTCGACCCCGGCGCATCGCCGCAGCTCGTCGAGTCCCAGGTCAGCGAGCCGATCGAGCAGGCCGTGAGCGGCATCGACGGCGTCGAGTCCGTCACCTCGACGTCCTCGACGTCCGTGTCGACCACCGTCGTCGAGCTGACCTACGGGATGGACCTCGACGCCGCCGCGCAGGACCTCGAGCAGGCCGTCGGCCGCGCGGGCCTGCCCGAGGGCGTCGAGCCGACCGTCGTGCGCGGCTCCATCGACGACTTCCCCGTCGTGCAGCTCGCGATCGCCGGCACCCCGGCCGACGTCGGCGACGGCGAGGACGCCGACGCCGCGCTCGCCCGCGCCGTCGAGGAGGTCGTCGTGCCCCGCCTCGAGCAGGTCGAGGGCGTGCGCGACGTCTCCGTCACGGGTGTGGCCGAGCAGGCCGTGACCGTCTCCCTCGACCTGCCCGCGCTCACCGCCGCCGGCCTGAGCCCCGCAGCCGTGCAGACCCTCCTGCAGGACAACGGCGTCGTCCTGCCCACCGGCACCGTCGACGACGGCGACCTCACGCTCTCCGTCCAGGCCGGGTCCGAGATCTCCGACGTCGCGGACCTCGAGTCCCTGCCGCTGCTCGGCTCCGCCACGGGTGCCCAGGTCGTCCTGGGCGACGTCGCCGACGTCGTCCTCGCCCCCGTGCCCGCGACCTCGTTCTCCCGGCTCGACGGCGAGCCCGCCCTCGCCGTCGGCCTGACCAAGACCCCCGACGGCAACACCGTCGACGTCTCCCACGGCGCGCAGGACGCGGTCGCCGAGCTCGCCGACCAGCTCGGCGGGGACGTCGACGTGGCGGTCGTGTTCGACCAGGCCCCGTTCATCGAGGAGTCCATCGAGGGCCTGGCCACCGAGGGCGGTCTCGGCCTGGTGTTCGCGGTCGTGGTGATCCTGCTGTTCCTCGGCTCGGTCCGCTCGACGCTGGTCTCCGCGATCTCCATCCCGCTGTCGCTGCTCGTGACGTTCATCGGCCTGCGGCTGGGCGGCTACTCGCTGAACATCCTCACGCTCGGCGCCATGACCATCGCGATCGGCCGCGTCGTCGACGACTCGATCGTCGTCATCGAGAACATCAAGCGGCACCTGTCGTACGGCGAGGCCAAGCGGGACGCGATCCTCACCGCCGTGCGCGAGGTGGCGTCCGCCGTCACGTCGTCGACCGTCGCGACCATCGCCGTGTTCGCGCCGCTGGCCATCGTCGGCGGCATGGTCGGCGAGCTGTTCCGACCGTTCGCGATCACGACGGCCGTCGCGCTCGCCGCGTCGCTGCTGGTGTCGCTGACGATCGTGCCGGTGCTCGCGTACTGGTTCATCCGCGGCGACCACGCGGCCGACGAGGCCGGCGCCGCGGCACGAGCGGCGGCGGAGGAGAAGGAGCGGCGCGGCGTGCTGCAGCGCTCCTACCTGGCCACGCTGCGCGGCGCGCTCGCGCACCCCGTCCTCACGCTGCTCGCCGCCGTCCTGGTGTTCGTCGGCACGCTCGGGCTCACGACGCGGCTGGAGACCAACTTCCTCGGCGACTCCGGGCAGGACACGCTCACGGTGACCGAGGAGTTCGCCCCCGGCACGTCGCTGGCCGTGCAGGACGAGGCGGCGCGCGAGCGCGAGCAGGCGCTGATCGACGTCGCCGGTGTCGAGACGGTGCAGACGACCGTCGGCTCGGCCGGCGGCGCCGAGGCGGCCTTCGGCGGCGGCGGGGGTGCGCCGAGCGCGTCGTACGCGCTGACGCTCGCCGAGGACGCCGACCCCGAGGTCGTCCAGGACGACGTGCGCGCCGCGGTCGAGGGCGTCGAGGGGGTCGTCGTCTCCGGCGGCGACGCGGCCTTCGGCTCCTCCACGGTCGACGTCGTCGTGCAGGCCGACGACCCGGACGAGCTCGAGGACCTCGCGTCCGCCGTGCAGGAGGCCGTCGAGGGTGTCGAGGGCACCACCGACGTCACCAACGACCTGGCGTCCGCGCAGCCGACCGTGCAGGTCACGGTCGACCGCGAGGCGGCCGCCGCCGTGGGGCTGACGGAGACCGCGGTCGTCGGCACGGTCGCCGGGCTCATGAGCCCGCAGCCGGTCGGCACCGTCGACCTGGGCAACGGCCCGGTCGACGTGACGGTCGAGGCCGGCGAGGTGCCGGGCACCGTCGCGGACCTCGAGGCGGTCGTGCTGCCCACGGCCACGGGCCTCGTGCCGCTCACCCAGGTGGCGGACGTCGCCACGGTGGACGTGCCCGTGCAGGTGACCCGCATCGACGGGGCCCGGGCGGCGACCGTCTCCGCGACGCCGGCCGACCAGGACCTCGGGGCGCTGACGACCCGGCTGCAGGAGGCCCTCGACGCGATCGACGTGCCCGCGGGCGCGAGCATCGAGGTCGGTGGCGTCGCGGCCGACCAGCAGGACGCGTTCGCCGACCTCGGGCTGGCGCTGCTCGCCGCGATCCTCATCGTGTACGTCGTCATGGTCGCGACGTTCCGCTCGCTGCTGCAGCCCCTGGTGCTCATGGTCTCCGTGCCGTTCGCGGCGACCGGGGCGCTGCTCGGCCTGCTGCTCACCGGCACCCCGCTGGGCGTTCCGGCGCTGATCGGCGTGCTCATGCTCGTCGGCATCGTGGTGACCAACGCGATCGTGCTCATCGACCTGGTCAACCAGTACCGGGCCCGCGGGCGCGACCTCGCCGAGGCCGTCACCGAGGGCTCGCGCAAGCGCCTGCGGCCCATCGTCATGACCGCGGCGGCCACGATCTTCGCGCTCGTGCCCATGGCGTTCGGCCTCACCGGCGGCGGGGTGTTCATCTCCCAGCCGCTGGCGATCGTCGTCATCGGCGGCCTGCTGACCTCGACGCTGCTCACGCTGGTCGTCGTGCCCGTGCTGTACACCCTCACCGAGGGCGCGCAGCTGCGGGCGGCCGACCGGCGCGCCGCCCGCCGACAGGCCCGCGCCGACCGCCGCGCCGCCCCCGCGGCCGCACCCGCCGCCGCGGCGAAGGACTGACGGACGCCGTGGGAACGAAGCGGATCCTCGTGGCGTTCGGTACGTTGACGACAGCGGCACGGGCGACCGCCCGTGCCATCCCGGCCGGTCACGACCAGGAGCAGCAATGACCAACCCCGTGTTCTCCAACAGTCCCCTCTTCGGGGACCCGAACGACAAGCGCCGCCGCGGCCAGGGCGCCACCGCCGTGTCCTACGGCACCGCGGGGGCGCAGACGGCCGACGCCGCGACCCTCGAGCAGATGTACGGCTCCCCGTCCGCGACCACGCGGGACACCGGGCGCCTGACGTACGACGACGTCATCGTCAAGACCGGTGGCCTGCTCGTCGTGCTCGTCGCCACCGCGGCCGCCACCTGGGTGCTCGCGCCCGGGCTGTGGATCATCGGTGCCGTGGTCGGCCTCGTGCTCGGCCTGGTCAACGCGTTCAAGAAGAACCCCAGCCCGGCGCTCATCACGCTCTACGCGATCGCGCAGGGTGTGTTCCTCGGCGGCATCAGCGCGTACTACGAGGCGGCGTACAACGGCATCGTGGGGCAGGCGGTGCTGGCGACCGTCTCGGTGTTCGCCACCGCGCTCGTGCTGTTCCGCTCCGGCAAGGTGCGCGTCACGCCGAAGTTCCAGCGGATGGTCCTCATCGGGCTCGTCGGCTACGCCGTGTTCTCCCTGGTCAACCTCGGCCTCATGCTGTTCGGCGTCGGTGGCGGGGAGTTTGGGCCGTTGCGGTCGGGCCCGCTGGGCATCGCGGTCGGCCTCTTCGCGGTCGGTCTGGCTGCCGCGAGCTTCGTGATCGACTTCGACGCGATCAAGCGCGGCGTCGAGCAGGGTGCGCCCGCGAAGATGGCCTGGGCGGCCGCCTTCGGGCTCATCGTCACGCTCGTGTGGCTCTACCTCGAGCTGCTGCGCCTGCTCGCGATCCTGCGCGGCGACTGACCCGTCCCGACCTGACGACGAGGCCCCTGCCCCACCGGCGGGGGCCTCGTCGCGTCCCGGCCCGCCGACGGACCCGCCCGCGCGGGCACCGATGAGAGGATCTGCCCCGTGAAGTACGCGCGCCACATCTCCGAGCTGGTCGGCGGCACCCCGCTGGCGCAGCTGACGTCCGTGACCGCCGGTCTGACCGCGACCGTGCTGGCCAAGGTCGAGTACCTCAACCCCGGCGGGTCGGTGAAGGACCGCATCGCGCTGCGCATGATCGAGGCCGCCGAGGCCTCGGGCGAGCTGCAGCCGGGCGGCACGATCGTCGAGCCCACGTCGGGCAACACCGGGGTCGGGCTCGCGCTGGTCGCCCAGCGCAAGGGGTACCGGTGCGTGTTCGTCTGCCCCGACAAGGTCAGCCAGGACAAGCGGGACGTGCTGCGCGCGTACGGCGCCGAGGTCGTCGTCACGCCGACGGCCGTGCCGCCGGACCACCCGGACTCGTACTACTCCGTCTCGGACCGGCTCGCCGCGGAGATCCCCGGCGCGTGGAAGCCCAACCAGTACGCGAACCCGAACGGGCCGGCCAGCCACTACGCGAGCACGGGCCCGGAGATCTGGGCCGACACCGACGGGCGGATCACGCACCTCGTGGCCGGCGTCGGCACGGGCGGCACGATCACGGGCACCGGCCGGTACCTGCACGACGTCTCGGCGGACCGGCCCGCGGCCGACGGCGGCCGCGTGGTGGTGGTCGGCGCCGACCCGGCGGGCTCCGTGTACTCCGGCGGCGACGGCCGGCCCTACCTCGTCGAGGGCGTCGGCGAGGACTTCTGGCCGACCGCGTACGACCCGAGCGTGCCCGACGCGATCATCCCCGTCACCGACGCGGACTCGTTCTCGATGACCCGCCGGCTCGCGCAGGAAGAGGGGCTGCTCGTCGGCGGCTCCTGCGGCATGGCCGTCCAGGCGGCGCTGCGGCACGCCCGCGCCCTGCAGGACGCCGACCCCGAGGCCGCCGCGAGGGCCGTGTACGTCGTGATCCTCCCCGACAGCGGCCGCGGCTACATGTCGAAGATCTTCAACGACGCGTGGATGCGCTCGTACGGGTTCCTCGCCGCGAGCGAGGGCGCGTCGGTGGCCGACGTGCTGCGCACCAAGACCGGTGAGCTGCCCGCGCTCGTGCACACCCACCCCACCGAGACGGTCCGCGACGCCATCGAGATCCTGCACGAGTACGGGGTCTCGCAGATGCCCGTCGTCGGCGCCGAGCCGCCCGTGAAGATCGGCGAGGTCCAGGGCGCCGTCTCCGAGCGCGCGCTGCTCGACGCGGTCTTCTCCGGTGCGGCGACGCTCACCGACCGGGTGGACCGGCACATGGACCCCGCGCTGCCGCTCATCGGCTCGGGGGAGTCCGTGGACCAGGCGCGCGCGGCCCTGGAGAAGGCCGACGCGCTCATGGTCGTCGACGACGGCCAGCCCGTCGGCGTGCTGACCCGGCACGACCTGCTGGGGTACCTGGCGCGGTGACCAGAGGGGCTGTCGGCTGTCGCTAGGATCGCGGCGCCCGGCCGGTGACCTGCGGCCGGGCTCGGACCCGGAGGACCTGCGATGGCGCTGTTCGACCTGCCCCTGCCCGAGCTCGAGCGCTACCTGCCCGCGCTCGACGAGCCCGACGACCTCGACGCGTTCTGGGCTGCGACGCTCGCGCAGGCCCGCACCCACCCCCTCGCGCTGCGCCGCGAGCCCGTCGCGGCCGGGCTGCGGCTGATCGACGTCGAGGACCTCACGTTCCCCGGGTTCGCCGGCGACCCCGTCCGCGCCTGGGTCACGCGGCCCGCGGGCTCGGCCGACGACGGCAGCGCCCTGCCGGTGGTCGTCGAGATGGTCGGCTACGGCGGCGGGCGCGGGCGCCCCCACGAGCACCTCGCCTGGGCCGCCGCCGGGTACGTCCACGTGCTCGTCGACTCCCGCGGGCAGGGGTCGGGCTGGGGCACCGGTGGCGACACCCCCGACCCGCACGGCTCGGGCCCCGCGACGGCCGGCGTCATGACCCGCGGCGTCCTCGACCCCGCCACGTACTACTACCGGCGCCTGGTCACCGACGGCGTCCGCGCCGTCGACGCGGCCCGCGCGCTGCCCGGCGTCGACCCGGCGCAGGTCGTCGTCGCGGGCATCAGCCAGGGCGGCGGCCTCGCGCTCGCCGTGGCCGGGCTGTCCGAGGGGCTCGCCGCCGTCATGCCCGACGTGCCGTTCCTGTGCCACTTCCCGCGGGCCTTCGCGATCACCGACGACGACCCGTACGGCGAGGTCGTGCGGTACCTGTCCGTGCACCGCGACCGGGAGGCGCAGGTCATGCGGACCCTGTCGTACGTCGACGGCGTGCACCTCGGCCGCCGCGCCACCGCGCCCGCGCTGTTCTCCGTGGCCCTGCGCGACACCGTCTGCCCGCCGTCGACCGTGTTCGCCGCCCACAACCACTACGGGAGCCTCGCCGCCACCCGGCCGGAGCGGGCCATGGAGGTGTACGCGTACAACCGGCACGAGGGCGGCCAGACCGTGCAGCTCGAGGTCCAGCTGCGCTGGCTCGCGGGCGTCCTGGGCCGCTGAGCAGGACCGGCCGGGACGCCGCACCGCCCGCGGCACGGCAGGATGGTCCGGCACTGTCATCCACCGAAGGAGTAGTCGACATGGCTGCAGCCCTGCCCGAGGTCTCGGGCCCCTACGGCACCAAGCCCGTCCTCACGTTCCCCGACGGCGCACCGTCGGACGAGCTCGAGGTCGTCGTCCTGAGCCGTGGCGACGGCGCGATCGTCGAGGCCGGCCAGGACATCGAGGTCCACTACCTCGGCCAGTCCTGGCAGGGGAACGTCTTCGACAACTCCTACGACCGCGGCTCGTCGATCAGCTTCGGCATCGGCGTCGGCCAGGTCATCGCGGGCTGGGACGAGGGCCTCGTCGGCCAGCAGGTCGGCTCGCGCGTGCTGCTGTCGATCCCGTCCCACCTGGGCTACGGCGACCGCGGCGTCCCGCAGGCCGGCATCAAGGGTGGCGACACCCTCGTGTTCGTCGTGGACATCGTCGGCGTCAGCTGACACCCGTCACGTCGGCGGCCTCCCCGCACCGCGGGGACGGCCGCCGACGTGCGTCAGGGCGTCGCCCAGCGGTGCACGGTGCCGCCCGGCTCGACGAGCAGGCCCGACGTGCCGGGCAGCGCGTGCAGCCGCCCACGCGCCCGCACGGCGCCCAGCACCAGGGCCGTGGTGGCCCACACGTCGGCGCGCACCACCGACGACGCGACGACGGTCGCCTGCCGCAGCCCCGTCGCCGCACCGCCGCCCGGGACGCGCACGTGCTCCCCGCGGGCCGCGGTGCCGGACGTCGCCACCGCGCCGTCGCGCAGGTCCACGTGCCCGAGCAGGCGCGACCGGTCCTCGGGGTCCTCGACGCCCACCCGCCAGGGCAGGCCCGTCCGCGACAGCACGGCGACGTCGCCCCCGGCGCCGACCGCGACGTCGCCGTCGACCTCGGCCAGCACGTCCAGCACCTGCGCGACCGCCCAGCCCTTGGTCAGTCCCGTCGGGTCGAACCCGTCGCGCCACCCCCACGCGTCGAACGCCCCGTCGGTCTCCTCGCGCGCCAGCAGGCAGCGGCGGTGCACCTGGCGCAGCGACCGTGGCGCGTCGGCGAGGGCGAGCTCGCCGCGGCGGTACCGCTCCAGCGCCGAGTCCGGCCGGAAGGGGCTCAGCTGCTCGTCGATCTCCGCGACGAGCGCGTACGCCCGGGCCACCACCTGCGCGGTGTCCTCGTCGTGGGCGTGGCGGCCGCGGACCCGCAGGCTCCACGGCATCGCCATGCGGTGCTCCACCCAGCCGCGGGCTGGCAGGTCCGCCGCCCGGCGGGCGAGCGCGTCGGCCTCCTCGCGGCGGGCGTCGTCGGCGAGCAGCGCGAGCGGGACGTCCGTGGCCGTGCTCACGCCTGCGCCGCCTGGTCGAGGGCCGCCTGCAGGGACTGCGCGTACGCCTGGCTGGTGTACGTCGCGTGGGAGACCATCGCGATCCCCGCGTCCCCGGCCGCGGCGACGGCCTCCTGGTCGAGCGTGGGCATGGCGCCCGCCGCGATCTGCTCCGACTTCGGGTCGTTGGAGGACTGCGTGCCGCTGACGCCCGTCACCGCGCCGCCCGAGACGGTCACGGTGACGCTCACCGCGCCGTACCGCATGGTCGTCGACGCCGTGTAGGTGCCGTCGGCGAGGCCGCCGTCGGTGGTCGTGCCCTCGGCCGGCGCCGTGGTGGTGCCGGACGTGTCGTCGGCGGGGGCGGTCGTGGTGCCTGCCGTCGGGCTGGGCGTGGCGTCGGCGGTGGCGGACGCCCCGGACGTCGGCTCCGCCGTCGACGTGCCGGAGGCCGTGCCCGCCGTCGCGTCGGAGGTCAGGGGGCGGTCGAGGCTGGTGGGGTAGGAGAAGAGGGCCACGAGGCCCGAGACGGTGGCGAGGGTGCTCAGGACGATGCGTCGCACGGCGGCCTACCAGACATAGCTCTCGACGTGGATGCGTGCGGCCGGCACGCCGGTGGTGCGCAGGTCCTCGACCACGTGGGCGGCCCAGGCGGGCGGCCCGCAGACGAAGACGTCGTGGTCGACGAGCCCGGGGACGAGCTCGCGCAGCGCGGCGGGGCCGCGGTGGTGGCCGAGGTCGCGGGGCAGCCACGGGGTGCCGGTGCGCGACCGTGGCCCGGGCAGCGTCACCAGCCGCAGCCCGGCGTGGTGCACGAGGTCGTCCAGGTCGGTGCGCAGCGCGAGCTCGTCGTCCCGGCCGACCCGCACGAGCAGGGTGTCGGAGCCCGGCGTCGCCGCGTTGTCCTGCAGCAGCCCGACGAGCGGGGCGATGCCCGCGCCCGCGACGATCCCGGCGATGCGCGGGCGGGTCCGGGTGCTCGTGGTGGTCCGGCCGTAGGGACCCTCGACGAGCACCCGGGTGCCGGGGCGCATGGTCGCGATGCGCGCGCCGTCGTCGCCGGTGACGTCCATGGTGGTGCGCAGCCCCGCGGTGGTGGGGACGGCGGACAGGCTGAGCGGGTGCCCGCGGGTCCAGCCGGGGCCCGTGAGGAACCGCCAGACGAAGAACTGCCCGGCCTCGACGCGCAGGCGGTCCAGGTCGCGCCCGCCGACGACCACGGAGACGACGCCCGCGCCGTCGGGGCGCACGTCGAGCACGCCCAGGTCGTGCCGCCACGACGTGACCAGAGGGACGACGACGCGGTGCACGAGCACGGCCCCGAGGGTCAGCGCGTACAGCCCCCACCAGTACGTCGCGGCCCAGGGGTGGGTGAGGAAGCTCGTGCCGGTCCACAGCTGGTGCGGCAGGGCCAGGCCCACGCCGAGGTACGCGTACAGGTGCAGCAGGTGCCAGGACTCGTACCGGACCCGCCGCCGCGCGGCGCGCACCGAGAGCACGACGACCGCGACGAGCAGCACCGTGCCCGCAGCGGCCAGCAGCATGCCGGGCAGCGTCAGGGTCATCGAGACGAGCTCGGCGACGTACCCGCGGCCCTCGAGCAGCGCGTAGGCGCCGGTGATCAGCCCGAGGTGGGCGAGCATCAGCCAGAACGACGTGAAGCCCGACCAGCGGTGCCACACGGTCAGCCGGTCCTGGCCGACGGCCCGCTCGACCCACGGCACGCGGGCCATGCCGAGCACCTGAAGGAGCAGGAGCGCGCTCGCCCACAGCCCGGTCAGCCGGCCCGTCGACGACAGGGCCGCGGCAGGCGTGCTGACGTCCAGCCCTCCGGAGGTCGACCACAGCGTCGTCACCACGGCGAGGTGGGCGACGACGACCACGGCGACCGCGTCGTACCACCACCGGCGTCTCACCGGTGGGCGCAGCCGCACGGCGGCCGTGGGCGGGCGGGGTGCGGGCAGGACGTCGGGCGAGCCGGCGCGGGGGGCGTGCGTGGCGGTCATGGGGGGGCTCCTGGGGGCGGGGCGACGATCTGAGGATCGACGCGCAGCCCGGTCGGATGCTGCGGACCGCCTGAGAACCACCTGTGGGCGCGAGAGATCACCCGCCCCGTCGGTCAGTCGCGCAGCCCCGTGCGCCGCAGGAAGTCGTTGGTGAACACCCCGTCGGGGTCGCGGCGCGCCAGGAGGGCACGGGCGTCGTCCCACCGCGGGTGCACGGCGCGCAGCGCGTCCCCGGTGGCGGCGAAGAGCTTGCCCCAGTGCGGGCGCGCGTCGAACGGTGCGAGGGCCGCCTCGAGGACGGGCAGCGCGGCGTCGACCTCGGCCCGGCGCGGGTGCCACGTGAAGTGCAGGGCCACACGGTCCCCGCCCGCGGCCGTCGACAGCCACAGGTCGTCGCCGGCGACGGTGCGGACCTCGCTGACCTGGAGCAGCGGCGACACCAGCGGGGCCAGGTCGCGGACGGCGCCGATCGCGGCGACCGCGTGCGCCCGCGGCACGAGCCACTCCGACTGCAGCTCCTGCCCCGCGCTCGGGGTGTGGTCGAGGCGGAAGTGCGGCAGCCGCTCGTGCCACGGCCCGGGCGCGCCGCCCTGCGTGGTGCACGCCGCCGGATCGGCGCCCGGCACGGGGTGCACGGGGCCCGGTGCGCGGCGGGCGCCGGCCAGCTCGTCGCCCGGCTCCGGCAGGCGCCACGTCACGCCCGGGGTCACGCGGTGCTTGCGCCACACCTGCCCGACCCGGTCGCCGCGCCAGTCCGTGAACAGGCTGACCGACGCCGCCGACGACGTCAGGGCGTCGAGCCGCTCCAGCGCCGTCGTCCACGGCAGGTCCAGCCAGACCTCCTGGGCGACGTCGTACGCCGGCTCGACCGCGAGCGTCACGCGGGTGACGACGCCGAGCGCGCCGAGCGCGACGACCGACCCGGCCAGCTCGGGGTCGTCCGCGGTGAGCGTGCGCACCTGGCCGCCCGCGCCGACGAGCTCCAGGCCCCGCACGGCGGCCGCGAGGTTGACGGTCGTGTCGCCCGAGCCGTGGGTCGCGGTGGCCACCGTCCCGGCGACGGCGATGTGCGGCAGCGACGCCATCGTGTGCAGCGCCCAGCCCTGCGCGTGCAGGTCGCGGGCGAGGTCGCCGTACCGCACGCCCCCGCCCACCGTCACGGTGCGTGCGGCGGCGTCGACGACCGTCGGCACGTCGAGACGGTCGAGCACGACGAGCGTGCCGGGGGAGTCCGCGAGGTCGCTGAACGAGTGCCGCGACCCCAGCGCCCGCACGTGCCGGGCCCCCGCCACGACCTGGGCGACCTCCGCCACGGTCCGCGGGTGGACGACCGGCCCGCCGGTGAACGTGTGGGACCCGGCCCAGGTGGTCAGGGCGTGCGTCACGGAGAGCCTCCCGGCGGAGTTCGGCGGCGGTGCCGGCGTGGTGTCAGGGACGGGTGGTCACGGGCGCGCGGGCGCGGTGACGAAGATGTCGAACAGCTCGGGGGTGTGCGCGTGCACGAGCACCATGAAGACGAGCGCGTCGAACAGCAGGTGCACCACCAGCACGTACGTCAGCGACTTGGTCAGCGAGAACGTGAACCCCTGGATCAGCGCGAACGGGATCGTCAGCAGCGGCCCCCACTCGCGGTACCCCAGCTCCCACAGGAACGACACGAACACCGTCGCCTGCAGCACGTTCGCCGTCCACAGCCCGAAGTGCCGGCGCAGCAGCGCGAAGACCGTGCAGATGAAGAACAGCTCGTCCCACGTGCCCACGGCGTTCACGCCCACGAACAGCCGCGCGACCTCGTCGCCCGTGACGACCGTCGGCCAGTTCTGGTAGGCCCCGGACGACAGGAAGTAGAACGGCAGCAGCAGGTACGCCACCCCGACGACGCTGACGAGGTAGATCCACTGCGTGCGCGTCCACCGCTTGCCGGTGCGCCACGGGAACCGGATGACGTCGTCCCCGAGCACGTGCCGCGACAGCACGAACGGCACGACCACCGCCAGCGCGAGCGCGATGGTGAACCGCACCATCCCCGCGTCGGACAGGTCCGCACCCAGCGGGATCGTGCTGACGATCCCCATGCCCGCCGCGATGATCAGGAGGTCGGCACCGAGCACCCGGTCGACCGCCCACGCCAGCGCGACGCCGACCAGCAGCGGCACGTACCCCAGCGGCCGCACGTGCACCGCGAACAGCAGCACCGCCGACCCGCACACCAGCGCCGCCGCCAGCACCCGCCACGCCGCTGCCGGGGTCCCGGTGGGACGTGCCGTGGTGGCCGAGGGGCTCTCGGGGCTCGCAGGGACGGCTGCGTCGGTGCTCGGCCCGTGCCCCGGCTCGCCCATCCGCACACCCTGCCAGCCGCCTGCGGGGCTCACCACCGCACGCGGACGTCACGCGCCGTCCGGGTCGGGCGGTGCCGGGGCGCGCAGCGCGCTGGCCATGCCGGTCAGGACCTGCAACGCGTGGGTCTGCTCGGCCTCGGTCAGCCCGGTCAGCATCCTGACCTCGACGGCGCGCACGGCCGTGGTGGCGTCCTGCAGCGCGGCCCGCCCTCGGGTGGTCAGCCGGGCGGGGAGCGACCGTCCGAGGGCGGCGTCGGCGTCCCGGGCGACCATGCCGTCGCGCTCGAGGGCCTGGAGCAGCACGTTCATCGTCTGCCGCGTCACGAACACGCCCCGTGCCAGGTCGGAGGCCGACAGCCCGGGGCGCTGGTCCAGCAGCTCGAGGCACGCGTACTGGGTGACTCCCAGGCCGAGGGGCCGCAGCGCGTCCTCCATGGCCGAGCGCAGGGCGCTGGCCGCCTCCTTGAGCGCGTAGCCCAGCGAGGTGTCGAGGTCGATCCCGGTGCGGCGCACGTTCATGTCAGCAGCCTGACATAGAGTGAGGATGTCAGGTTCCTGACATCAACCCAAGGAGCACCATGCCTGCGACCGGCCCCGACTTCATCTCCTTCCAGGTGCGCGACCTCGCCGCCTCCCAGGCCTTCTACGAGCGGTACCTCGGACTCGTGCGCTCACCCGCCGGGCCGCCCCACGCCGTCGTGTTCGACACCGCACCCATCGCCTTCGCGCTCCGCGACGTCGCGCCGGGCACCGACCTCGCCTCCGTCGCCCAGCCCGGGACGGGCGTCGCCGTCTGGCTCCACGCCACGGACGTCCAGGAGATCCACGACGCCCTGGCGGCCGACGGACGCACGATCGTCTCCGCACCGGTGGACGGCCCCTTCGGCCGGACGTTCACGTTCGCCGACCCCGACGGCTACCACGTCACCCTCCACGACCGCGCCTGAGACCCGGGGGGGGCGATCCGGCGAGATGCGTCAGGTCAGCATCGCTCGGACGGCGTCGACGGTGTCCGCCTCGGCGGCGGTCTTGTCGTCGCGGTAGCGGAGCACGCGGGCGAAGCGGAGGGCGACGCCGCCGGGGTAGCGGGTGGAGCGCTGCAGGCCGTCGAAGGCGATCTCGACGACCTGCTCGGGGCGCAGGGTCACGGTCCAGCCGTCGTCGGCGACCTCCAGCTCGCGGAACCGCCGCGTCTGCCAGGCGAGCATCTCGTCGGTCATGCCCTTGAACGTCTTGCCGAGCATGACGAACCCGCCGGTCGCCGGGTCGCGGGCACCCAGGTGGATGTTCGACAGCACGCCCGCGCGACGCCCGGACCCGCGCTCGACGGCCAGGACGACCAGATCGAGGGTGTGCCGGGGCTTGACCTTGACCCACGCGGCGCCCCGGCGCCCGGCCTCGTAGGGGGCGTCGGCGGCCTTGACGACGACGCCCTCCTGCCCGGCGGCGACGACGTCGGCGAAGTGCGCGGCGGCCACGTCCGAGTCGGACGTCACCACGCGCCGCACGACGTGCGGGGCGGCCACCGCGTCGAGGACCTTCAGGCGTTCGTGCAGCGGGGCGTCGAGCAGGTCGCGGCCGTCGACGTGCAGGACGTCGAAGAAGAACGGCGTCAGCGCGGTCGCGGCCGCGACGTCGGTGTCGCGGGTGGCGCTGCGCGACGCGGTCTCCTGGAACGGGCGGGGGCGTCCCTCGGCATCGAGGGTCAGCGCCTCCCCGTCGAGCACGAGCACCCGCGCGGGCAGGGCGCGCACCGCGGCGACGACCTCGGGCACGCGCGCCGTGATCTCGTCCAGGCTGCGCGTCCACACGCGCACGTCGTCGCCGTCGCGGTGCACCTGGATGCGGATGCCGTCGAGCTTGGTGTCGACGACGACCTCCGCGCCGCCCTCGGTCAGGCGGGCCACCGCGGAGGGGACGTCGGGTGCCGACTGCGCGAGCATCGGCCGGACCGGCCGCCCGACGGTCAGCGCGAACCCGCCCAGCGCGAGCCGCGCGTCGTCCGGGGAGGGCGCCCCGAGCGCTGCGACGGCCACGGCCTCCGTCTCGCCGGCGAGCATCGCGGCCCGTCGCACCATCTCCGCCTCGACGCCGGACGCCTCGGCGACCGCGTCCAGCAGCAGCGCGTCGAGCGCCCCCTGCCGCACCTCACCGGTCACCAGTCCGACGAGCAGCCGCTGCTCGTCCGGCGTCGCGGCCCGCAGCAGCGCGTCGGCGGCCTGCTGCCGCGCCCCGGCCGACCCCGGCCCGGACAGCGCGGCCATGCCCGCGAACGTCCGGTCCACGTCGAGCACGTCGAGCGACGGCTCCGCCGCGGCCGGCGGCAGCGTCAGCGACCGCCACCCCAGCCCGGTGCGCCGCTGCCGCAGCTCCCCGCCCAGGTACCGGGAGACCACCGCGACCGTCTCCGGCCCGTCCGCCGCCGCGGCCCGCAGCGCCCCGGTCAGCACGGCCCGCTTCGCCAGCCGCGACCGCGTCGCGGCGACGGCGGTGGACGCAGCGGCGACCTCGACGAGCAGCACCCCGCCATCCTGCGCCGCCCCACCGACACCGGCGACCGCGACGAGCGGCGTACGTCAGGGCCGGGCCGCCCGGTCCTCCACCGCGATCACCTGTGCTCACGCGGGGCGGCGGTCCGGCCAGTGCTCGTCCAGGCCGTCGCTGCCCCACCGGCACGTCGTTGGGTGCGCACCTGGGCGTCGAGACCATCGTCCAAGCGGGAGCGGGTGATCTCCTCGGCGGCTCCGCGGAGCGCGGACGGAACCTGCGTCACGGCACCTGCGGATCCTTGGGGCGCAGCACCGAGTAGAGCGCCTGGTCGTGCCACCCGCCGTCGCGCCACTGCGCGCGCCGCAGAACTCCTTCGAGCGTGAAGCCGCAACGCTCCAGTGCGCGACGCTCCGGCACGTTGTCGACGTCCGTGAACGCCTGCACCCGTTCCACCCTCGTGCTGCTGAAGAGGTGGTCGACGAGCAGCGCCTGCGCGGCGGTGCCGATCCCCTGGCCGCGCCACACCGGGAGGATGGCGATCGCGAGCGTCCAGCAGGTGGACGTGGCCGGGCGCCCCCAGGCGCTCGGGAACCACTCCACCCGACCGGCGCAGTCGCCGCCGCACGTGACGGTCAGAACACCGCCGTCCGGCCCGATGAGGCCGTCCTCGGCGAACCGGCGCCGGACCCCGTGGAACGACGTGAAGCCGAACCACTGGAACTCACCGGTCCCCTCCCGGGAGCTGAGCGCCGCCTCGAAGGTGGCCAGGTCCTGCTCCACCACAGCACGCAGCTGTACCTCGGTAGTCACTTTCTCGCTCTCCGGTCGTCGTCGATGCTGTTCGTCACCGGCAGTCCGTCGTCTGCCGGTGCCATCCCGTCCCACCCAGGCGGGGCCGTGAACCGCGTCAGGTGGCGGTGCTCCGGCAGCCACCGGGTGACGCGGACCGCCGACCCGCTGCTCTCGCCGAGCTCGTCGACGTCGCCCTCCCAGACGACGAGCTCCGGAACTGCGCCCACCGTGTGTCGCCGTCCGGACGGACGCCTACCGGGACGGGCCACCGACCGTACCTGCGTCCGGGGTAGTGCACGCGGTATTCGGCGAGATGGAGCGCGGTGCAGGTGGACCACGAGGTCCCGATCATGAGGACCTGCGCGTCCAGGTCCCAGAGCCGGCCGAGCGGCCGACGCCACCAGCTGCTGCCCGTCCGTGACCGAGGGGTCCTCGACGCGCAGGGCGAGGGTCCGCGGGCCCGCGCAGACGCTCCAGGCTCTCAAGGGCGTGCTCGACGTGCACGGTCGCGCGACGCCGTGCACGGCGCCCTGCGCGCCCGACCCGTGCTGGCACGTACCCGGGGGTCCCGTACGTGGAGGGTGGGCATGTCACGGCCCCGACCGCGGACGACGGCGGGGTGCTCGCCCGCCGAGACGATCTCGTGCCTCTCGACGAACGCCTTGCGCTGCCACCAGGCGGCGTGCCCTGCATCCGGCCCGCGGGAGAACCACGGCATGCGCGCGAGGCTACGCGCCGGCGGCCGGGCCACGAGCGCCGTCGGGTGTCCGGTGCACGGGTGTCGCGCCAGGAGCGGCCGTCCATCGCCCGTGATCACTGACCACGTGCGGGGCTAGCGTGGAGCTCCGGACGACGAGGCGGAGGCGGACATGGCACGTCGAGTCATCGACCTGGCGGCGATCAAACGCACCGCGGAGCGCTCCAGCCGCGACTCTGCGAAGCTCGAAGGCCGCGTGGTCCCGCGCGAGTTCCTCGGCTCTCCGAAGGTGGAGAAGTTCGTCGCTGCGCGCACGCGCCGCACTTCGTGACGGCGTTCGAACCGGGGTACGGCGAGACGGTGCTCGACGGGGGCGAGCTCGCCGGCCTGACACCTGAGGACGCTAGCCTGGCTGGTGAACGCCCCAGTGTCGCCTCTGATTCAAGCGCCTGGGGCTTCTTCTTGCCTTCGCGCCGCGCGCGAGCGGCATGGCCATGGATCTTCACGCCGAGCGCGCCCGGGACCTCAGCAGGAGGTCCCGGGCGAGTGACGGCAGGGTCAGGCGGGCGGGGCCGGGCAGGCGACGCCGGTGGAGTTGACCGGGCAGTAGCCGCCCGGGTTCTTGTCGAGGTACTGCTGGTGGTAGGCCTCGGCGTAGTAGAACGGGCCGGCCTCGTCAGCGCTGCGGATCTCGGTGGTGATGTCGCCGTAGCCGTTGGCCTTCAGCCGCGGGGCGTACTGCTCGCGGGTGGAGCGGGCGGCGTCGAGCTGCTCGGGCGTCGTGGTGAACACCGCGGAGCGGTACTGGGTGCCGACGTCGTTGCCCTGGCGGAAGCCCTGCGTGGGGTCGTGCTCCTCCCAGAAGTGGCGGAGCAGGTCCACGTCCGACAGGCGGGTCGGGTCGTACGCGACCATCACGGTCTCGGTGTGCCCGGTGCGGGCGGTGCAGGTCTCCTCGTACGTGGGGTACGTCGTGAAGCCGCCCATGTACCCGACGGCGGTGGTGACGACGCCCGGCAGCTGCCAGGCCTCCTTCTCGGCGCCCCAGAAGCAGCCGGACGCCAGGTACAGCACGCGGGTGCCCTCGGGCCAGGGGCCCTGCAGGGGGGTGCCGAGCACCGTGTGGGTGGCGGGCACCTCGTAGGCGTAGTCGTCGCGGCCCTTGAGCGCGCGGTCGGCGTCGACCATCTGCGTGCGGGCCGACGATCCGATGAGCAGGTCGTACAGCGAGGCCATCGTGGCTCTCCTTCCCCTCGTCCACCCGCTCCAACCGTGCGCACGGCCGCCGTGTTCCGCGCGTGCGGCGGCGCAGCACACCCCCGCAGCACCTAGCCTTGACCCGTGACGACCGACCCGTTCGACGCCGCCCACGACTGGACCACCGCAGGGTTCTCGACGCGTGCCATCCACGCAGGTCAGGACCCCGACCCCCGCACCGGGGCCGTGGTGCCGCCGATCCACCAGGTCTCGACCTACAAGCAGGACGGCGTGGGCGGCCTGCGCGACGGGTACGAGTACTCGCGCTCGGGCAACCCCACGCGGCACGCCCTGGAGGAGGCCCTCGCGGCCGTCGAGGGCGGTGCGGCCGGCTTCGCGTTCTCATCCGGCCTCGCGGCCGAGGACACGCTGCTGCGCGCCGTGCTGCGGCCCGGCGACCACGTCGTGGTGCCGGACGACGCGTACGGCGGCACGTACCGGCTGATCGCGCGCGTGCTCGGCCCGTGGGGGATCGACCACACGCCCGTCGACCTGTCCGACCCCGACGCGGTGCTCGCCGCCATCGAGCCCGGCCGCACCAAGGCGATCTGGGTCGAGACGCCCACCAACCCGCTGCTCGGCATCGCCGACATCGAGGCGATCGCCGTGCACGCCCGGTCCGTCGGGGCCGTGCTCGTCGTCGACAACACGTTCGCCACCCCGTACCTGCAGAGCCCCCTCGCGCTCGGCGCCGACGCGGTCGTGCACTCGACCACCAAGTACGTCGGCGGGCACTCCGACGTCGTCGGCGGCGCGGTCGTCGTCGCAGACGGCGCGCAGCTGCCCGCGGGCCTCGTCGGTCCCACCGGCACCACCGCGCTGCTCGACGCCGTGGCCTTCGGGCAGAACGCCTCCGGCGCCGTCGCCGGCCCCTTCGACGCCTGGCTGACCCTGCGCGGCCTGAAGACCCTCGCCGTCCGCATGGACCGCCACCAGACCAACGCCGCTGCTGTCGCGCAGATGCTCGTCGAGCACCCCGGCGTCACGCACGTCCTGTGGCCCGGGCTGCCCGACCACCCCGGGCACGAGGTCGCCGCCCGGCAGATGCGCGGGTTCGGCGGCATGGTCGCGTTCCGCACCGGCTCCGAGGAGTCCGCCGTCGCCGTCTGCGGCGCCACCCGCGTCTTCACGCTCGCCGAGTCGCTCGGCGGCGTCGAGTCCCTCGTCGAGCACCCCGGCCGCATGACCCACGGCTCCGTCGCCGGCACCGCGCTCGAGGTCCCCGCGGACCTCGTGCGCCTGTCCGTCGGCATCGAGGACGTCGAGGACCTGCTCGCCGACCTGGAGCAGGCGCTCGCCGCCGCCGGGCTCGGCCGGTGAGCACCCCGACCACACCCCCGCAGGACCTCGCCGACGAGCCGCAGCCGCAGGGCACGCCCCTGCCCGCACCCACGGTCCCGCCGGCCCCGACCGACCCCGTCCCGCCGTCCGTGCGGGCCGCCGCCGCGTGGTCCTGGCGGACGCTGGTCATCCTCGCGGCCGTCGCCGTGGGCCTGTGGCTCGTCACCGTGCTCAAGGTCATCGTCATCCCCGTGGCGATCGCCCTGCTGCTGACGGTGCTCCTCGCCCCCGTCGTCGACGCCCTGCACCGGGTGCTGCGGCTGCCGCGCCCCGCCGCCGCCGCCGTCGCGCTCGTCTCGCTGCTCGTCATCGTCGGCGGCCTGCTGGCGCTCGCGGGCGGGCAGATGGTCCAGGGCATCGCCGAGCTGTGGGACCAGGCCGAGGAGGGCGTCGGGCAGCTCCTCGCGTGGCTCGCCGGGGCGCCGCTGCACCTGTCGACGAGCGACATCGAGACCTACCTGAGCAGCGCGCAGGACGCGATCGTCGGCAGCAGCGACCAGCTCGCGGCCGGTGCCCTGTCGGTCGGCGTGACCGTCGGGCACGTGTTCGCCGGTGCGCTCATCGCGATCTTCTGCACCCTGTTCTTCCTGTTCGACGGCCGGGGCATCTGGGCCTGGACCGTGGGCCTGCTGCCGCGCGGCTCGCGCGAGCGCGTGCACCAGGCGGGCCGGCGCGGGTGGGTCACGCTCGGCGCGTACACGCGCACGCAGATCCTCGTCGCGGGCGTCGACGCCATCGGCATCGGCGCCGGGGCGGCGCTGCTGCAGCTGCCGCTGGCGGTGCCGCTGGCCGTCATCGTGTTCTTCGGCTCGTTCATCCCGTTCGTCGGGGCGATCGTCACCGGCTCCGTCGCGGTGCTCGTCGCCCTGGTCACGCAGGGCTGGGTCTCGGCGCTGATCATGCTGGCGATCGTGCTGGTCGTGCAGCAGATCGAGGGGCACGTGCTCCAGCCGTTCCTCATGGGGCACGCGGTGTCGCTGCACCCCGTGGCGGTGCTGCTCGTCGTGGCCGGCGGCTCGCTCGTCGCGGGCATCGTCGGGGCGCTGTTCGCGGTGCCGCTGGCCGCCGTCGTCAACACGGTCGTGCTGTACCTGCACGGGCACGACAAGTTCCCGCAGCTGGGCACCGACGACCATGTCGACGTCCGACCACGACGCCACCCCGTGCTGGACCGCGCGCTCGCCGCCGCCGCGGAGGAGGCCTCGGCGGACCGGGCGACGACGGACGCGCCCGCCGCGACCGGCCCGTCGACCCCGCCCGCGACCGGCACGGGGCAGGTGACCGCGTGATCGGCCCCCAGGACGTCCTCGACGCGGCCGCCCTGCTCGCGGGCGTCGCCGAGCCCACGCCCGTGCAGCGCAGCCGTGCCCTGTCCGACCTCGTGGGCGTCGACGTGTGGCTCAAGTGCGAGAACCTGCAGCGCGCCGGGTCGTTCAAGATCCGCGGCGCCTACGTGCGCATGTCGCGCCTGTCGCCGGAGGAGAAGGCGCGCGGCGTCGTCGCGGCCAGCGCGGGCAACCACGCGCAGGGCGTGGCCCTGGCCGCCGGGCTGCTCGGCATCGACGCGGTCGTGTTCATGCCCGTCGACGCGGCCCTGCCGAAGATCGCCGCGACCCGCGGGTACGGCGCGCACGTCGAGCTGGTGGGCACGTCCGTCGACGAGGCCCTTGTCAGCGCCCGCGAGCACGCCGAGCGCACCGGCGCCGTGCTGATCCACCCGTTCGACCACCCGGACATCGACGCCGGGCAGGGCACCGTCGCGCTCGAGGTGCTGGACCAGGTGCCCGACGTCGGCACCGTCGTCGTGCCCGTCGGCGGGGGAGGGCTGGCCGCCGGCATCACCGCCGCGCTGCACGACCGGCCCGACGTGCGGGTCGTCGGCGTGCAGGCCGCACGCGCCGCCGCCTACCCGGCGTCGCTGGCCGCGGGCCGGCCGCTGCGGGCGCCGGAGCTGCGGACCATGGCCGACGGCATCGCGGTCGGCCTGCCGGGCGACGTGCCGTTCGAGGTGCTCGCCAGCCACCGCGTACCGGTGCGGACCGTCTCGGAGGAGGACCTGTCCCGGGCCCTGCTGCTCGTGGCCGAGCGGGCCAAGCTCGTCGTCGAGCCGTCGGGCGCCGCGGCCGTCGCGGCCCTCATGGCCGACCCGGGCGCCTGGGCCGGCGACGGGCGTCCCGTGGTGTGCGTGCTGTCCGGCGGCAACATCGACCCGCTCGTGCTGCTGCGCGTGGTGCGGCACGGCCTGGCGTCCGCCGGCCGGTACCTGCACGTGCACGTGCGGGTCGAGGACGCCCCGGGCGCCCTGGCGGGGCTGCTGCAGGACGTCGCGGCCATGGGTGGCAACGTCATGCACGTCGCGCACACCCGCACGGGCGGCGACCTGGCGCTGAGCGAGGTCGCGATCGACCTGCAGATCGAGACCAAGGGGCCCGAGCACTGCGGCACGCTCCTGCACGGGCTGCGCAGCGCCGGCTACACCATCCGCGAGGCCTGACCCCGCGCGTCCCGCACGACGACGGCGCCGCCCCCGAGGGGTGCGGCGCCGTCGTGGGTCGGTGCGTCAGCCGTGGAACGGGCTGGCCGCCGTGATCTCGACCGGGATCTGCTTGCCGTTCGGCGCCTCGTAGGAGGTCTTCTCGCCGACCTTGCGGCCGTTGATCGCCGAGCCCAGCGGCGACGTGGGGGAGAAGACGTCGATGTCCGCCGTGCCCGCGATCTCGCGCGAGCCCAGCAGGAACGTCATCTCGTCGCCCGCGACGACCGCCGTGACGACCATGCCGGGCTCGACGACGCCGTCGTCCGGGGGCGTGCCGATCTGCACGTTGCGCAGCTTGGCCTGCAGCTCGCGGATGCGGGCCTCCTGCTTCGCCTGCTCCTCGCGCGCGGCGTGGTAGCCGCCGTTCTCCTTCAGGTCGCCCTCGTCACGGGCCGCCGCGATGCGGTCCGCGATCTCCTTGCGCCCGACGGACTCGAGGTGCGTCAGCTCCTCCTTGAGGCGGTCGTGCGCCTCCTGGGTCAGCCACGTGGCCGCGGTGGTGTCTGTCACGATCGCTCCTTTCTCGCACAGGGGTCGCCGCCGGTCTCCCGGCGGCAGGAACCCCGGCGGCGCGGACGGCGGGCGGTGGCGGGTGCGCGGACGGGAGCGGGTGTCACGGCGCGGTCGCGTCGACCTGTCGTACGACGCCGGACCGGGGCGGCGTAAACGACGACCCTACCAAGGCGAGGCCGTCGGCACCGGCCGTGCGGGGCCTCAGGGTGCGGGGTCGCACCCGTCGAGCGTGCCCGTGACGGCCTGCTCCACGGTCGGCACGGTCACGGTGACGCGCCGCGTCGGCGTCGGTGACGTGGGCACGTCGACGTCCAGCACCCCGACCTGCGCGTAGGACTGCGACAGCGCCTGCACCCGGCACCTCGCCGCGGCGCCGTCCCGCGTCGTCACCTCGAAGGTCACCTGCACGGACGTGGCCGAGTCGACCGAGAAGCCGACGTCGCGCCACTGCACGGGGTCGGTGAGCACGCCGCGGCCCATCCAGGCGACCACGACCATCGCCGCCGCGACGAGCAGGGCGAGCGCCACGCGCTGGAGCCGGCGGCGGGCGTCGGTCGGCTCCGGGCCGTAGCGCCCCGCGGGCGGGCGTGGGGCCGGGACGGTCACGGGTCCTCCAGGTGCAGCCGGTGTGAGGGATCATTGTCACTCGTCCCCCGACCTGCGACGGAAGGCCCCACGTGAGCTCGGACAGGCTGCGCCTCATGGCGGTGCACGCGCACCCCGACGACGAGTCGAGCAAGGGGGCCGCCACGACGGCCCGGTATGCGGCCGAAGGGGTCGAGGTCCTCGTCGTGACCTGCACCGGCGGCGAGCGCGGCGACGTGCTGAACCCCGGGTACGGCCCGGCCCCCGAGGGGCTCGAGGCCATGCGGGCGGTGCGCCGGCAGGAGATGGCGGCCGCGGCGGCCGCGCTCGGCGTGCGGCAGCAGTGGCTCGGCTTCGTCGACTCGGGCCTGCCCGAGGGCGACCCGCTGCCGCCCGTGCCGGACGGGTCGTTCTCGCTGGTCCCGCTGGAGGAGGCGTCCGCGCCGCTGGTGGAGGTCGTGCGCGAGTTCCGCCCGCACGTCATGACGACGTACGACCCCTCGGGCGGGTACCCGCACCCCGACCACATCATGTGCCACCGCGTCTCGGTCGAGGCGTTCGCCGCCGCCGGCGACCCCGAGCGCTACCGCGGCCGGGGCGAGCCCTGGACGCCGCTGAAGCTCTACTACAACCACGGGTTCTCGCTGGTGCGCATGCGGGCGGTGCACGACGCGCTCGTCGCGGCCGGCGTCGAGTCGCCCTTCAGCGACTGGATCGACTCGCGCCAGGCCCGCGAGGTCCCGGAGCGGCCGGTCACCACGCGCGTGGAGTGCGCGGACTTCTTCGCCGCCCGGGACGCCGCGCTGCGGGCCCACGCGACGCAGATCGACCCCGACGGCTGGTTCTTCGCCGTGCCGCGGGAGGTCGAGCTGGCCACGTGGCGCACCGAGGACTTCGAGCTCGCGCAGTCCCGCGTGCCGAGCACCCTGCCCGAGGACGACCTCTTCGCGGGGATCCGCGGGACGGAGCACGCCCGATGAACCTGCTGCACCTGGCCCCGTACGTGCTGCTGCCCGCGGACGTCCTGCCCGGGCCCACCGTCACCCCCACGGGCGAGGGGTCGCCCGGGTTCATCGGCTTCGTCGCGACGTTCGCGCTCGCGCTGGCCGTGATCGCGCTGGCGATCTCGATGAGCCGGCGCATGCGTCGCTCGCAGCACCGCTGGCAGCAGCGCGAGCAGCAGGGGGACGGCGGCGCGTCGGTGGTCGGCGGGCCGGCGGCCGCGACGACGGCGGCCGACGCGACGTCGGGCGACGGCCCGGCGCTGCACGGGTCCGACCACGGGCACGGCGGGACGGCGACGCCCGACGCGTCGCCGTCGGCCGACGGGGGGGCGTCCGGCGGCTCGTCGGACGGCGGGTCGTCGGGCGGGTCCGACGGCGGTGGCGGCGGGGGCGGCGACTGATGCCGCGCTGCGGCCGGGCCGGCGGTGCGTGGTCGGCGGGCGTCCGGTGAGCGCGCCCCCCGAGCGGCCCGCGGTGCGGGTCACGCTGGGCCAGCTCGTCGTCGGCGCCGACCGGCGCGCCAACCGCGACGTGGCGCGCGACGTGCTGCGCCGCGCGGCGCGCGTGCACGCCGACCTCGTGGTGCTGCCCGAGTACGCGAGCGCGTACGACCCGCACGGCGTGGGCGCCGCCCTCGCCGAGCCCCTGGACGGGCCGTTCGTCACGATGCTGCGCGAGGAGGCGGCCCGCTCGGGGGCGGCTGTCCTCGCCGGCACGACCCTGCCCGCCGACGGGGACGACCCGCGGGCGGTGAACGCCGTGGTCGCGGTGGACGGCACGGGTGCCCTGGCCGGGGTGTACCGCAAGGTGCACCTGTACGACGCCTTCGGCCAGCGGGAGTCCGACCGCCTGGCGCCCGGCCCGGCGGACGCGGACCCGCTGGTGCTCGACGTGGCGGGCCTGCGGTTCGGCGTCATGACCTGCTACGACCTCCGGTTCCCGGAGTCGGCGCGCCGCCTCGTGGACGCCGGTGCGCGGGCGCTCGTGGTGCCGGCGGCGTGGGCGGACGGACCGCTGAAGGCCATGCACTGGCGCACCCTCGCGGTCGCGCGGGCCATCGAGTGCACGAGCGTGGTCGTCGCGGTGGGGCAGGCGGGGCGCGGCGTCGTGGGGCGCTCGCTCGTCGTGGGCCCGGACGGGGTGGTGGGGATCGAGCTCGACGACCAGCCGCAGGTGCGGACCGTGGACCTGGACGTCGCCGCGCTCGACGAGGTCCGGGAGCAGAACCCGTCGCTGGCCAACCGCCGCTATGCGGTGGTGCCCCGCCCCTGAGCCGGGCGGGGCGGCGCAGTCAGCGCAGCGCGTACGTCGCGATCGACACCGAGATGTAGTGGCACGTGAACCCGACGACGGTCAGCGCGTGGAAGATCTCGTGGAACCCGAACCAGCGCGGGGACGGGTTGGGCCGCTTGAGGCCGTACACCACGGCGCCGAGGGTGTACGCCAGCCCGCCGCCCGCGACGAGCCACACGACGGCCGGTCCGCCGGTCTGCCAGAACTGCGGCATGAAGCCGACCGCGACCCAGCCCAGCGCCACGTAGATCGGCACGTAGAACCACCGCGGGGCGTTGAGCCAGAACACCCGCGCCAGCAGCCCGAGGATCGCCCCCGTCCACACCACCACCAGCAGCGTGCGCGCGGTCGAGGCGGGCAGCAGCAGCACCGCCAGCGGCGTGTAGGAGCCGGCGATGATGAGGAAGATGTTGGTGTGGTCGAGGCGGCGCAGGACGCCCGCGACCTTCGGCGACCACGTCCCGCGGTGGTAGACGGCGGACGTGCCGAACAGCATGACCGCCGACAGGGCGAACACCGCGTTGGACCAGCGGGCGGCCGCCGTGGGGGACAGCGCGACCAGCACGATGCCCGCGGCCAGCACGAACGGGCTGATCCCTGCGTGGATCCACCCGCGCAGGAGCGGCTTGACGTTCTCCACGACGGCGCCGGCGGCCTCGCCGACCTTGTCGCCGACCCGCGACAGGCCGTCCTCCACGCCGCGGCGCAGGCCGCCGCCGTCGCGTCGTGCGGGTGTCGAGCTCATGCGGTGCCGTCCTTCGTGAGGAAACCTACGTCACCGTAGGTTATGCGAGCTCAGGTGACGGGCAAGCGGCCATCGTCCCGGGCCGGACCTCCTGCCCCTGATCCTCGCAGGACCGACCCGGCCCCACCACACACCGGGCACGGGTACGGTGAGCGACGTCCACCGCACCCACGACCAGGAGGGGCACGCGTGCGTCTCCCGCACCCCTTGTACGGCCTGTACGAGCGCCGCCTCGCGGCGTCGCTGCCGCCCGAGCAGCTGCCGCGGCACATCGGCGTCATCCTCGACGGCAACCGGCGGTGGGCGCGCAGCAGCGGGGTCTCCTCGGCGCACGGGCACCGGCGCGGGGCGGACAAGATCGCCGAGCTGCTCGAGTGGTCCGAGGACGTGGGCGTCGAGGTCGTGACGCTGTGGATGCTCTCGACCGACAACCTCGAGCGGGACAAGGTCGAGCTCGGCCACCTGCTGACCGTCATCGAGGACGTCGTCGGGGAGCTCGCGCAGGCCCAGCGGTGGCGCATCCAGCCCGTCGGCGCGCTCGAGATGCTCCCCGAGCGGACCCGCGACGCGCTGCGCGCCGCGCAGGCCGCGACCGTCGACGTCCAGGGGCTGCACGTCAACGCGGCCGTCGGGTACGGCGGGCGGCACGAGATCGCCGACGCCGTGCGCGCGTTCCTGCGCCACCACGCCGGCACGGGCTCGAGCCTGGACGACCTCGCGGAGATCTTCGACGTCGAGCACATCGCCGAGCACCTCTACACCAAGGGGCAGCCCGACCCCGAGCTCGTGATCCGCACGTCCGGCGAGCAGCGGCTCGGCGGGTTCCTCATGTGGCAGAGCGCGCAGTCGGAGTTCTACTTCTGCGAGGCGTACTGGCCGGACTTCCGTCGCGTGGACTTCCTGCGGGCGCTGCGCTCCTACGCCCAGCGCGAGCGCCGCCTCGGCCGCTGAGCGCCCCGCGTGAACAGCGTGTGACATCTTGATGACGCGTGGCGCGCGTCACATCTGTTGTCGGTGGGCCGGGTTACCGTCGCCACGAGGACGACGCCCCGTCGTCCCGGGAGGCCTGCCCATGGAGCACCTGCTCCGGGAGGAGGGCCGGACCGGCCCTCGGCCGGCCGACCTCGTCCCGTCGCCTGATGCCGGCCCCGGCGCGTGCCGCCGAGCCGGCAGGAGACGCCCGACTCGGCGCTGACGCGCCGGAGGGAGCTCGCCGTGGACCTGACCCAGCAGCACGCACCCGCAGCCGACCTGGCGACCGGGCAGACGCCCGCCGGGACGGCCCCGTCCCCGGTCCCCGACGACGTGCGCCAGACCTTCGTCCTCGACACCTCCGTCCTGCTGTCCGACCCCCGCGCGCTGCGCCGGTTCGCCGAGCACGACGTCGTCCTGCCCGTCGTCGTCATCACCGAGCTCGAGGCCAAGCGGCACCACGCCGAGCTCGGCTACTTCGCCCGGTCGGCCCTGCGGATGCTCGACGAGCTGCGCGTCCAGCACGGCCGCCTCGACGCCCCCGTCCCCGTGACCGACGTCGGCGGCACCCTGCGCGTCGAGCTCAACCACGTCGACGACCAGGTCCTGCCCTCGGGCTTCCGGCTCGGCGACAACGACACCCGGATCCTCGCGGTCGCCGCCAACCTCGCCCGCGAGGGGCACGTGGTCACGGTCGTGTCGAAGGACCTGCCGATGCGCATCAAGGCGTCCGCGGTGGGCCTGCGCGCCGACGAGTACCGCCACGAGCTCGCGGTCGACTCCGGGTGGACCGGCATGGACGCGATCGACCTCACCGAGCAGCAGATGGCCGACCTGTGGGAGCACGAGTCCGTGCCGCTGGCCGACGTGCCGGCGCCCGCGTCGGCGCTCGCGGGCAGCCCCGGCGACCTGCCGTGCCACACCGGCCTGGTGCTGCACAGCCCCCGCGGCTCGGCGCTCGGGCGGGTCACGCCCGACAAGCACGTGCAGCTCGTGCGCGGCGACCGCGACGTCTTCGGCGTGCACGGGCGCTCGGCCGAGCAGCGGGTCGCGATCGACCTGCTGCTGGACGAGTCGATCGGCATCCTCTCGCTCGGCGGCCGCGCCGGGACGGGCAAGTCCGCGCTCGCGCTGTGCGCGGGCCTGGAGGCCGTGCTCGAGCGGCGTCAGCACCGCAAGGTCATGGTGTTCCGGCCCCTGTACGCCGTCGGCGGCCAGGACCTCGGCTACCTGCCCGGGTCCGAGGCCGAGAAGATGAACCCGTGGGCGCAGGCCGTCTTCGACACCCTCGGGGCGCTGGTCAGCAAGGAGGTCGTCGAGGAGGTGCTCGACCGGGACCTGCTCGAGGTGCTGCCCCTGACGCACATCCGCGGGCGCTCCCTGCACGACGCGTTCGTCATCGTCGACGAGGCCCAGTCGCTGGAGCGGAACGTCCTGCTGACGGTGCTCTCGCGGATCGGGCAGTCGTCGCGGGTGGTGCTCACGCACGACGTCGCCCAGCGCGACAACCTGCGCGTCGGCCGGCACGACGGCGTCGCGGCCGTCATCGAGGCGCTCAAGGGCCACCCGCTGTTCGCCCACGTCACGCTCACGCGCTCGGAGCGCTCGCCCGTCGCGGCGCTGGTCACCGAGCTCTTCGAGGGCATCGAGGCCTGAGCCGGGGCGCCCCGCAGCCCGGGTGCGCGTCGCCCGTCCTGGGATCGGTCCCAGGACGGGCGCCCGCGTGCCCGGGCTCTTCCGCGCGGTGCGTTCACCCGATAGTGTCCCGCCTCGCAGGCTGTGGCTGTGAGCGGTCACAGGGGGTCGACGACGACCGCACACGCTCGCGGCCCGGCGCGTCGAGGAGGACGCATGAGGACGAGCACCCGGCGACTGGCACGAGCCGTCGCCACCGCGCTGGGGGTCGTGCTGATCGGCACGACCCTCGCCGGTCCCGCGCAGGCGGCGCCCACGATCACCAACCCCGGCTTCGAGTCCAGCGGGTCCGCCCTGACCGGCTGGACCGTCACCGGCACCACGTCCGCCGCCACCGTCGCCGGCAGCGGCGCGCACGGCGGGTCGCGTCGGGCCAACCTGTGGTCCGCCGGGGCGTACACCACCGAGCTGCGGCAGACCGTCACCGGCCTGAGCGCCGGCTGGTGGACGCTGCGCGTGTGGGCGCGCTCCGGCTCGGCGACGCCCGGCCAGGCGCTCGACGTCACCCGCATCGGCCTCGAGGGCTGCGGCGCCGCCTGGCGGTACCAGACCGTGCCCAGCACCGAGCAGGACGACGGCTGGGTGCAGGTCGCCGTCTCCGCCTACGCCACCGGGTCGAGCTGCACCGTGTCGCTGCGCACCTCGACCACGGTCGGCGGCGCGTGGGCGCACTTCGACGACGTCACGGTCACCGCCGGGCGCATCACCCGCCCGGTGCGGGGCATGGACATGTCGTCCGTCCCCAAGAACCAGGCCTTCGGCGCGGTGTACCGCACGGCGGACGACGTGGCCGGCGACCCCGTGACGATCCTGCGCGACGCCGGCGTGAACTACGCGCGCCTCAAGGTCTGGGTGAACCCCGCCGACGGCTTCAACGACAAGGCGCGCGTGCTGGCCATGGCCCGCCGCGTCGACGCCGCCGGGATGGGCCTGCTCGTCGACTTCCACTACTCCGACACGTGGGCCGACCCCGGTGCGCAGAAGGTCCCCGCGGCGTGGGCGTCGTACGACCTGACGCGCCTGGCGAACGCCGTCGCCGCGCACACGACCGACGTGCTGACCGCCCTGAAGAACCAGGGCACGCCCGCGGACATGGTGCAGATCGGCAACGAGATCAACCCCGGGATGCTCGTCACCGGCGGGGCGGCCTCGGGCGCCGTGTCCAGCTGGTCGAACCTCGGCACGCTGCTGAAGGCCGGGGCGAACGCGACCCGCGCCGTCCAGCCCGACGCGAAGATCGTGCTGCACCTGACCAACCTCGACTCCGGCGTCAGCACCCTGCAGTGGTGGTACTCCCAGGCGCAGGCCCAGGGCGTGCCGTTCGACGTCATCGGCCTGTCGTTCTACGGGTACTGGCACGGCAGCCTCGCGGACCTGCAGGCCGGTGCGACCACGCTGCTCGCGGCGTTCCCGGGCAAGCAGCTCGCGGTGGTCGAGACGGCCTACGGCTTCACCACCGCGCAGGACGACGCGCACGCCAACATCTTCAGCAGCGCGTCCGTGGTCCCGGGCTTCCCGGCGACCGCGGCCGGGCAGGCGTCGTACCTGCGGGCCGTGCAGAACGTCGTCGCCGGACTGCCGGGCAACCGGGGCCTGGGCGTCTTCTACTGGGAGGGCACCTGGACCGCCGTCGCCGGCAGCGGGTGGGACCCGACGGCCCCCGCCTCGGGCAACGGCTGGGAGAACCAGGCCGTGTTCGACTTCCACGACCGGCTGCTGCAGGTCCGCTGGGAGTTCGCCCCCGACCCCGCCGCCTGACACCACGCCCCGCGCGGCCGGCACGCCCCGGCCGCGCGGGGCGCCTCACGCGTCGACGAGGCGCCCGTCCACGAGGTGCAGCGTGCGGTCCGCCAGCGCGACCATCAGCGGGTCGTGCGTCGAGACGATGGCGGTCATCCCCTCGGCCTCGACGACGGCCCGGATGAGCGCCATGACGTCGCGGCCCGTCTCCGTGTCGAGCTGCCCCGTGGGCTCGTCGGCGACCAGCAGGCGGGGCGAGCCGGCCAGGGCCCGGGCGATCGCGACGCGCTGCTGCTGCCCGCCGGAGAGCTGCCCGGGGCGCTGGCGCGCGTGCCCGCGCAGGCCCACGAGGTCCAGCAGCAGCGCGACCCTCGCCTCCCGCTCCGCGACGGGCAGCCGACGCATCCGCAGCGGCACGCCCACGTTCTCCGCGGCCGTGAGCACCGGGACCAGCCCGAACGTCTGGAAGACGAACGCGACGACGTCGCGGCGCAGGCGCACCAGCCCGCGCTCGTCCAGGGCGGTCACGTCGTGGCCGTCGACGACGACGCGACCGGCGTCGGGGCGGTCGAGGCCCCCGATCGCGTTGAGCAGCGTGGTCTTGCCGGAGCCGGAGCGTCCGACCAGGGCGACGAGCTCCCCGGGCGCGAGCTCGAGGTGCACGTCCTGCAGGGCGTGCACCGCGGCCGTGCCGTGCCCGTACGTGCGGCGCAGGCCTTCGACGCGCACGAGCGGCGCCGCGACGGCCGTCCCCGCGCTCACCGGTGCCCCTCGGTCGTGCCGCGGCGGACGGCGACGTGGGAGTCCTCGAGCGTCAGCCGCACCCGCCCGACCAGGTCGAGCGTGTCGCGGTACTCCCGCGGCAGCTGCACGCGGCCCGCCCGGTCCAGCACCGCGTACTCCTCGGCGACCACGTGCTCGCTCCCGTCGTCGTGGGTGGTGGTGCGGCGCAGCACCTCGGTGCTCGTGCGCCCGTCGCGGATCGCGACGGTGCGGCTCACGTGCTCGCTGACGGCGGAGTCGTGCGTGACCACGACGACCGTGGTGCCGAGCTCGGCGTTGACGGCACGGACCGCGCCCAGCACGTCCGCCGACGTCGCCGTGTCGAGCTCGCCCGTGGGCTCGTCCGCGAGCAGCAGCCGCGGCCGGTTGGCCAGCGCGACGGCGATCGCGACGCGCTGCTGCTCGCCGCCGGACGTCTCGTGCGGCCGCCGGCCGGCGCAGTACCCCACGCCGAGGACGTCGAGGAGCTCGGCCGTGCGGGTCCGCCGCTCGCGGCGCGGGACCCCCGCCAGCGCCATCGGCAGGGCCACGTTCTCCTGCGCGCTGAGGTAGGGCACGAGGTTGCGGGCCGTCTGCTGCCAGACGAAGCCGACCATGGAGCGCCGGTACGCGACCCGCTCGCGCGGCGTCATCGTCATCAGGTCCCACGGCCCGACGCGCACGCGCCCCGCCGTCGGCACGTCCAGGCCCGAAAGGATCGCCAGCAGCGTGGACTTGCCGGAGCCCGACGCACCGACCACGGCGACGAGCTCGCCCGTGGCGACGGCCAGGTCCAGGCCCTGCAGGGCCTGCACCTCGACGCCCTCGGACTGGTAGATGCGCACGAGCTGCTCGCACGCGACGAGCGCACCCTCGCCCACCGGTGCCGGGCGGGCCCGGGCCCGCTCCTCGAGCGCGGTGAGCGTCGGTCCCGTCGTCGTCATGGTGGGCTCCTTCTCGGGCGGGGGCGGCGGTGCCTCGGGTGCCGACGGGGCGGCGTGCCGGCCGGTCATCGTTCCCCCACCCGCAGGACCTCGCCGAGGCGGTCGCGCCGGCGCACCGCCTGCTCGGCGACGACGGCCACGGCCAGCGCCGCCAGGGTCGCGGCGGCCGCGAGCGCCACGGGCCAGGGCGTCCAGCGGACGGCGGCGGTCTGCGGCTCGCCCGTCAGCAGCGTCAGGCCGAGGGCGTCGCCGACGAGGAGGGGCAGGGCCAGGCCGATGAGCGTGCCGCCGACGAGGGCGCCCGCCGCGAGGGGCGCGAGCTCGCCCGCCGTGGCCCAGGCCGCGGTGCGGGCGTCCAGGCCCAGGGTGCGCAGCGCGGACAGGGTGCGACCGCGCGCCGGGGCGGACGCGACCGCGACGAGCACGAGCACGAGCACGAGGTCGAGCAGGAGCAGCGCGGTGCCGGCGGCCAGCAGCGACGTCAGCCCGCCGGTCAGTGCGGACCCCGACCAGGCGCGCCACCAGCCGTCGCGCGTGGTGACCTCGACGCCCTCCTGCAGGTCGACGTCCGTGGCCGTGACGGCGGGTTCCGCACCCGGCCCGGCGGCCCAGAGCCGGTCCACCGCGGGGGCGGTGGTGGCCGCGGCGAGCGCGGCACGGTCGACGACGACGAGCCCGTCGTCGTCCGGTGCGTCCACCGGGGCGGCGCGCCCGTCGGTGGCGGGCGCCCCGGGATCGGGTGTCAGCGCCGTCGTGCCGCGCAGCTCGAGGTCCACGGACCCGTCGAGCACCCCCAGGCGCAGGGGCACACCCTCCAGGCGGTCGGCCAGGTCCGGGCTGAGCAGGGCGGGCACGGCACCGGCACCGGCGTCGGCGAGCGCGGCCAGGGCGGGGTCGACCGGCAGCCCCGCCGACGTGCGCACCGCGGCGAGCTCGACGGCGTCGACCACGAGGAGCGTCGCGGTGGCACCCGTGCGGGTGCCGAGGGCCCGGCCGGGCAGCTGCGCGCCCTGGGCGACGTGCGTGACGCCGGGTGCGGCCCGCAGGTCGTCGGCGAGACGGGCCGGCAGGGCGCCGTCGACGCGGACGTCACCGACGACGAGCGCGGCGGCGGCGTCCCGCTGCCCGACGCGGACGGTGTGCAGGACCGTGCCCGCGAGCACGACGAGCGCCACGGCGACGGTGCCGGCGAGCACGGCGACGACGCCCGTGGTCGCGCCCTGCGCGCGGGCGAGCGCGAGCGTCGCGCCCAGGCCGCGCGTGCGGTCGGCGACGCCGCGCAGCGCCCCGACGGCGGCGGGGGTCGCGCGCACGACGACGACCGCGGCGGCCGCCGCCAGCAGGACCGGGGCCGCGGCCAGCAGCGGGTCGACCTCGCCGCCGGAGGCCGGGACCAGGCCCCGCTGGCGCACCGCGACGACCGCGCCCGCGGCCAGCAGCGCCACCGTGAGCTCGACGACGACGCGCCGGGCCGCGGCGAGCGCGGCGTGCCGGGCCCGCTCGCGCCGGTCGGCCGGCACGCGCCGCGGCGACCACGCCCGTGCGGCGGCCGTGACGGCGAGCACCGGCGGCGCGGCGGCCGCGACGAGCGCCACCAGCAGCGCGACCCCCGGCGCCCCCGTGCCGCCGACCGGGAGGACCACGGCGAGCGCGACGCCGAGCGCCAGCACCGCGGTCGGCACGCTCTCCAGCGCGGCGCGCAGCGCGACGCCCGCCAGGCCCGCGCCCCGCGCCCGCTCGGCGACCAGGTGCGTGCGCCTGCGGTCCACGAGCAGCCCGGCCGCGAGCACGAGGCACAGGGCACCCACCGTCCCCAGCCCGGCGACCAGGACGGACGCCTGCGCACGCGCCGCGGCGAGCCGCGCACCGGTCGCGGCCAGCACGTCGACCAGCTCGGTCTCGACCCGGCCGCCCTGCCCGACGTGCGGTGCCAGGTCGTCCCGCAGCGCCAGCGCACCGGCGAGGGTCAGCCCCTCGGTGGTCACGACCGTGCGCGCCGACGCCCGGACCGCCGCCGGGGCGCTCGCGGCCATCAGCCCGCGCACGGCCGGCGCGGGGACCAGGAGCGCGACGGCGGTCTCCGCGCGGGCGGCCGGCGGCGCGCGCACGGGCCCGAGGGCGTCCGGGGCGGTGCGCCACCGCGGGTCGGCGGGGTCGATCGGGGTGTACAGCCCGGTGACGACCGCACGCGCCCCGCCGCTCGCGGTCGCGGTCGTCACGACGATCTCGTCGCCGACGGCCAGACCGGTCTCGGCGGCGGTCCGCTCGGCGACGCCGACCTCGACGACGCGCGGCTCGGGCGGGGCCGTCGGGGCGTCCTCCTCGTCCTCCTCCGGCTCCGGGCGGGTCTGCGGCACCTCGCCGCTGGTCCAGCGGACCCCGCCGTCCGCGTCGTCGACGTCCGGGCGCCCGGTGTGCACGAACCGTGCCAGGACGGTGCCCTGCGGCGTCCCCGTCACGAACCCCGGCGTCTCGAGGGTGATGACGTCCGGGCCCACGTCGCCGACGCGCAGCTCCAGCCAGCGCAGGTCCGACGCGGCCTGCGACAGGTGGTCGGGCGCGCCGTACGTCGTCGCCGGGGGCAGGCCGCGCACCACCAGGTCGGCCTCGGGTCCCGCGGCCCGCACGGCGTCGCGCACCGCGACGTCGGCGGTGCGCGAGGCGATCCGCGGCAGCGCGAGCGCGACCACGAGGGTGAGCAGCAGGAGGACGGCGGTGGCCGCGAGCAGCCCGGCGTCGCGGCGCGCACGCCGGCGGGCCACGAGCGCGGCCCCGCCCGTGGTGGCCCGCACCGCCGTCGCCACGGCCGCCGGCGCGCTCACCGGTCGCCCATCCGCAGCAGGGCGCCGGACGTGCGGCGCACGAGGACCGTGCACACCACGACCACGACCACGGTGCAGGCCAGCACGACCGTCACGAGCACGGGCAGCTGCGTGCCCCACGCCCAGTCGACGCGGGCGTCGGGCACCGGAGGTCCGCCGTCGGCCGAGACGGTCAGGACGGGGCCGAGCAGGCGGCCCAGGCCCAGCCCCGCCGCGACGCCCGCGCCCAGGCCCACGGCCAGCAGCAGCGTCCGCTCGAGCAGCAGCGCGACCACGACCGCCCCCCGGCCCAGGCCCAGCGCCTGCAGCCGGGCGAGCTCGAGCCGGCGCACACGCACCCCGACCGCCGCGTCGTTCGCGAGGCCCACGAGCAGGAGCACGCCGGTCGCGCCCAGCACGAGCACCAGGGCCGCCGGCACCCCCACCCGCAGCGGTCCCTCGAGCGCCTGCGTGCGGGCGTCGGCACGGGTGACGACGTCGTCGAGGCCCGCCTGCACGAGGGCCGCGGCCAGCGCCGGGGACGTCGTCGCGTCCGCGGGCCCCCACCACGCGTCCACGAGGGCGTCGCCCGTGCCCGCGGCCGCCGCGGCGTGCTGCAGCCCGTCCCGGTCGGCCAGCACGGCGGGTGCGTGCGGCGCCCCCGGCGCCCACGGCAGCACGGTCGCGACGACGGCCCGGACCCCGACGCCGCCGACCTCGAGGTTCAGCAGGTCGCCCACCTGCACGTCGCCCTCCGCGCGCAGGCGCTGCGTCACGGCCACGGGGAGCAGCTCCACCTGCGGACCGGTGGCGACCCCCAGCACGGACCCGTCCGCCGCCGCCTGCATGCGCGACACCGGCAGCGTCACGCGCAGCCCGCCCGGTGCGGCCTGCGCGGTCGAGCGGGGGAGCCCCTCCGCCGCCACGGTGCCCGACCAGGTCGTGCCCCCGAGGTCCACGTCCTCGTCGCCCGCCGCGCCGTCGCCCGTGCCCGCGCGCACCTGCGTGACCGTCATCTGCACCACCACCAGGTCGCCCGCGGGTGCGCCGGCCGAGCCGTCCGTCGCACCCGTCTCCTCGAGCCGCAGGTGCGTGGTGAGCCCGACGACCCGCAGGCCGTCGTCCGTGGCGGGCAGCGTCACGCGCACCTCGTGCGCCCCGGTCAGCTCCGGCAGCGCCGACGGCAGGGACGCCCGCACGCCGCGGGCGTCCTCGACCACCACGTGCAGCTCGCCGGAGCCCTGCGCGGAGGGGGTCGACCCGACCTGCACCCGGGCGGAGAGCCACGTCGCACCGTCGGGCAGGGGTACGCCGGCGCGCAGCGCGTCGCGGTCGGCGGGGCGCACCTCGGCCGTCGCCGCGCCCCACCCGTGCTCCGTGCGGCCGCGCAGCAGCGCGTCGGGGTCCGTCAGAGGCGTCGCGAGCAGCCGCACCTGCCGCGCGCTCTGCCCGCGGTCGCCCGACTCGGCACGGACCATCCGCACGTCGCGGTCGACCACCGGCACCGGGACGGCGGCGCCCGCGGCCACCGCTGCCCCGGCGACGTCCTGCGAGCGGGCGACCGCGTCCGCCAGGCCCGCGGCGGCCCGCACGTCCGTGCCGACCGCCAGGTCCGCCTGCTCCAGCTGGGACGTCCGCCACGTCGCACCGAACGTCAGGGTGAACGAGAGCACCGTCGCCCCGAGGACGAGCAGCACCGTCGCCCCCGCCGCCGAGCCCGGGCGCCGGGCCACCTGCCACGCCGCCCACGGCGCCACCAGCCCCCGCGCCCGACGCGCGACGACGTCGGCACCCGCGGCCAGCGGGCCGACCAGCCGCACGGCCAGCACGGCCGCGGCCAGCGCGACCAGCGCGGGCGCCACCACGAGCACGACGTCGGGAGCGCCGGCACCGACCGCCGGGCCGTGCTGCAGCAGCTGGGCCACGCCCACGGCGCCCAGCGCGAGCAGCGCGAGGTCGGCCCCGGCCCGCACCAGCCCCGCGTGCGCGTGCCGCGACCCGCCCGCGGACCGCCACGCGGGCACCACGAGGCCCGCGGCGAGCACCGCGGCCGCACCGGCGCAGGTCAGCCACACGGTCGCGGACGGGGCACCCGGGGCCACCAGCTCGGCCCGCTGCAGCGCACCGACGCCCGACCCCGCCCGGGCGACCGCCGCGACCAGCAGGGGCGCCACCGCGGCGACCACCACCGCCAGCACCCCGGCCTCGACCACCGCCACCGTGCGCAGCTGGGCGGGGGCGGCGCCGCGCGCCACGAGCAGCTCGTCCTCGCCGGTGCGACGCTCGCCCAGCAGCCGTGCACCGAGCAGCACCACGGTCGTCGCGACGAGCGTCAGGAGCAGCCCGACCACGACGACGCCGACCCGGGTCACCGCGAGCTCGCGCGACGCCGCCTCGACGGCACCGCCCAGCCGCGTCGTGAGCACCGCCCCCGCGCCCGAGTCACCCATCGACGCCGTCAGCGCCACCTGCGCGTCGGGCAGCCGCTCACGCAGCCCCGCGAGCGCCCCCGGGTCCGCCTGCGCGAACGTCGGCTGCACCACCAGCGACGCGGAGTCCACGGTGCCCGTGCCGGTGAGGGCGCCCGGCACCACGACGAACGGCCCCCAGGCGTCGGTGACGAGGCCGCCGAACGTGCCCGGTGCGGGGAACGCCGGGTCGTGGCCCGCACCGCGCAGCAGGTCGTGGCTCCACGCGGACGCCGGCCCCGTGGCCGCGTGGACGCCGACGACGCGCCAGGAGTCGGTGCGGGCGCTGTCCCGCGCCTGCACGGCGACGACGTCGCCGACCTCCCACCCGTGGGCCTCGACGGCGCTCGCGGGGGCGGCGACGAGCAGGTGGCCGTCGTCGTCTCGCGCCTGCGCGGGCCAGGTGCCGGCGAGCAGCCGGGCGTGCTCCGGCACGGCCGGCGTGCTGGCGGCGTACCCGAGCGCGACGCGCCCGGAGGCCGTCGAGGGCAGGGTCTGGATGCGGCCGGTGACCCAGGTGGTCCGGCTCGTGGGCAGCGGGCCCACGAGGTCGTCGACCACCGCCGCCGCGGTGGCGAGCGCCTCGTCGGGGTCGGCCCCGCCCATGCGCACCCGCACGTCGAGCGCCGTCGTGCGGGGGTCGAGCCGGTCGAGCTCGGACGCCACCGCGGGCGTGCCGACGAGGGTCAGCAGCTGCGCGAAGGTGCCCAGCAGCGTGGTCGCGAGCAGCATGACGGCGAGGACGCCGAGCAGCGCGCCGGGCTGGTCGCGCACGCGCGCGGCGAGCAGACGCACCCTCCAGCCCACGTGGCCTCCTCGTCCGGCGGGCCCCGGCGCCCGTCTGCGGACCGACCGTAGCCAACCTGGCACCCTCTTGGGAACGCTTCCATGTCACGGGTCGGTGACGGTCCGTCACCCGGGCGCCCTGACGGCTCACCCGGGCGGGCTAGCACGGGGTGAGAACCTGGACGAGGGTTCAAGGTCCCGGGTGAGGTGCCGATCGACGGGGTGAAGCCACCGTCGGTCCCGGGGTGGCTCCCGGGCGCCTCCCCACCACCCGGAGCACACCCGTGACCACACGCACCCCTCACGCCCGCACCGCACCGGCGCAGGTCCCACGACCCCGGCCCGTCCCCGGCGCCGAGCGCCCCGCGACCGGCCCCGCGGCCGTGACCCTTGCGCGGGGCCGCGGCGGGCTGCGGACCCGCCTGGTCCTCGCCGGCGGCGCGGCCGTCGTGGCGACCGCCCTCGCGCTCTCGGCGGTCGGCGGCGTGCTCAGCGCCGGTCTCGCCGACCGGGCCGCCGACGAGGTCGCGACCCTCGTCGACTCCGCGCTGACCGGGTCCGCGGACCACGCGGTCACGCTCGTCGACACCCAGGTCGACACCGTCGGGGCACAGGTCCGCGGCGACCTGCGGGTCGCCGAGCAGGTCGTCGCCGAGGCCGGCGCCGTCACGTTCGGGGCGCCCGTGCGCTGGACCGCCACGAACCAGGTGACGGGCGATGCGCAGGACGTCACGCTGCCCGCCCTCCAGATCGGCGGCACCTGGCTCGGCCAGAACGCCGACGTGGACACCCCGACCCCCGTCGTCGACGGCGTCACCGACCTGCTCAGCGGCGCCGCGGTCACCGTCTTCCAGCGGATGGACGACGACGGCGACATGCTGCGCGTGGCCACCACCGTGCCCAACGCCGACGGCGCCCGCGCCATCGGCACGTACATCCCGGCCGTCGCGGCCGACGGCTCGCCGACCCCGGTCGTCGCCACCCTCCTGCAGGGCGAGACGTTCAGCGGCGTCGCGGCCGTCGTCGGCGTCCCCTACGTCACGGCGTACTCGCCGATCGTGGTCGACGACGAGGTCGTCGGCGCGCTGTTCGTCGGCGTCCCGCAGGCCGAGGTCGACGCCCCCGTGCGCGAGTCGCTGGCCCGCGTGACCGTCGGCACCGGCGGCGCCCTGACCGTGCTCGCGTCCGACGGCTCCACCGTGGTGCCGCAGGCGCCCGTGCTCGCCGACGACGTGGCCGCCGAGCTCGTCGAGGCCGCCGCAGCGCTCGAGCCCGGGGAGCGGCTCGAGCGCACCGTCGACGTCCAGGGCGAGCCCGCCGCCGCCGTCGTCACCCGCTCCGCCGCCTGGGGCTGGACGGTCGTGGCCTGGGCGCCGCAGGCGGAGGTCACCGCCGTCGCCGACGAGCTGCGCGCCGGGTCCCAGCAGCTCGCGCTCACGCTGCTGGCCGTCGGCGCGGGCGTCGCGCTCGTCGCCGTGACCGGCGTGGCCGCCTACACCGGGCGGCTCGTGCGTCGCATCGGGCGGCTCACGCAGGCCCTGCAGCGCGTCGCGCAGCGCGACCTCGCCGTCCAGGTCAGGCCCGAGGGCACGGACGAGGTCGGGGCCATGGGCGTCGCGCTCGCCCAGGCCGTCGAGGGCATGCGGGGCGCCGTGACCCGCATGCGCGACGGTGCCGGCGACCTGCGCTCCACCGCGGTCCGCCTCGACGAGTCCAGCACCGCGCTGGTGACCGTCGCGTCGGAGTCGGCGCAGCGGGCGTCGGGCGTGTCCGACAGCGCGACCGTCGTGTCGTCCGAGGTCGGGGCGGTCACCGCCGCGATGACCGAGATGCAGACGACGATCCAGTCGGTGTCGCGCGACGTCACGTCCGTGCAGCGACGGACCGGCGACGCGGTCGGCATCACCGGCGAGGCCGCGGGTGCCGCCAGCCGGCTGGGCGCGTCGTCGTCGCAGATCAAGGACGTCGTCTCCGCGGTCTCCGCGATCGCCGGGCAGACGCACCTGCTCGCGCTCAACGCGACCATCGAGGCCGCCCGCGCCGGTGAGGCGGGCCGCGGGTTCGCGGTCGTGGCGGGCGAGGTCAAGGAGCTCGCGCAGCAGACGTCCGTCGCGCTGGAGACCATCGCACCCGTCCTGACCGCCGTGGAGAAGGACGCCGCCGACGTGTCCGACGCGGTCGCACGCATCGCCGAGGCGATCAGCTCCGTCGACGAGCACCAGTCGTCGATCTCCGCGGTCATCGAGGAGCAGTCGGCGACCACGGCCGAGGTCGAGCGCAACCTCGTCGTCGCGTCCGTCGGCACCCAGGACATCGCGACGTCGATGCACCAGGTCGCGCAGGACGTCGCCCGGTCGCGCACCGAGGCCGACGGGGTGCACGACGCCGTGGGCGACCTGTCGCGCGTGGCCGACGGGCTGCGCGAGGAGGTCGAGCGCTTCCGCCTCGACGGCTGACGGTGCCGACGGCTGACGGTGCCGCCGGCTGACGGTGCCGCCGGCTGACGGTGCCGCCGGCTGACGGTGCCGCCGGCTGACGGTGCCGCCGACGGACGCGCGACGGGCGGTGCGCGGGACTTCTCCCGCGCACCGCCCGTCGTCCGTCGTCAGCCCTGCGGCGGGCGGGTCATCGCCAGCACGTCGAGGGCCGCGTCGAGCTGCTCGAGCGTCAGCTCGCCGCGCTCCACGTGCCCCAGGTCGATCGTCGCCTGCCGCACCGTGACCTGGTGCTTGACCGCGTGCTTGGCGATCTTCGCGGCCGCCTCGTAGCCGATCACCCGGTTCAGGGGCGTGACGATGGACGGGGAGGACTCCGCCAGCGCCCGCGCCCGCTCCTCGTTCGCGACCAGCCCGGCCACCGTGCGGTCCGCCAGCACCCGGGACGCGTTCGCCAGCAGGCGCACGGACTCCAGCACGGCCGACGCGATCACGGGGATCTGCACGTTGAGCTCGAACGAGCCGCTGGCCCCGGCCCACGCCACGGTCGCGTCGTTGCCGACGACGCGCGAGCACACCATGAGCACCGCCTCCGGCACCACGGGGTTGACCTTGCCCGGCATGATCGACGACCCCGGCTGCAGGTCCGGGACAGCGATCTCGCCGAGGCCCGTGTTGGGGCCCGAGCCCATCCAGCGCAGGTCGTTGCAGATCTTCGTCAGCGACACCGCGATCGTGCGCAGCGCGCCGGACAGCTCGACGAGCCCGTCGCGCGAGGACTGCGCCTCGAAGTGGTCGCGTGCCTCCGTCAGCGGCAGGCCCGTGTCCTCGACCAGCAGGGCGATCACCCGCTGCGGGAAGCCCGCGGGGGTGTTGATCCCGGTCCCGACGGCCGTGCCGCCGAGCGGCACCTCCGCGGCCCGGGGGAGGGCGGCCTGCAGGCGCTCGACGCCGTACCGCACCGCGGCGGCGTAGCCGCCCATCTCCTGCCCCAGCGTCACCGGGGTCGCGTCCATGAGGTGCGTGCGGCCGGCCTTGACGACGTGCGCCCACGCCGCCGCCTTCTCCTCCAGGGCACCGGCGAGGTGCTCCAGGGCGGGCACCAGGTCGCGCACGACGCCCGCCGTGGCCGCGACGTGCACCGAGGTCGGGAACACGTCGTTGGACGACTGCGACGCGTTGACGTGGTCGTTGGGGTGGACCTCGCGGCCCAGGGAGCGCGTGGCGAGCGTCGCCAGGACCTCGTTCGTGTTCATGTTCGAGCTCGTGCCCGAGCCCGTCTGGTACACGTCGACGGGGAAGTGCGCGTCGTGCACGCCGGACGCGACCTCGTCGGCGGCCGCCGCGATCGCGTCGGCCACGTCGCGCTCCAGCACGCCGAGCTCGGCGTTGGCCAGCGCGGCGGCCTTCTTGATGCGCGCGAGGGCCTCGACGTGCCCGCGCTCCAGCCGGGAGCCGGAGATCGGGAAGTTCTCGACCGCGCGCTGCGTCTGCGCGCGGTACAGGGCGTGGACGGGTACGCGGACCTCGCCCATCGTGTCGTGCTCGGTGCGGTACTCGGCTGCGTCCTCGCCGGACGTGGTCGCGACGTCGGGACCGGTCGTGGAAGTCATGGCGACATCCTGCCCCAGCACCGCCCGCGACGGGCGGTGCCGGGGCCCGGCGGATCAGACCTCGGGCACCGCGCCCGGACCTGCGCCGATGTCGCCGATGACGTGCGACAGCCGCGCGCGGCCGTCGGCGAGCGTGTACTCCACGGCCACGATCGCGCACCGGCCGGCGGCGACGCTGTCGGCCAGCGAGACGGAGTAGGAGTGCAGCTGGCGCGCCGTGTGCAGCACGTGCTCGTGCCCGAGCGTCGCGGCGTCGAACGAGTCCAGCGGCCGGCCCGAGGCCGTCAGCCCGATGATCGACGGGATCACGCGGTCGACGACCGCCTGCACGAAACCGGGGATCACCTGCCCGCCGCTGATCGCCTCCGTCGCGGCGGCCACGGCGCCGCAGCTGTCGTGCGCCAGGACGATCACCAGCGGGGCGCCGAGCACCTCGACGCCGTACTCGATCGAGCCGATCACGGTGGTGTCGAGCACGTGCCCGGCGGTCCGCACCACGAACACGTCGCCCAGGCCCTGGTCGAAGATGATCTCGGCCGCGACCCGGCTGTCGGAGCAGCCGAACACCACCGCGAAGGGGTGCTGGGCGACGCTCAGCCCGGCGCGGTGGTCGACGCCCTGCGAGGGGTGCTCCATGCGCCCGTCGACGAAGCGCACGTTGCCGTCGCGCAGCTCCGCCCACGCCTGGGCCGGGGTGGTCGGGCGGCCCGGGGCCGCGCTCGTGGTGCCGCTCATGCGTCGCCTCCGCTCGTGCTCTGCCGCACCGTGCCGTGCGGGCTCGGGTCGTGGTGGGTCGTGTCGACCAGGGTGCCGTCCGCCCCCGTGCGGACCGCGGTCTCCTCGTGCGCCGCGTCCGTCGGCGGCTCCAGCTCCGCCGTCCCGGGCGGGTTCGCGCCCGGGCGGGACACGGTGATCGCCGCGATGCGCACGCACCGCGCCAGCAGGTGCTCGAGGGTCGCGGCGTCCGCGTCCCGCAGCGCGCCCCGGCGGTCCGCGCCCAGCAGGCCGGCCGACCACAGCCCGTCGACGAGGCCACCCATGAAGGAGTCGCCCGCGCCGACCGTGTCCGCGACCTCCACGCGCGGCGCCGGCACCGTCAGCCGCGCGCCCGACGACGTCGCCGCGAGCGCGCCCTCGCCGCCGAGCGTCACGACCACGAGGGCGGGCCCGCGCGTGGCCCACCGGGCGGCCACGTCGGCCGGAGCCTGCCCCGGCAGCAGCCAGGCCAGGTCCTCGTCGCTGACCTTGACCACGTCGGACAGCTCGACGAGCGCCTCGACGAGGGGCCGCACGTCCGCCGGGTCACCCATGAGCGCGGGCCGCAGGTTCGGGTCGTACGTGATCGTCGACGTCGCCCGCCGCGCCCGCAGCAGGTCCGCGACCTTCGCGCCGCCCGGCACCAGCACGGAGCCGATCGACCCGGTGTGCACGACCACGGGGTCGCCCGGGCCCTCGTCCCACGCGTCCGGCAGGTCCCACGTCAGGTCGAACGCGTACGTGGCGACGCCCGCGGCGTCCAGGTGGGCCGTGGCCACGGGGGTGCGCCCGGGGCGGGTCGTGCCGCGCAGCACCCGCACGCCCGACGCCTCCAGGTGGGCGCGGACCGCGTCGCCGTCGTCGTCGTCGCCGAGCCAGGTCAGCAGGTCGACGCGCCGGCCCAGGCGGCCCAGGCCGAGCGCGACGTTGGCGGGGCTGCCCCCGGGGTACGTCGCCCGGGTCCCGTCGGGCCGGACGACCGCGTCGACCAACGCCTCGCCGACGACCAGCGCCCGTGCGTCCGTGCTGCTCACCCGTGGACCTCCTCGTCCGTCGTCGCGTCCCGGCCCGCGCCGGCACGCTCCTCGCCGCGCGCGGTCGCCAGCCGCTCCCGCGCGCCGTCCAGCCACTCCTGGCAGCGGGCCGCCAGGGCCTCGCCGCGCTCCCACAACGCCAGGGACTCCTCGAGGGTTCCCGCGCCCGACTCGAGCCGGCCGACGATCGCGACGAGCTCGTCGCGCGCCTCCTCGTAGCCCAGGGAGGCGGGGTCGGGGCGCGCGTCGTCGTGCGTCGGGTCCGCGGGGAGGGTCTGTCGGGTACCGGCCACGGGCACAGTCAACCAGGGCCGACCGACGCCGTGCCGGCGTCAGGGGGCGACGACGTCCGCGGCGAGCTCGCCCGTCGCGACACGGACCCGCAGGCGGTCGCCCGCCGCCACGTCGTCCGGGGTCCGCACCACGCGACCGTCAGGCCCCTGCACCACCGCGTACCCGCGCTCGAGCGTCGCGGCGGGGGACAGCGCCCGCACCTGCGCCGCGAGCCCGACGACCTGCGTCGCTGCGTGCTGCACGGCGGCGTCGAGCAGGGAGCGTCCGCGGTCGCGCGCGCGGTGCAGGCCGTGCTCGTGCGGGTCGAGCAGGGTCGTGGGGCGGGCCAGCACGGGCCGGCCCCGCCAGTGCTCGAGCATCGCGGACTCCCGGGCCACGCGCTGCGTCACCGCGGCCCGCGCCCGCGAGCGGGCCTGCACCACCCGGGCCCGCTCCTCGGTGACGTCGGGCACGACCCGCTTGGCGGCGTCCGTCGGCGTCGACGCGCGCAGGTCCGCCACCAGGTCCAGCAGGGGTGCGTCCATGTGGTGGCCGATCGCGCTGACCAGGGGCGTGCGGCAGGCCGCGGCCGCGCGCACGAGCGTCTCGTTGCTGAACGGGAGCAGGTCCTCGAACGACCCGCCGCCGCGGGCGACCACGACGACGTCGACCCGCGGGTCGGCGTCGAGCTCCGCGATCGCGGCGGTGACCTCGGGCACCGCGCTCGGCCCCTGCACGGTGACCCGGCGGATCTCGAACTGCACGGCGGGCCAGCGCGCACGCGCGTTGGACACCACGTCGTGCTCGGCGTCGCCCTGCTGGGCGCACACCAGGCCCACGACGCCGGGCAGGAACGGCAGCGGCACCTTGCGGGCGTCGTCGAACAGGCCCTCCGCCGCGAGCACGCCCTTGAGGTGCTCGATCCGGGCGAGCAGCTCGCCGAGCCCCACCAGCCGGACCCGGTCCGCGGAGAACCCGAGCGTGCCCTTCTTCGGCTGGAACTGCGGGCGGGCGTGGACCACCACGTGGGCGCCGTCGGCGAACCGCTCGCCCAGCGACATCGCGGCGACCGCGGGCAGCGTCACCGACAACGACATGTCGAGGTCGGTGTCGCGCAGCGTGAGGAACAGCAGGGAGTTCCACCGCTTGAGGTTGAGGACCTGCCCCTCGACCCAGACCGGCGGCATCCGGGCCACGTACTCGGCGACCTTGGGGGCCAGGTGACGCACGGGCCAGGGGCGCTCTGCGGTCGTCTCGGCCGCCTTGAGCGGCAGGGGCACGGGTGCGTCGGCGTCCACGCCCCCCAGCCTGCCCCACGGCACCCACCGCCTCTGCACACGGTCCGCACCGGGCCGCTGCACCCGTCCACGTGTGCCGCGCCGCGGGCCACCTAGACTGGACGCGTGACCTCTGCCGCCGTCGACCGCCCCTCCGTGGACGCCTCCGCCCCCCGTCGCGGTCGCGTGCTCCTCGCCGCCCCCCGCGGCTACTGCGCCGGCGTCGACCGCGCCGTCGTCGCCGTCGAGAAGGCCCTCGAGCACTACGGCGCCCCTGTGTACGTGCGCAAGGAGATCGTCCACAACAGGCACGTCGTGGAGACCCTCGCGGCCCGCGGCGCCGTGTTCGTCGACGAGACCGACGAGGTGCCCGAGGGCGCGCGTCTGGTGTTCTCCGCGCACGGGGTGTCCCCGGCGGTGCGCTCCGCGGCCGACGCGCGCGGCCTGCAGACCATCGACGCCACCTGCCCCCTGGTGACGAAGGTCCACAAGGAGGCCGTGCGGTTCGCGGCCGACGACATGGACATCCTCCTCATCGGCCACGACGGGCACGAGGAGGTCGAGGGCACCCAGGGCGAGGCGCCCGAGCACATCCAGGTGGTGAACTCCCCGGACGCCGTCGACGACATCGAGGTCCGCGACCCCGAGCGCGTCGTGTGGATCTCGCAGACCACGCTGTCGGTCGACGAGACGATGGAGACGGTGCGCCGGCTGCGCGAGAAGTTCCCGCACCTGCAGGACCCGCCGAGCGACGACATCTGCTACGCCACGCAGAACCGCCAGGTCGCGGTGAAGAAGATGGCCCCGGCCTGCGACGTCGTCATCACGGTCGGCTCGCTGAACTCGTCGAACTCGGTGCGGCTCGTCGAGGTCGCGCTCGACGCCGGGGCGCGCACCTCGTACCGCATCGACCGGGCCGACGAGCTCGACCCGGCCTGGCTCGAGGGCGCGGCGACGGTCGGCGTGACCTCGGGCGCGTCGGTGCCGGAGGTGCTGGTCGACGAGCTGCTGGCCCGCCTGGCCGGGCTCGGTTTCGGGGACGTCGAGGAGGTCCGTACCGCGACGGAGGACCTGATGTTCTCGCTGCCGCGCGAGCTGCGCACCGACCTGCGCGCCGCCGGGGCGCCCGACGCCCGTCCCCGCCGCGAGGGCCGCCGGTCGCTGGACGTGCAGCCGGTCTGAGCCCGGCGCCGGCCCTGCCGGCCCGCCAGGACCGCCGAGCCCACGCCCGACGGTCCTGGCACCGCCTCACCGGCTGCCGACCGCTGCGTCCTCGTCCGCCGGGCGCGCCGCGGGCACGCGGTCCTCGAGCGCCACGGCGTGCTCGCTCGCGAACGCCACCAGCTCCGGGGCGGTCACGGCGGCCAGGCGCGGGTCCGCGGGCGGCGGTGCCGGCAGCTCGTCGGACACGACGTGCAGGTCCGCGAACCGGCGGGCGCTGACCAGCACCCGGGTCTCGAGCGAGGCCACCGTCTGGTTGTACGCGCCGGCGGCCGCGTCGATCGCCCGGCCCAGGCGCGTCAGGTGCCCGCCCATCGTGGCCAGCCGCCCGTGCAGCTCCTTGCCGAGCGTGAGGACCTGCTGAGCGTTCGCCGCGAGCGCGTCCTGCTTCCACGCGTACGCGACCGTGCGCAGCAGCGCCAGCAGCGTCGTCGGCGTCGCGAGCACCACGTTGCGCTCGAACGCGTACTCCACGACCGCCGGGTCCTGGTCCACGGCCGCGTGCAGGAACGACTCCGCCGGGACGAACATCACGACGAACTCCGGGGCCGGGGCGAACTGGTCCCAGTACCGCTTGGCGGCCAGCGCGTCGACGTGCGCGCGCATGTGCCGGGCGTGCGCGGCCATCCGCTCGGCCCGGACCCGCGGGTCCTCGGCCTCCGTCGCCTCGAGGAACCCGACGAACGCCACCTTCGCGTCGACCACGACGCTCTTGCCGCCCGCGAGCCGCACCACCATGTCGGGCCGCTGCACGCCGTCGTCGGTGCGCACCGACGCCTGCTCGACGAAGTCGACGTGCGCGAGCATCCCCGCGGCCTCCACGACCCGGCGCAGCTGGACCTCGCCCCACCGGCCCCGCACGTGCGACGCGCGCAGCGCGCTGACCAGCTGCGAGGTCTGCGAGCGCAGCTGCTCGGACTGCTCGCGCATGGCGCGCACCTGCTCGCCGATCGCCGCCTCGCCCGCGGCCCGGGCCTGCTGCGCGGTCGCCAGCTCGCCGCGCACCTGCTCCAGGGTGCGCGCGATCGGCTCGACCATGGCCCGCACGGCCTGCTCCCGCTGCGTGAGCTCGCCCACCTGCGTCTGGTGCTCGGCCGCGAGCCGCTGGTGCGCCAGGGCGAGGAACTGCTCGCTGCTCGCCCCCAGCGCCTCGTCCGCCACGGCACGGAACCGGTCGCCGGCGCCCGCGCGCTCGGCGTCGAGCGTCGCCCGGGCGCGTGCCGCGTCGATCTCCGCGGCCCGGACCCGGGCCTCCGCGCGCCGCGCCGCCCGCGCCCCCGCCGCCACCCACGCCGCGCCCCCGCCGAGCAGGGCGCCGACCACCAGTGCCGCCAGCAGGGCGAGGACGAACGTGCCCACCGAGGTCTCCATGGGGCGCGAGCATGCCAGCCCCGACCCACACGCCCGGCCGACACCCCGGGACGCCCCTGCCTCCTATGCTGGCGCGATGTCGTCCGAGACCCGGCCCGACCCGTCCCTGCCACCCGTGGCTCCGCCCGGCGAGCCACCCGCCCCCGCGCCGGCCCTCGCCCTGCACGGCCTGTGGCGGCGCTTCGGGAACAAGGTCGCGGTCGCCGGCGTCGACCTGACCATCCCCGCCGGGTCGTTCTACGGCCTCGTGGGCCCCAACGGTGCGGGCAAGACGACGACGCTCTCGATGGCCACGGGGCTCCTGCGCCCCGACCACGGCACCGTCCTCGTGCACGGCGTGGACCTGTGGGCGCACCCCGAGCAGGTCAAGCGCAGCCTCGGCGTGCTGCCCGACGGGGTCCGCCTGTTCGACCGCCTCACCGGAGCCCAGCTCATCACCTACGCCGGCCTGCTCCAGGGCCTCGACCGGCCGACCGTCGCCGCCCGCACCGCCGACCTGCTCGCGGCGATGGACCTCGCCGGCGACAAGGACACCCTCGTCGTCGACTACTCCGCGGGCATGACGAAGAAGGTCGCGCTCGCCTGCGCGCTCGTGCACGCCCCGCGCCTGCTCGTGCTCGACGAGCCGTTCGAGGCCGTCGACCCCGTCTCCGCGGCGAACATCCGCGACATCCTCGCCCGCTACGTCGCCGGCGGCGGCACCGTGGTCGTGTCCTCGCACGTCATGGACCTCGTCCAGCGCATGTGCGACCACGTCGCCGTCATCGCCGGCGGCCACGTGCTCGCGGCGGGCACCGTCGACGAGGTCCGCGCCGGGCGGTCGCTGGAGGAGCGCTTCGTCGAGCTCGTCGGCGGCCGCGTCGGAGGGGAGGGGCTCGCATGGTTGGGCACCTCGTCCGGCTGAAGCTCGCGCTCCTGCGCAACGGCCTGCGGCGCAGCCCCTGGCAGGTCGTGGGCATGGTGCTCGCCGCGCTCTACGGGCTCGGCCTGCTCGCGGTCGTGGGTGCGGGCCTCGTCGGCCTGTCGTTCCAGGGCACCGCGCTGCGCTCGCAGGTGGTGGTCGTCGCGGGCGCCCTGCTGGTCCTCGGGTGGTGGGTGGTGCCGCTGGTCGCTTTCGGCGTCGACGCCACCCTCGACCCCCGCCGCTTCGTCACGTTCGGCGTGCCGCGCCGCGACCTGCTCGTCGGGCTGACCCTCGCCGGCGCCGTGGGCGTGCCGGGCGTCGTGACCGTGCTGGTGGGACTCGGCACGGCCGGGGTGTGGTGGCGCGAGCCGCTCGCGGCGCTCGTCGGCGTCGTCGGGGCGCTGCTCGGCGTCGCGACGTGCCTGGTCGGGGCGCGCGCGGTCACCGCGGCGATGGCGCCCGTGCTGGGCCGGCGTCGCGTGCGGGAGCTGGTCGCGCTGCTGGCGGTCCTGCCGCTGGTCCTCCTCGGCCCGATCATGAGCACCGTGTCGGACGGTGTGGTGACGCTCGGCACGGACGGGCTCGGCGTCGTCGCCGGCGTGCTGTCCTGGACGCCGCTCGGCGCGCCGTGGGCGCTCGCCCCGGTCGTGGTGCGCGGCGACCTGCTCGGTGCGCTGGCCCGGCTCGTCGTCGCCGTGGCGACCGTCGCGCTCGCGTACGTCGTCTGGGACGGTGCGCTGCGCCGCTCGCTCGCGCAGCCCGCGACCGCGTCGCACGAGGTCCGTGCGCGCGGCCTCGGCTGGTTCGACCGGCTGCCCGCGACGCCGACCGGGGCGATCGCGGCCCGCGCGGCCACGTACTGGCTGCGCGACCCCCGGTACGCGATCGCCGTGGCGATCGTCCCCCTGCTGCCGTTCGTGCTCGGCTTCGGCGGCGGCAGCAGCGTCGTGCTGATCGCCGGGCCCCTCACGGGCGTCCTCGTCGGCTGGACCATCTCCGCCGACGTCGCCTACGACGGCACGTCGTACTGGACGCACCTGGCCTCGCCCCTGCGCGGCACGGCCGACCGGTGGGGGCGTGTCGTCGTGGCCGGGTCGCTGGGCCTGCTCATGACGGTCGCGATCACGGTCGGCACCGCCGCGTACGCCGACCGGATCGCGCTCCTGCCCGCCCTGCTCGGCGCGGGCCTCGGCCTGCTGCTCACGGCGCTGGGCACGGCGAGCGTCGTCTCGGCCATGGTCGTCTACCCGGTCCAGCAGCCCGGCGACAACCCGTTCTCGACCAAGCAGGGCGCGAGCGCCGCGGCGTTCACGTCGCAGCTGGTCGGCGGTACCGTCGTGGTGCTGCTCGCCACGCCCACGCTCGTGCTGACCGTGCTCGCCGCGGTCCAGGGCTCGGCGGTGCTGGGCTGGGCGGCGCTGGTCGTGGGCCTGCTGCTCGGCACGGGCGTGCTGGTCGGGGGCGTGCTGGTGGGCGGGCGGACGCTGGAGCGCAACGGGCCCGACCTGCTGGCCCGGATGCGCGCGTTCGCCTGACGGGGCGACGGCAGGCCCGGTCCGCGGCAGCGGTGCCCGCCGTGGCGGCCGCACGCCCGTAGACTCGGCCGACGTGGCCCTCACCATCGGCATCGTCGGACTGCCCAACGTCGGCAAGTCCACCCTCTTCAACGCGCTGACCCGTGCGCAGGTCCTCGCGGCGAACTACCCGTTCGCCACGATCGAGCCGAACGTGGGCGTCGTGCCGCTGCCCGACCCGCGCCTGGCGACGCTCGCGGGGATCTTCGGCTCCGAGCGGATCCTGCCCGCCACGGTGTCGTTCGTCGACATCGCCGGCATCGTCAAGGGCGCCAGCGAGGGCGAGGGGATGGGCAACCAGTTCCTCGCGAACATCCGTGAGGCCGAGGCGATCTGCGTGGTCACCCGTGCGTTCGCCGACCCCGACGTCGTGCACGTCGACGGGCGCGTCTCGCCGAAGGACGACATCGAGACCATCCACACCGAGCTCGTCCTGGCCGACCTGCAGACCCTCGAGAAGGCCGTGCCGCGCCTGGAGAAGGAGGTGCGCGCCAAGAAGGCCGACGCCGCCCTGCTCACGGCCGCGCAGCAGGCCCTCGCCCTCCTGGAGCAGGGCACGACCCTCTTCCAGGGCGCCGCCGCCGCGGGCCTCGACCTGGCCGAGCTCGCGCCGCTGCAGCTGATGACGACCAAGCCGTTCATCTACGTCTTCAACACCGACGACGACGGCCTGGCCGACACCGCGATGCAGGACGATCTGCGCGCGCACGTCGCCCCCGCGGACGCCGTGTTCCTCGACGCGAAGTTCGAGTCCGAGCTCGTCGAGCTCGAGCCCGACGAGGCCCGCGAGATGCTCGAGGACAACGGCCAGACCGAGGCGGGCCTGGACCAGCTCGCCCGCGTCGGCTTCCACACCCTCGGCCTGCAGACCTACCTGACCGCCGGTCCCAAGGAGTCGCGCGCCTGGACGATCCACCAGGGCTGGACGGCCCCGCAGGCCGCGGGCGTCATCCACACGGACTTCCAGAAGGGCTTCATCAAGGCGGAGGTCATCTCGTTCGCCGACCTCGTCGAGGCCGGGTCCGTGGCCGCGGCCCGCGCCGCCGGCAAGGCCCGCATCGAGGGCAAGGACTACGTGATGGTCGACGGCGACGTCGTGGAGTTCCGCTTCAACGTCTGACCGCGTCAACGCCGGGAGCGGCGGGATCGTCGCGGGGGCGCGCATGTGGTGTGGATCTGCATGCAATCCGCACCTATCATGCATGCATGGTGGCGCTCCAGATCCGTGATGTACCCGACTCCGTCCGTGACGCCCTCGTCGAGCGTGCCCGGGCCAACGGGCAGAGCCTCCAGTCGTACCTGCGCGAGGTCGTGCTCCGCGAGGCAGCCTTCGCGGGCAACGTCGCGATCCTCGACGGCGTCGCCGGCTGGAACCGGGGGTCGGGGGCGACCCTCGACGACGTGCTGACCGCCCGCGACGAGGAGAGGGCGGGGTCGGCCGGGTGATCGTCGTCGACGCGTCCGTCATGGCGCTGGTCTTCGCCGACCCCGACGAGGACCCACGTGTCCTCGCGGCCCATCGTGCCCTCCGTCAGGACCCGGCGTGGGCAGTCCCGGAGCACTGGCGCACCGAGGTGCTCAGCGCCCTGCGCGGGCTGTGGCGAGGCGGCAAGATCGACGCCACCCGGGCGGACCGCGCCGTCGCCGCACTCGCGCAGGTGACGGTCGCGGTGACACCGACCGGGCCGCACCTGCGCAGGATGTGGGAGCTGCGGTCGAACCTGTCGATGTACGACGCCGCCTACGTCGCCGTCGCCGAGGCGCACGCGGTCACCCTCGTCACGGCGGACGCGCGGATCGCTCGGGCCGGGGTCGCCCGGTGCCCGGTCCAGGTGGTCGCGTGACGGGTCGCCCGAACCTGCTGGTCCCCGCGCGCGCGTGGGTGGCGCGGGTCACCATGGGGCCATGACGACGCTCACGGGGCAGCAGATCGCGGACGCACGCCTGACGGGGTGGGTGAACCTCGGGGACGGGCTGCGCACGCGGGTACGGACCGGCGACTTCGCGACGGGGCTCGCGCTCGTGGAGGCGATCGGCGCCGTGGCGGAGGAGGTGCAGCACCACCCCGACCTCGACCTGCGCTACGGGCACCTGGACGTGCGGCTGGTCAGCCACGACGCCGGCGGGGTCACCTCGCGGGACGTCTCGCTGGCACGGGCGGTCGGCGATCTCGCGGCGCGGATGGGGGCCGAGCTGGACGGTGCGGCCGTGCAGCGGTTCGACCTGGCGCTCGACACCCCCGACCGGGGGAGCGTGCAGCCCTTCTGGCGGGCCCTGCTCGGGTACGAGGACACCCCGGGCCAGGACGACGAGGTGCGGGACACGGCCGGCGGGCTGCCCGCGGTCTGGTTCCAGGAGTCCGGGAGCGGCGAGCCGCGGCAGCGCTGGCACCTGGACGTGTGGATCGACCCGTCCTCGGTGGCCGGGCGCGTCGAGGCGGCCACCGCTGCCGGGGGGACGCTCGTCGACGACACCGCGGCGCCGTCGTTCTGGGTGCTGGCCGACCCGGAGGGGAACCGTTCGTGCCTGTGCACGTGGCAGTCTCGCGACCCGGGGGCCGACGGCCCGGCGAGCTGAGCAGCGCATACCACAGATCGCCCTCGGGCGGGCGGCGGTGGGTCCGGTTCGGCCCCTGCGTCGTCTGTGTCGGCCATGTTTCACCTCGGTTACCGCCCGGTACGTCTCGCATGGTGGACGGTACTCACCAGTATCGATCAGGTAACGATCACCCGCTGCCGTCGACCGTGTTGGTTCTGCCCGCTCCCGCGCGGCTAGGTTGGCCCCAACTCACGGCGGGCGAGCATGCTCCCGGCACCTGGCTGCGCGCACCTGCGTGCGCCCGGGCCCCGGCGGTCGTCGCCCTCCACCGTCACAGGAGGAACCTTGAAGATCAGGCGAATCAGCGCCGCGACCGCCGCCCTCGCGGCTGGCGCCCTCGTGATCTCCGCATGCTCCGGCCCGGACACGGCGTCGGAGATCGAGGAGGACACCGCGGTCAACGTCGGGTGGAACCAGCCGTTCTACTCGCAGAACAACCTGACGTCGACCGGCAACGCGACCACCAACGCGAACGTCATCTACCTGACGAACGCGGCGTTCAACTACTACGACGGTGACCTCGCGCTCCAGCAGTTCTCGGACGTCGGCACGTACGAGAAGGTCTCCGACGACCCGCTGACGGTGAAGTACACGATCAACGAGGGCGTGACCTGGTCCGACGGCACCGCCGTCGACGCGGCCGACATGATCCTCTACTGGGGCCCGCAGAACGACGCCTTCGACAACGTCGAGCCCGAGTACGACGAAGAGGGCAACATCACCAACCAGGACGCGATCGACGCGGGCGTCTACTTCGACGGCTCCTCCGTCGCGATGACCCTGGTCGAGGAGGCCCCCGAGGTCTCCGACGACGGCCAGTCGGTCACGCTGGTCTACAGCGAGCCCCGCTCCGACTGGGAGATCTCCTTCCAGCCGTCGCCCGTCGCCGCGCACGCGGTCGCCAAGCGTGCCCTCGGCATCGAGGACGCCGCGGAGGGCAAGCAGGCCATCATCGACGCCTTCGCGAACAACGACACCGAGGCGCTGTCGAAGATCTCGAAGGTCTGGAACGAGGACTTCAACTTCACGTCGCTGCCCGAGGACGAGGAGCTCTACCTCTCGTCCGGCGCCTACGTGATGTCGGAGTACGTCGAGAACCAGTACATGACGCTCACGGCGCGCGAGGACTACACCTGGGGCCCCAAGCCCAAGGTCGAGTCGATCACGATCCGCTACAGCGAGGACCCGCTGGCCTCCGTCACCGCCCTGCAGAACGGTGAGGTCGACCTCATCCAGCCGCAGTCGTCGGTGGACGTCATCGAGACCCTCGAGGGCCTGACGGACTCGGGCATCACGTACGAGGCGGCCCCCGAGGGCACGTTCGAGCACGTCGACCTGATCATGAACAACGGCGGCCCGTTCGACCCGGCCACCTACGGCGGCGACGCCGAGACGGCCCGTCTGGTCCGCGAGGCGTTCCTCAAGGCGGTCCCGCGCGACGAGATCATCGAGAAGCTCATCGCGCCGCTGCAGGAGGACGCCACGACGCGTGACTCCTTCACCGTGGTCCCCGGCTCGCCGGCGTACGACGACGTCGTGGCCAACAACGGCTCCGACGCCTTCGACGAGGTCGACATCGACGGCGCCAAGGCGCTCCTCGAGGAGGCCGGCGTGGAGACGCCGATCGACGTGCGCTTCCTCTACGGCAAGTCGAACGTCCGCCGCGCCAACGAGTACCAGCTCATCGCGGCCTCGGTCGAGCAGGTCGGCTTCAACCTGATCGACGGCGGCGACGACAACTGGGGCTCGCTGCTCACGCAGACGGACACCTACGACGCGTCGCTCTTCGGCTGGCAGTCCACCAACACCTTCGCCCTGAACTCCGAGGCGAACTACGTCACCGGTGGTCTGAACAACTTCGGCGGGTACTCCAACCCCGACGTCGACCAGTGGTACAAGGACATGGCCACGGCGGACGCCGAGACCGAGCAGCAGCTGACGACCGACATCGAGTCGCAGCTGTACGAGGACGCCTTCGGCATCCCGATCTTCCAGTTCCCCGGCGTCGTGGCCCACCGCGAGGTCCTGTCGGGCGTGTCGACGATCCCGCTGTCGCCGACCATCTTCTGGAACTACTGGGAGTGGGAGATCGCGGCCGCTGACGTGCTCGACGGCCCCACGGCGACCGAGGCTCCGGCCGAGGACACCGAGGAGTGACGCACCAGCAGTAGCCACACGGCACGGGGGTGCCGCGGTCGTCACCGGCCGCGGCACCCCCGCCGTGTGAGCGCACGTCCTCGACGCGCCCCGGCACCCGCAGTACCACAAGGCGGGCGGGAGCCCCGTGACCCCTGACCGCAGGGAGCGCGCCGGCGCGGTCGTAGACTCGACCCCCTCATCGCCCTCGCACCCCTGAGGTCTGGATCCATGACCACCTCCGAGAAGGAGCTCGCCGCGGCGAGCCCTGACGCGGTCGCACCGTCGACCGGCGCCGCCCCGCGGCGCCGCCGGCTGGGCGACCGCGCGCCGATGCTCACCTTCATCGGCCGACGACTGCTGTCGTCCGGTGTCGTGCTGCTCGGCGCGACGTTCATCGTCTACATGCTGCTCGCGTACGCCCTCGACCCCCTCGAGGACCTCTACGCCAGCACAGCCCCCAACAAGGAGCAGCTGATCGAGGCGCGCGTGCGCGCGCTCGACCTCGACACCCCGCCCGCGATCCGCTACCTCAAGTGGCTGCTGGGCGTGCTCGGCTACCTCGTCGGACGCGGCACCCTGGGCACCAGCTGGATCACCGGCCAGGACGTCACCCACATGCTCGCCGTCGCGATCCCCTCGACGGTGCAGCTGATCGCCATGTCCACCGTGCTCGCGATCGTGCTCGGCATCTCCGTCGGCATCGCGTCGGCCCTGCGCCAGTACACGGGCTTCGACTACTCGGTGACGTTCCTGTCGTTCGTGCTGTACTCGCTGCCGTCCTTCTGGGTCGCGGTGCTGCTCAAGCTCTGGGGCGCGATCGGATTCAACGACTTCCTCGCCGACCCCACGCTGCAGTGGTGGACGATCGCCGGGATCGGTCTGGTCGGCGGCCTGGTGTTCCAGGTGCTCGTCGGCGGCGACCTGCGCCGACGGCTCTCGACCTTCCTGCTCGCCACGCTCGCGACCGCGGCGGTGCTCTGGGGCGTCACCGCGACCGGCTGGCTCCTCGACCCGCGACTCGGGCAGATCGGCATCGCGGTGCTGGGCGGCGGTGCGGCCGTGGGCCTCACGGCGCTGACCACCGGGCTGCGCGACCGTCGTGCGCTGTACACGTCGCTGACCGTCGTCGCGATCGGCGTCGTGCTGTGGTTCCCGCTGCAGTACGTGTTCGTCGGTGCGACCGGCCTGCTGATCCTCGGCCTCGCGGTCGTCGCGATCGGCGTCGGTCTGCTCGTCGGCTGGCTCTTCGGCGGTCCCGACCGCGGGCAGCAGATGCGCAACGGTGCGCTCACCGCGGTCGTCGTCGCGATCCTCATCTTCACCGACCGCGTCATGCAGGTGTGGGAGGCCTACTCGAACTCCAGCCGCATCAACGGCCGGCCGATCGCGACCATCGGGTCGCAGACGCCGGGGCTGTCGGGCGACTTCTGGGTCTCGACCCTCGACACGTTCACGCACCTGCTGCTGCCGACGCTGGCGCTGATCCTCATCTCGTTCGCGTCGTACACGCGGTACTCGCGGGCGAGCCTGCTCGAGGTCATGAACCAGGACTACATCCGCACCGCGCGGTCCAAGGGCCTGCCCGAGCGGCTGGTGACGATGCGGCACGCCTTCCGCAACGCGCTCATCCCGCTCGCGACGATCATCCCGCTGGACCTCGCTGCGCTGTTCGGCGGCGCCATCATCACCGAGCGCATCTTCGGCTGGAGCGGCATGGGGACCCTGTTCCTCAAGTCCCTGCAGACGTCCGACGCCGACCCGATCATGGGGTACTTCCTCGTCATCGGCTCGATGCTCGTGCTCGCCAACATCGTCGTCGACTTCGTCTACGCCGGGCTCGACCCGAGGATCAGGGTGAACGCATGACCTCCCCCGCCCCCATCTCCCCGCAGAACCTCGACGGGCAGCACCACGACGCCGTCGAGAACGCGATCGAGCTCAAGGACGTCGAGGGCCTCTCGCAGGGTCGGATCGTGGTGCGGCGCTTCCTGCGGCACCGCGGTGCCATGGTCGCGGCGTTCGTGCTCACGGCGGTCGTCCTGCTCGCCTACACGTCCATCGGCGTCGGTCCGCTGCCCGGCTGGTGGAAGTACCAGCCGAACGACCTGTCGCCGATCGTCAACGCGGGCGGTGCGCCCACGCTGTCGTTCTCGGGCGGGCTGACGGTCGGCGAGCACCCGCTCGGCCAGGACAACGTCGGTCGCGACGTGTTCGCGCTCGTGATGCGCGGCACGCAGACGTCGCTGCTCGTGATGTTCATCGTCGGGATCCTGTCCTCGGCGATCGGCATCGCCGTGGGTGCCGTCGCGGGCTACTTCCGCGGGCGCCTGGACAACGTGATCATGCGTTTCACCGACATGATCATCACGATCCCGGTCATCATGATCGGCGCGATCCTCGGCCGCTGGGTCGGGGGCGCCACGCCCGTGATCCTGGCGATCGCCCTGTCCCTGGTCACGTGGACGACGATGGCCCGGCTCGTGCGCGGGGAGTTCCTCGCGCTGCGCGAGCGGGAGTTCGTCGACGCCGCCCGCGTCGCCGGCGCCAGCGACGTGCGGATCATGTTCAAGCACATCCTGCCGAACGCGATCGGCGTCATGATCGTCAACGCGACGCTGCTCATGGCCTCGGCGATCCTGCTGGAGACCGCCCTGAGCTACCTCGGGTTCGGCATCAGCTTCCCGAACACGTCGCTCGGCACGCTCATCAACGACTACCAGTCGGCGTTCGCGACGCGACCGTGGCTGTTCTGGTGGCCGGGCCTGTTCATCGTGACCATCGCCCTGTGCATCAACTTCCTGGGCGACGGCCTGCGGGACGCGTTCGACCCGCGTCAGCGGCGGATCCCGACGCGTCGTGCCCTGGCCCGTGCTGACCGTCGCGCTGCCAAGGCCCGTCCGGCGACCGCGACGGTCTGAGACCGTGCCGCTCGTGACCTCCCGCGCGTCAGCGCGTGAGTCCGACCACCGCGAGGGCCAGCAGGACCCCCGCGGCGACCAGCGTCCCGACGTGCCAGCGCACGACGGGCGTCGGGCGCTCGAGCCGCGGGTCGTCCAGCACGCCGGCCTCGACCAGCTGCTCCCAGCGGCGGCGCACGACCAGCGCCGCCGCACCGGAGTCCGTGCCGGCCAGGTCGCCGGCGCGGACCCCGCCACCGGTGCCGTAGGTGCTGGACGGCAGGTGCGCGTAGTCCTCGGGCCGCGCGCGCCCCGTCCGCACGGCGCTCGGTGCGGGCGCGGCCCACGCGGCGTAGGTGCCGTAGGGGGTCTGCAGGGCCAGCGCGTACCGGGTCTCGACCGCCTCCACGGCGGTCCAGGGCACCTCGACGGTGCGGGTCACGTTGACCAGCTCCACACCGGCCGGCGTCACCACGACGGCGGGGCGCCAGTACGCGGCCCACGCGCCGAGGCCCGCCAGGGCCAGCACGGGCAGCCAGGGGAGGGTCGCCGCGACGTCCGCGACGAGCCCGCTCACGGCCCCGGCCGTGCACAGCACGACGACCACCACAGCCAGAGCACGACCGAAACCCGGTCGGACCACGACGACCTCCGCATCCATGCGGCCATCGTCCCAGACCCCTCACGCCGGCAGGACCGGCGCGACGGCCTCGCCGCAGGCGCGCGCCGCACGGAAGGAGACGCTCGACCGTGAGCACCGACACCCTCGCCCCCACCCCGGGCGCACCGACGGCCACGCCGATCCTGGAGGTCCGCGACCTCACGGTCGAGTTCTTCGTCGACGGGGAGTGGTACCCCGCCGCCGTCGACGTCTCCTACGACGTCCGGCCCGGCGAGGTCCTGGCCATCGTCGGCGAGTCCGGCTCCGGCAAGACGCAGTCGTCGATGTCCCTCATCGGCCTGCTGCCGCAGAACGGCCGCTCGACGGGCTCGGCCCGGCTGGCCGGCACCGAGCTGCTCGGCCTGTCCCACAAGCAGCTCTCGCACGTGCGCGGCAACGACGTCGCCGTGATCTTCCAGGAGCCCATGACGGCCCTGAACCCGGTCTACACGGTCGGGTTCCAGATCGTCGAGACGCTGCGCACGCACTTCTCCATCGGGCCGAAGGAGGCCAAGGAGCGCGCGGTCGAGCTGCTGCGCATGGTCGACCTGCCCGACCCGGAGACGTCGGTCGACAAGTACCCGCACCAGCTCTCGGGCGGCCAGCGTCAGCGCGCGATGATCGCGCAGGCCCTCGCGTGCGACCCGAAGCTGCTCATCGCCGACGAGCCGACCACCGCGCTCGACGTCACGGTGCAGGCCGAGATCCTCAAGCTCATGCGGGACCTGCGCTCGCGCATCGACTCCGGCATCGTCCTCATCACCCACGACATGGGCGTCGTCGCCGACCTCGCCGACCGCGTGCTGGTGATGAAGAACGGCCGGATCGTCGAGCAGGGCACCGCGGAGCAGATCTTCAACGCCCCGACGCACCCGTACACGATCGAGCTCCTCGACGCCGTGCCGCACCTGGGCTCCTCGAAGGCCGCCGCCCCCGGCGGGCACGCCGACGCCCACGCGCACGTGGCGGACGTGGCGGCCCCGGCGGCGGCGACCGCCCAGGGCTTCGCGCTCGAGGCCACGGGTCTGGCCATCGAGTACCCGGCCCGGGGGCGGATGCCGGCGTTCCGTGCGGTGAGCGACCTCGAGCTGCACATCCGGCGCGGCGAGGTGCTCGGCCTCGTCGGCGAGTCGGGCTCGGGCAAGACGACCGTCGGCCGCGCCGCGGTGGGCCTGCTGCCCGTCGCCGCGGGCTCGCTGAAGATCAACGGCGTCGAGATGAACGGCATCTCCCGCAAGGCGCTGCGCGAGGTGCGCCAGGACGTGTCGATCGTGTTCCAGGACCCGGGCTCCTCGCTGAACCCGCGCCTGCCGATCGGGGAGTCCATCGGCGAGCCGCTGAAGCTGCACAAGGTCGCCGAGGGCAAGGCCCTGAGCAACCGGGTCGAGGAGCTGCTGGACGCGGTCAACCTGCCGCGGGCCATGCGCAACCGCTACCCGCACGAGCTGTCCGGCGGTCAGCGCCAGCGTGTCGGCATCGCCCGCGCGCTCGCCCTCTCGCCGCAGCTGCTCATCGCCGACGAGCCCACGTCGGCGCTGGACGTGTCGGTGCAGGCCCGCGTCCTGGACCTGTTCCAGGCGCTGCAGCGCGAGTACGGCTTCGCGTGCCTGTTCATCAGCCACGACCTCGCGGTCGTCGAGATCCTGTCGAGCCGGATCGCGGTGCTGAACAAGGGTCGGCTCGTCGAGGTCGGCGACCGCCAGCAGATCCTGCGCGAGCCGCAGGAGGACTACACGCGTCGCCTGCTCGCCGCGGTGCCCGTGCCGAACCCCGCGGAGCAGCGTGTGCGCCGCGAGGAGCGGGACCGCCTGATCGCCGGCGGCGGCGACGGCACCGCACCCCGCCCCGCGGCGGCCGCCCCGGCCGCGCCCGCGGCCGGCGAGGACGTCCCCCGGGTCTGACGACCGGTCCGACGACGGCCCCGGCGGGCATCCGACCGCCGGGGCCGTCGCACGTCCACGTCCGGTCGGGCGAGGTTCGTCGGCGTGGCGACCCGGCGCCGTCCCCGCGCGCCCCGCGCGCGGGACGAGGCTCCCGTGGCATCGTCCCGTGCGGCGGGCCACAGCGGTGGCCGTGACGCCCGGCGGCAGGGTCCGGGCGCGGCCGACGGAACGGGGGCCGGTGTGGACGTGCGCGGACGGACGGTGCGCGGGGCTGCCGCGGCCGGGGCGGTGCTGCTGGCGCTGGTGGCGTGCACGTCGACGGAGCCGGAGCACGACCGGGCGGACGACGTCGTGGTCGCGGTCGGCTCGCCCTTCCTCTCGCTGAACGCGGGCACCGCGGCCGGGCTCGCACCCGGCAGCACGCTCGTGCGCGGGCTCGTCCAGTCCGGGTTCACGTCCCTCGAGGAGGACGGCAGCGTCGTCGCCGACCCCTCGTTCGGCACGGTCGAGGTCGTCGACGACGAGCCGTTCACCGTCCGCTACACCATCGCCGAGACGGCGCGGTGGTCGGACGGCGTGCCGGTGACCCCCGCGGACCTGCTGCTGGAGTGGGCCGCCCGCTCGGGCCAGCTCGACGAGGTGGTGCCCGAGATCGGCGCGGACGGCCTGCCCGTCGACCCGGCGGCCCTCGACGACGTCGTCGCCTTCGCGGCCACCTCGCCCGCGCTCGTGCACGCCACGGCCGTGCCGCGCGTCGACGGCGCCACCGTCACCGTCGTGCACGACCGCCGTGTCGCGGACTGGCAGGTCGCCCTGGACGTCAACCTCCCCGCGCACGTCGTGGGCAGGCTCGCGCTCGACCCCGCCGCGCAGACGACGGACGACCCCGCGCCGACGGGTGCGGGCACCGTGCCGCCGACCGACGGCCCGACCCCCGGCGCCACCGCCACGGGGGCTGCGCCGGGCGGAACCGCGACGGGCGCCCCGGCCACGACCGAGCCTGCGCCGGGCGCCGACCCCACCGCGGTCGCCGCCGACGCCGCCCGGTGGGCCGGGGCCGTGCAGACCGCGGTCGAGGAGCAGGACCGTGACGCCCTCGTCGACGTGGCGCGCGTCTGGCGCGCGGCCGGCACGGCGGGCGACGTCGCCACCGACCCCGTGCTGACGACGACGACCGGACCGTACGTGCTCGCGCAGGTGGACGACGACGGGGTGCTGGCCGTCCCCAACGACGCCTACGCGGGCGCCGCACCGGCCGCGTACGCGAGCGTGCGGGTCCGGACCGACCTGGACCCGCTCGCGCAGGTCGACGCGGTGTCCGAGGGCGGCGTCGACGTCGCGGCGCCGTTGAGCACCGGCGACGTGCTCGCGGCCGCGGCGCAGGTCGAGGGGGCCACGGTGCTCACGGGCGGGGACGCCGTGCTGCAGCTCGTGCTCCAGGAGGGCGGGGGAGGGGTGTTCGACGCCGCGGCCTCCTCCGCAGGGCAGGCGACCGCCGCGCGGGCCGCGTTCGTCGCCACGGTCCCCCGCGAGGAGGTCGTCACGCGGGCGGCGGAGCCGCTCTGGGGTGACGCGACGGTCTCGGACGAGGTCCTCGCCGAGGTCGCCCTCGGCCCGCTCCCGTCGGGAGAGGGCACGGCGGCGACGGCCGCGCCGACGGCTGCCGCCCCGACCGGCACCGCGACGGCGACGCAGGCGCCGACCGCTCCCGGGGCCGACGGGCTCGTGGTGCGCCTCCTCGCCAACACCGACGACCCGGTCCGCGCCGAGGCGCTCGAGGTCGTCACCTCGGCGGCCGCGGACGCGGGCATCGAGGTCGTCGTGGCCGAGGTCGAGGACCCTGCGGCGGCCCTGCGCACCGAGCCCGAGGCCTGGGACGCGGCGCTCGTCCCCGTCGCGCAGGAGGCGCTCGGGGTCTCCGCGGCCGTGGCGCGCTGGCGCACGGACGGTGCGACGAACGTCACGGGCCACGCGGACGACGCCCTCGACGAGGCGGTCGACGCCCTCGACCGGGCGGTCGACGCGGACGCGCGGGCCGACGCGCTCGGAGCGGTGGCCGAGGGGCTGCGCGCCTCCGGCGCGGTGCTGCCGCTGGTCCGCACGCCGGCGCTCACGCTCGTGCGCGACAGCCCGGTCGCGGGCCTGCCGACGCCCGCCGGGGTGCCGCTGCTGCCGCCCGCCCGGGCCGACCTCACGTCGTGGTGGGGGTGGGTGCGCGGCTGACGCCGGGACCGGCCTGGACGGGGCGGGTAGGATCTGTCGGTGGCGCCGTCGCCGGCGCGTCCCCCACCCCCTCGTGAAGTGAGTACCCGTATGCCCGCCACCGACCAGGCGGCCGCCGTTCGCGGCGACCTGCGCAACGTCGCGATCGTCGCGCACGTCGACCACGGCAAGACCACCCTCGTCGACGCCATGCTCTGGCAGTCGGGCGCGTTCGGCGCGCACGACCACATCGACGAGCGGGCGATGGACTCGGGTGACCTCGAGCGCGAGAAGGGCATCACGATCCTCGCGAAGAACACCGCGGTCCGGTACTCCGGCCCGTCGGCCGCGGCGATCGGCCAGCCCGAGGGCGTGACGATCAACGTCATCGACACCCCCGGGCACGCGGACTTCGGCGGCGAGGTGGAGCGCGGGCTGTCGATGGTGGACGGCGTCGTGCTGCTCGTCGACGCGTCGGAGGGCCCGCTGCCGCAGACGCGGTTCGTGCTGCGCAAGGCCCTCGCGGCCAAGCTGCCCGTGATCCTCGTGGTCAACAAGGTCGACCGGCCGGACGCGCGCATCGAGGAGGTCGTGCACGAGGCGACCGACCTGCTGCTCGGCCTGGCGTCGGACCTGCACGAGGACGTGCCGGACCTCGACCTCGACGCGATCCTCGACGTCCCCGTCGTGTACGCCGCGGCGAAGGTCGGCCGGGCGTCGCTGGAGCAGCCCGCCGACGGCGGCCTGCCCGACAGCCCGGACCTCGAGCCGCTGTTCAAGACGATCCTCGAGAAGATCCCCGCCCCGACGTACGACCCGGCGGCGCCGCTGCAGGCCCACGTGACGAACCTGGACGCGTCGCCGTTCCTCGGGCGTCTGGCGCTGCTGCGCATCCACAACGGCACCCTGCGCAAGGGGCAGACCGTCGCGTGGGCGCGCCAGGACGGCTCGCTCCAGAACGTGCGGATCACCGAGCTGCTGGAGACGAAGGCCCTCGAGCGCGTCCCCACGGACTCCGCCGCGCCGGGCGACATCGTCGCCGTCGCCGGCATCGAGGACATCACCATCGGCGAGACCCTCACCGACCCGGACGACCCGCGGCCGCTGCCGCTCATCACGGTCGACGACCCGGCGATCTCGATGACGATCGGCATCAACACGAGCCCGCTGGCCGGCAAGGGCGGCAAGGGCCACAAGGTCACGGCCCGCCAGGTCAAGGACCGCCTCGACCGTGAGCTCATCGGCAACGTGTCGCTGCGCGTGCTGCCCACCGAGCGTCCCGACGCGTGGGAGGTGCAGGGCCGCGGCGAGCTGGCGCTGGCGATCCTCGTCGAGCAGATGCGCCGCGAGGGCTTCGAGCTGACCGTCGGCAAGCCGCAGGTCGTCACCAAGAAGGTCGACGGCAAGGTGCACGAGCCCGTCGAGCGCATGACGATCGACGTCCCCGAGGAGTACCTCGGTGCGGTGACCCAGCTCCTCGCGCAGCGCAAGGGGCGCATGGAGACCATGTCGAACCACGGCACGGGCTGGGTCCGGATGGAGTTCCTCGTGCCCGCGCGCGGCCTCATCGGCTTCCGCACGCGCTTCCTCACCGACACGCGCGGCACGGGCATCGCCTCGTCGATCTCCGAGGGCCACGAGCCCTGGGCGGGCCCGATCGAGACACGGGTCAACGGCTCGCTGGTCGCGGACCGTGCGGGCGCCGCGACGCCGTTCGCCATGCTCAACCTGCAGGACCGCGGCACGTTCTTCGTGGAGCCGACGTCCGAGGTGTACGAGGGCATGGTCGTCGGCGAGAACGCGCGCAACGAGGACATGGACGTCAACATCACCAAGGAGAAGAAGCTCAACAACATCCGGTCGTCGACGTCGGAGTCGTTCGAGAACCTCGTGCCGCCGCGCAGGCTCACGCTCGAGGAGTCGCTGGAGTTCGCGCGCGAGGACGAGTGCGTCGAGGTGACGCCGCAGGTCGTGCGCATCCGCAAGGTGGTGCTCGACCAGACCGAGCGCGCCCGGCAGACGGCGCGCAACAAGAAGGCGTGACGGGCGGGCTGCTCGCCGTCCACGCCCACCCGGACGACGAGACGCTCGCCACGGGCGCGCTGCTCGCCACGTGGGCGGCGTCCGGCGCGCCCGTCACGGTGGTCACGGCCACCCGTGGCGAGCGCGGCGAGGTCATCGGCGAGCAGCTCGCGCACCTCGAGGGCGACGGTCCGGCCCTCGCGGCGCACCGGGAGCGGGAGCTGGCGGGCGCCCTCGCGGCGCTCGGCGTCCGCGACCACGTGTTCCTCGACCAGGTCGCGCCGCACGGCTCGGGCGCCCGGCTGGAGGACTCGGGCATGGCCTGGGTCGCGTCCGGCCGGGCGGGTGCCGCGGACGACGTCCCGCCCGGCGCGTTCGTCCGCGCGCCCGTCGACGACGCCGTGCGGGCCCTGGCGCGCGTGCTGCGCGACCGGCGTCCCGCCGTCGTCGCGACGTACGAGCCGGGCGGGGGGTACGGCCACCCCGACCACGTGCGCGTGCACGACGTGACGGTGCGCGCCGTGGCGGAGGCGGCGGCCGACGGGGACGACAGGCACGGACCGCACGTCGTCGACGTCGTGCTGTGGTCCGTCCAGGGCGAGTCCGGCCTGCGGGCGGCCCGCGCCGCGCTGGGCCGTGCGCCGGTGCCCGGTGCGGACCTGGCGCTGCCCGGCGCCGACGACCCCCTGCCCTCGGTCGCGGTGCCCGACGCCGACGTCGACCTGCACGTCGACGTGCTGCCCGTGCGCCCCCGCGTGCTGGCGGCGCTGCGTGCGCACGCCACCCAGGTCCAGGCCGTCGCGGCCCTCGACGAGGCCACCCACGTGGGCGTCTACGCGCTCAGCAACGGCGTCCTCGCGCCCGTCCTGCCGTCGGAGCAGTACCGCGTCGCGGACGCGCCCGCCGGTGCGGCCGGGCCCGCGGGCGTCGCGTGGCCCGCCGGGGTCCGGCGGGTAGCCTGACGCGGTGCAACCTCAGCCCCTGACCGTGGCCGCGTTCGGCCGTGCGGCCGGTGCCTTCGCGCTCGGGCTCGGCGTCGGCGCCCTCGGCACCGTGATGCACCGGGCCGTGCCGCCCTGGGGGCTCGTGCTGTCCCTGGCGCTCGTGCTCGTGGCCGCGCTGACCAGCCGCGCCTGGGGGCGCTGGCCCACGTTCGTCGGGTTCGCCGGCGGGCTCTTCCTGGCGGTCCAGACGCTGACGTCGGGCGGTCCCGGCGGCGACGTCCTCGTGCCGGGGACGGACGCCTGGGGCTGGGGGTGGGTGCTCGGCGCGATCGCGCTGTGCGCCGTCCCGGCCGTGCTGCCGCGCCGGCTCTTCGTCGACCCGCCCGTCGACGCCGCCGACCCCGCCACGGTCGGCACGGACCCGGCCGCGCCGACGACCGCCGGCGGGGCCCTGGACGAGCGGTGAGCGGACCCGTCGACGTCGACGCGTTCCGCACGGCCGTCGGCCGCCTCGCCTCCGGCGTCGTCGTGGTCACCGCGCTCGTGCGGGGCGCCGCGCACGCCATGACGGCGAGCTCCGTCGCGTCGGTCTCGCTCGACCCCGCGCTGCTGCTGTTCTGCGTGCACCGCGACGCCCGCTTCCGCGACCTGCTCGACGACGTCGACGGCTGGGCGGTCTCCGTGCTGGCCGACACCCAGGCGGACGTCGCGGACTGGCTGGCCTCGCCCGGCCGGCCCGTCGTCGGGCAGCTCGACCGCGTCCCGCACCGCGCCGCGCCCGTGTCGGGGGCCCCGTGGGTCGACGGTGCCGCGGCGTGGTTCGACTGCCGCACCGTGGCCGTGCACGAGGCGGGCGACCACGACGTGGTGATCGGCGAGGTGCTCGCCGTGGTGCAGGGGGAGCCCGCGCTCGGCGGGCTGGTGCACCTGCGGGGGCGCGTCCGCGGCCTGCGCTGAGCGGGGTCCGTCGGGCGGGTCGCGTGGACGTGCGGTGACGATCGGGTCACGAGGTCCGGGACGGCCCCGGCGACGAGGCTTCCGCACGTAGAATCGCCCGGGCGCAGCGGACGCGCCGCAGGGAGCACCCTCGGGGGATCGATGACGCAGGGCACAGGCACGCCGGCCGGGCAGCACACGCACGAGGGCGGCGTCGAGCCCCCGGCCGACGGCACGGACGGCGTGGTCGCGGAGGCGGCCGAGGAGCGTGGCGACGCGGAGACGGTCGTCGAGCAGCCCGCCGACGGGTCGGGTGCGGACGGCGGTGAGCCCACGACCGCCGACGCCGATGCCGCGCCCGCCGGCACGAGCCCCGCCGAGGCGCAGCCGGCGGCCGCCGAGGAGCCGCCCGCGCCCGCCCCGCAGGCTCCCGCGCCCGCCGACGCGACGCCTGCCGCGGCCGGGCCGTCCCCGGCGCCCGCGGTCGAGACGTCTGAGCCCGTCGACGTGCCGCCGGCGCCTGCCGGCCCTGCGCCCGTGGACGCCCAGCCGGTCGAGCCGCGGGAGGCGTCGTCGCCCTCCGCGCCCGCCTCGTCGTCGCCCTCGGTGGTGGCGTCGGAGCCGGCCGTCGCGGGCCCCGCAGCACCACCCGCCGCCCCTGCGGCGGCGGGCCCGCGTGCGGACGAGAGCAGCGCCCCGACGCAGACGACCTCCGCGGCGCAGACGCCCTCCGCGACGGATGCGCCCCCCGCCGCGGAGACCCCGGCGCCGGCCATGGGGTCGCCCGAGGCCTCGGACGGAGCGCGACCCTCCGCCCGCCCGCCCGCCCGCCCGGCCGGTCGGGTGCTCGGCAGCCCGCGCCCGCTCGCCCCACCGCCGGTCGATCCCGGGTCGAGCTGGCCGACGTGGGAGGACGTGGCGATCACCACGACCCCCGCGGACGCGGCGCCCGTGCCGGACGCCCCCGACACGCCCGCGCCCGGGGTGCCGCAGACGCCGCCAGCCGCGACCCCGCCCGCCGCGACGACACCTGTGGTGCCGCCGGTCGTGGCGCGGCCGGACGCGCCGCCCGCTGCCACCGCGCCGCCTGCTGCCACCACGCCGCCTGCTGCGACCCCGCCTGCTGCGACCCCGCCTGCTGCGACCCCGCCTGCTGCGACCCCGCCTGCTGCGCCCCCGTCTGCCTCGGCCGCAGTGCGTGGCGCGCCCGCCGCGCCGGTGGCGCTCACGTCCGGCGGGCTCTCGGCGCTCGCCCAGGCCGCGCTCACGTCGTCCTTCTCCGGCCGCCCTGCGGCCTCGGACGGTGACAGCCCGGCCCCGGGGCAGCCCGCGGATCAGGCCGTGACGGCCGCGCCGACCACCGGCGACCAGGCTCCTGCTGCCTCCGGGACCGGACCTGCGGCGAGCGCTGCCGACGGACCTGCGCCGACGGCAGCGCCCGCGCCCACGGCAGGGCCCGCGCGGACGGCAGGGCCCGCGCCGACGGCAGCGCCCGCGCCGACCGCGGTCCCCGGTCCGGCGGCTCCCGGCCCTGCCGCCGCGTCCGCTGCCCCGGCCCGGACGGCAGCGCCCGCCGCCACGCCCGTCGCTCCGGCCGCCGCCGCGGCTGCCGCAGCCGCAGCCGCCGCGACGGTCACGCCCCCGGGCACGGGCGCACCGCAGGCGGGCGCCGCGGCGCCGTCCGTCCCTGCGCCACCCGCCACGAGGGCGCCCGCGCCCCCGGCGGCCGTGCCACCGCCCGCGGCACCTCCTGCGGCCGTGCCGCCGTCCGCGGCGCCTCCGGCCGCCGCCGGGCCGGTGCTCGCGGGGCAGCCCGCCGACGAGGACGACTCGACCCGGGCGATCCCGGTGCTCGCCGCCGCGGCGGCCGCTGCCGCCACTGCGGGCACGGCGACCGGGCCGGAGGCGGACCCGACGGAGCGCCAGGATGCCGGGACGGCCTCCGAGCGCTCCGCCGAGCAGCACGACGGGCAGGCGGACGACGGCGAGGACGACTCGACGCGCGCGGTCCCGACGGTGCTCGCGGGCGTTGCGGCGGCACCGGCTGCGCCCGCCCCTGCGGAGGAGACCGTCCCGGCCCAGCCTGTCGACGCCGACGCGGGTACCGCTGCTGGTCCGTCGACGGCTGCGGTCGTCGCACCGGTGCCGGCACCCGGACCGTCGGAGGTGGCCGGACCGGAGGACCCGTCGCCGCTCGACGTCTTCGAGCCGGACGACGGACGGCGTCGCTGGCCCCGCGTCCTGGCGGTGGTCGGCGGCACGGTGCTGGTCCTGGGCGGCGTGTACGCGGGTGCGTCGTACGCGCTCGGCGACACGGTCCCGCGCGGCGCCACCGTCGCTGGCGTCGAGATCGGCGGCATGGCGGGCGCCGAGGCCGTGACCGCCCTGACCGACGGTCTCGCGGACCGGACGGGCGAGGCGGTGCCGGTCGTCGCGCAGGACGCGCAGGCCGAGCTCGACCCGGTCGCCGCGGGCCTGACGTTCGACCCGGAGGCGACGGTCGACGGCCTGACGGGCGTCGACCTGGCCCAGCCGGTGCGGCTGTGGGAGCACCTGGTGGGCGTCGGCGACGTCACGCCCGTGACCCAGGTCGACGACGAGGCGCTCGACGCGGCCCTCGACGGGCTGTCGGAGACGGTGCGGCTGGCGCCGGTCGACGGGACGGTCGTGTTCGCGGACGGTGCGGCGCACATGACCGACGCGGTCGACGGCTGGGAGCTCGACCTCGACGCGGCGGCCACCACGGTCCGTGACGAGTGGCTGTCGGGGGAGCGCCCGCTGTCGCTGCCGACGGTCGTCACGGAGCCCGACATCACGCAGGCCGAGACGGAGCGGGTGCTCGACGAGATCGCGGAGAGGCTCGCGGCGGCACCGGTCACGGTGCAGGTCGGCGACCGGCAGGCCACGCTCGACGTCGCGACGATCACCGCGAACACCGCCTTCGTGCCGGAGGAGGGCGAGCTCGTCGCCCAGCTCGACGGCGAGGCGCTGGGTGCGAAGGTCCTCGAGCAGCTGCCCGACCTGCTGACCCCGGCGTCGGACGCGCACTTCGAGTTCCAGGACGGCGCGCCGGTGATCGTGCCGGGTGCGGCGGGCACGAGCATCGACCCCGCGCAGCTCGCGGACTCCGTGGTCGCCGCCGCGACGGCCGACGACCGGGCCGCGCGCATCGAGCTCGTCGAGACGGACCCGGCGCAGACGACGGAGGCCCTGGAGGCCCTCGGCGTGAAGGAGGTCGTCTCGGAGTTCTCCACACCGCTGACGAGCGAGCCGCGCCGCACGCAGAACATCGCGAACGGTGCCGCGAACATCTCGGGCACGCTGGTCAAGCCGGGCGAGACGTTCAGCCTGACGGAGGCGCTCGGGCCGGTCGACGGCGCGCACGGGTACGTGCAGGCGGGCGCGATCATCAACGGCGAGCACCGGGACGCGTGGGGCGGCGGCCTGTCGCAGATCTCCACGACGACGTTCAACGCGGCGTACTTCGCCGGTTTCGAGGACGTCGAGCACCAGCCGCACAGCGAGTGGTTCCAGCGCTACCCCGAGGGGCGCGAGGCCACGATCTTCACCGGTGTCATCGACATGAGGTGGAAGAACAACACCCCGTACGGCGCGCTGGTGCAGGCCTGGGTCGCGGACGGGCGGGTGCACGTGCAGATCTGGGGCACGAAGCACTTCACGGTCGAGACCGAGAAGAGCGGCCGGTCGGGCGTGGTGCAGCCGTCGACCGTGTACTCGCAGTCGGCGACGTGCGAGCCGCAGAGCGCGGGGAACCCGGGCTTCACGGTGACGAACACCCGCCGGGTGTACCTCGAGGGCGAGCTGGTGGACACGACGTCGACGACGTGGCGCTACAAGCCGCAGAACCGCGTGGTGTGCGGCAGCGCGCCGGCGGCGGGTGCGCCCGAGGGCTGACCGGGGTCGTCCCGGGAGGGCGGTCGTGGCGCTGCCGCGACCGCCCTCCGTGCTGTCGGGGTGCGTCCCGCCGGAGGTCAGGGCCCCCGGAGGTCAGGGGGCCGGACGGTCGTCCTCGCGGCGCCGGCGGGTGCGCGGCGCGGGCGGGGGCGGGACCCGCTTGCCCAGCGCGATGACGTCGGCGGGGACGTGCACGACGTCGCCGTGGCGGGTGCGCAGCGTCACGCCGTCGTCGTCGATCTCGACGACGTGGCCGAGGACGTCGGTGTGCCGGGGCTCGCCCGCGGGGGCGTCCGGCGGCAGGTCACGGCGCCGGCGGACGACGACGCGCTCGCCCACGGACCACTCCCGCCAGGGCCCCGCGGGGGCTGCCGGGGTGCTCTCGGGCGGGTTTGGGCTCGAAGGACCGTGCACGTGGGGGATACTAGGTCGACCCCTGCACTCGTGGAGGAACCGACCGTGACGTATGTGATCGCCGAACCCTGCGTGGACGTCAAGGACAAGGCGTGCATCGAGGAGTGTCCGGTCGACTGCATCTACGAGGGCAAGCGCTCCTTGTACATCCACCCGGACGAGTGCGTCGACTGCGGCGCCTGCGAGCCGGTGTGCCCCGTCGAGGCCATCTACTACGAGGACGACGTCCCGGAGCAGTGGGGCCAGTACTACGAGGCCAACGTGCACTTCTTCGACGAGCTGGGCTCGCCGGGCGGTGCGGCCAAGATGGGGCAGATCGACCGCGACCACCCCGTCATCGCCACGCTGCCGCTGCGCGTCCACGGCGAGTGACCGCCGCGGGCACCCGGTCGGGGGACCGATGGGGCTGCTGACGGGCGCGCTGCCCGACTTCCCGTGGGACGCGCTGGTGCCGTACGCGGAGCGTGCGCGCCGGCACCCGGGCGGCATCGTCGACCTGTCGGTGGGCACCCCGGTGGACCCGACGCCGGCGGTGGTGCGCGAGGCGCTCGTCGCGGCGGCGGACGCGCCGGGCTACCCGACGACGCACGGCACCGGTGCGCTGCGCGAGGCGGTCGTGGCGTGGTTCGCCCGCCGTCGTGGCGTGCCGGGGCTCGACCCGGCCGCGGTGCTGCCGACCGTCGGCTCCAAGGAGCTCGTCGCGCTGCTGCCGTCGTTGCTCGGCCTCGGTGCCGGCGACGTCGTGCTGCACCCGGCGGTCGCGTACCCGACGTACGACGTGGGGGCGCGGCTGGCGGGTGCGACGCCGGAGCCGTGCGCGGACCCGGCGGCCCGGCTGGCCGCCGGTGACGACGTGCGGCTGGTGTGGCTGAACTCCCCGGGCAACCCCGACGGCTCGGTGCTGGGCGTCGAGGAGCTGGCGGCGGTGGTCGGCGCGGCGCGTGCCGCGTCGGCACGCACGGGCCGACCGGTCGTGGTGGCGTCGGACGAGTGCTACGCCGAGCTGGCGTGGGACGAGCCGTGGGTGCGGGACGGCGTGCCGAGCGTGCTGGACCCGCGGGTGACGGGCGGCGACCGCACGGGGCTGCTCGCCGTGTACTCGCTGTCGAAGCAGTCGAACCTCGCGGGGTACCGGGCGGCCTTCGTCGCCGGCGACGGCGCGCTGGTCGCGGGCCTGCTGGAGACGCGCAAGCACGCGGGGATGATCGTGCCGGCGCCGGTGCAGGCCGCGATGACGGTGGCGCTGGGCGACGACGCGCACGTGGCCGACCAGCGGGCGCGGTACGCGCACCGCCGGTCGACGCTGCGCGCGGCGTTCGAGGCCGCGGGGTACGTGGTCGACCGGTCGGCGGCGGGCCTGTACCTGTGGGTCCGCCCGGACGGTCCGTCGCGCGACTGCTGGGAGACGGTCGGGCACCTCGCGGGGCTGGGCGTCCTGGTGGCGCCGGGTGCGTTCTACGGCACGGCGGCGTCCGGGCACGTGCGCGTGGCGCTGACGGCGTCGGACGAGCGCGTCGCGGAGGCGGCGGCGCGGCTCCGGGGCGTCTGACGCATCGCTGTGATGAATGTCACACGCAGGTAAAGTCTGGGCAGGACATTCGTCACGGGGCACCGGTGCCAGGTACCGTCTCAGCGGACCGACGGGGGTCATCACACCGGCCGTCGGTCGTCGCAGCGCGCACGGTGGACGACACCGGCGTCGGCTGCACCCCTTGGTCGGCGCAGGAAGGAAACCCCATGTCGGACGTCGTGACCGCACCGGTCCAGGCCCCCGTCCAGCTCGTCGTCGACGGGCAGGCCCGTGACCTGCCGGTCGTGCAGGCCACCGAGGGCAACGACGGGATCGTGGTGTCGTCGCTGCTGCGCGACACCGGCATGGTCACCGTCGACCCGGGCTTCATGAACACCGCCTCGTGCGAGTCGCAGATCACGTACATCGACGGGGACGCGGGCATCCTGCGCTACCGCGGGTACCCGATCGAGCAGCTCGCGGAGCACTCCTCGTTCCTCGAGGTCGCCTACCTGCTCGTGCACGGCGAGCTCCCGGACGCCGATCAGCTGCACGCGTTCGAGGAGCGGGTCAACCGCCACACGCTCGTGCACGAGGACTTCCGCACGTTCCTCGGCTCGTTCCCGCGCGGCGCGCACCCGATGACGGTCATGGCGTCCGCGCTCAACGCGCTGTCGACGTTCTACCCCGAGTCCCTCGACCCGTTCGACCCCGAGACGGTCGAGCTGGCGACGGTGCTGATCCTCGCCAAGACGCGCACCATCACGTCGTACGTGCACCGCACGTCCAAGGGCGAGCCCCTGCTGTACCCGGACTACTCGCGCGGGTACGTCGAGGACTTCCTGCGCATGACGTTCGCCGTGCCGTACCAGCAGTGGGACCCGGACCCGGTCGTCGTCAACGCGCTCGACAAGCTGCTCATCCTGCACGCGGACCACGAGCAGAACTGCTCGACGTCGACCGTGCGGATCGTCGGCTCCAGCCACGCGAACATCTACGCCTCCGTCGCGGCGGGCATCAACGCGCTCTCGGGCCCCCTGCACGGCGGCGCCAACGAGGCCGTCCTGACGATGCTCGACCAGATCAAGGCCAACGGCGGCGACGGCTCGGACTTCATGCGCCGGGTCAAGAACAAGGAGGACGGCGTCCGGCTCATGGGCTTCGGGCACCGCGTCTACAAGAACTACGACCCCCGCGCGGCGATCGTGAAGAAGAGCGCGCACGAGGTCCTGCAGGCCCTGGGCAGCAACGACGAGCTCCTCGACATCGCGATGTCCCTGGAGGAGATCGCCCTGTCGGACGAGTACTTCATCTCCCGCAAGCTCTACCCGAACGTGGACTTCTACACGGGCCTGATCTACAAGGCCATGGGCTTCGACGAGAAGATGTTCACGCCGCTGTTCGCGCTGGGCCGCATGCCCGGGTGGATCGCGCAGTGGCGGGAGATGATCAACGACCCGCAGACGAAGATCGGCCGCCCGCGCCAGGTGTACACGGGTGCGGTCGCGCGCGACTACGTCGGCGTCGCCGAGCGCTGACCCGTTCGGGGCCGGTCGGTCCCGGGCCGCTCGACGGTCAGCCGGCGAGCGTGAGCCGGACCTGACCGGGGGGCAGCGCGCCCTCCTCGACGGTCGACCACGCGCCCGCGGTGCGGTCCCACACCTGGTCGCCCACGGCGACCAGGTCGACGCCGGTCGGCTGGGCGACGGCCACCGCCCACTGGGCGGCGACCCAGCCGGCGCGGACCGCGTCGGACGGGGCGAGCGACGTGGCGTCGACGTCGACCGTCGGCGCGACCCCCTCGGCGCCGGGCGCGGCCGTGGTCGGCAGGTCGCCGAGGTCCCGGGCCAGACGTGCCGCGACGTCCTCGGTCGCCGCCGCACCGCCGGGCAGCACGCACGTCACCGCGGCGGGGGAGTGCCCGGTCAGCGCGGACGCCCACGCGCGCGAGCGCACCTCGTGCTGGGCGTACGCGTCGGGGAAGCCCGAGCGCTGCACGGCCTGCGCGGCGACGGTGACCTCCAGGTCCTCGTACCCGGGCACCTCGACGAGCCCGTCGTAGAACTGCGTCGTCGAGTACACGGGGTCCATGATCTGCTCGACCGTGCCCCAGCCCTGCGACGGCCGCTGCTGGAACAGGCCCACGGAGTCCCGGTCGCCGTAGTCGATGTTCTCCAGGCGCGACTCCTGCAGCGCGGTCGCCAGCGCGATGGTCACGGCGCGCGCGGGCAGGTCCCGGCGCACGCCCAGCGCGGCGATCAGCGCGGCGTTCTGCGCCTGGTCGGGGCTGAGCGTCCAGTCCGTGCCGTCGAGGTGCGCGGTGCACCGCGGCTCGGCGACGGCCGCGGGACGCACCTCGTCGAGCAGGGCGACCACGGCCGTCGCGCCGACTGCGACCAGCGCGACGCCGCCGAGCACGGCCCCCGCGACGCCGAGGCAGCCCATGAGGGGGCTGCGGCGGGCCCCGCGGGCGCGCCGGGACCCGCGGGGTGGGCGTCGCGCGCTCATGCGGTCGCGCTCAGTTGCTGTGCAGGACGGCGTTCAGGGCGACCCCGGCACCGGAGCGGGCGACGGCCTCGACCGCGCCCGTCTGGGAGTTGCGGCGGAACAGCACGCCGTCGGCCCCCGCCAGCTCGCGGGCCTTGACCACGCGCGGGCCCTCGCCCTCGAACCCGACGAGCGTCACCTTCGTGCCGGCGGTCACGTAGAGCCCCGCCTCGACGACGCAGTCGTCGCCGAGGGGGATGCCCAGGCCCGAGTTCGCACCGAGCAGCGAGCGGCGGCCGAGCCGGACGACCTCGCGGCCCCCGCCCGACAGCGTGCCCATGATCGACGCCCCGCCGCCGACGTCGGAGCCGTCGCCCACGACGACGCCCGCCGAGATGCGCCCCTCGACCATCGACGTGCCGAGCGTGCCGGCGTTGAAGTTCACGAAGCCCTCGTGCATCACGGTGGTGCCGGGTGCCAGGTGAGCGCCGAGGCGCACGCGGTCCGCGTCGGCGACCCGCACCCCGGACGGGACGACGTAGTCGACCATGCGGGGGAACTTGTCCACGCCGAAGACGGTGACCGGCGTCCCTGTCGCGGCGCGCATCCGCAGCCGCGTCTCCTCGAAGTCCTCGGCCGCGCACGGGCCGCGGTCGGTCCACACGACGTTCGGCAGCACCCCGAAGATGCCGTCGAGGTTCTGCCCGTGCGGCGCGACGAGACGGTGCGAGAGCAGGTGCAGGCGCAGGTACGCGTCGGCCGTGCCGGCGGGCGGGGCGTCCAGGTCCACGACCGTCGTCACGACGCGCACCCGCACGCGGCGGGCCTCGTCGTCGCGCTCGGCCGCGAGCAGCGCCGCTCCGGGCGTCGCGCCGGCGGGCGGTGCGCCCAGCGCGGGGGCGGGGTACCAGACGTCGAGCGTCGTGCCGTCGAGGGTCGTCGTGGCCAGGCCGTGGCCCCACGCGGTGCGGTCGGTCATGGCCCGACAGCCTACGGCGCGGACCCGGGCGCACGGCGTGGCGGTCCGGTGCAGGGTCGGGCGCAGCGGTGTGCAGACGTCGTGGACGACGCGACCTGCCCGCGGCGTAGGGTCGGCGTCGTGGCCGCCGACATCCTCGACCTGTCCGCCGACGTCGTGACCCTCGCGCGCGAGCTGTGCGACCTGCCGTCCGTCTCGGGCGACGAGACGCGCCTGGCCGACGCGGTCGAGGCCGCGCTGCGCGAGCACCCGCACCTGGAGGTCCTGCGCGACGGCGACACGGTCGTGGCCCGCACGCACCTGGGGCGGGCGCGGCGGGTCGTCGTGGCCGGGCACCTCGACACGGTGCCCGTGACCGGCAACCTGCCGACGCGGCTGGAGGACGGCGTGCTGTGGGGGCGCGGCACGGTCGACATGAAGGCCGGCGTCGCGGTCCAGCTCGTGCTCGCCGCGACGCTGACCGACCCGGTGCACGACGTCACGTGGGTGTTCTACGACCACGAGGAGGTCGACGCGTCCCTCAGCGGTCTCGGGCGCGTGGTGCGCCACCACCCCGACTGGGTCGGCGGCGACTTCGCCGTGCTGTGCGAGCCGACGGCCGCGGGCCTGGAGGGCGGGTGCAACGGCACGTTGCGCGCCGAGGTCCGGCTGCGCGGCGTCGCCGCGCACTCGGCCCGCTCCTGGACGGGCGTCAACGCGGTGCACGCGGCCGGCGACGTGCTCACGCGCCTGGCGGCGTACCGCCCCGCCGACGTCGAGGTCGAGGGCCTGGTGTTCCGCGAGGGCCTCAACGCCGTGCTCGTGCACGGCGGCACCGCGACCAACGTGATCCCCGACGCGTGCGTGGTGACGGTGAACTACCGCTTCGCGCCGTCCCGCACGGTCGAGGAGGCCGAGGCGCACGTGCGCGAGGTGCTGCCCGGCTACGACGTCGTCGTCGTCGACGCGGCCGCGGGGGCCCGGCCCGGCCTTGACGACCCGACGGCGCAGGACTTCGCCGCCGCGGTCCTGGAGGTCACGGGCGGCCGGCCGTCGGCCAAGCAGGGCTGGACCGACGTCGCGCGCTTCTCCGCGCTCGGCCTCCCGGCCGTGAACTTCGGCCCCGGCGACCCGCTGCTCGCCCACACGCAGGACGAGCGCTGCCCGGTCGACCAGATCCACGCGTGCCTGGCCGCGCTGCGCGGCTGGCTGACCGGCCGGCGGCCGGAGGGGCTCCCCCTCGGCACGTCCTGACGCTCGCGTCCCGACCTGCGACGTCCGACCTGCGACGTGCTGACCGCGACGCGCCGGGGTGCGCGCGGGCGGCCCGGGCCTCCGCCTAGAGTCGGCGCCATGAGCCAGGACGACGACGCCCGGACCGCACCCACGGACCCCGCCGCCGGCCCGGCGTCGCAGCCGCCCCCGGCCGAGTACCGCCGCGGGCCCGTGCTGCTGCGCCGCGACCAGATCCCCACCACGACGTCCGACCAGGGGCTGCTCGCCCGCGGCGAGGGCACCGCGTGGCTGCACGCGGACCCCTGGCGGGTCATGCGCATCCAGTCGGAGTTCGTCGAGGGGTTCGGGGCGCTCGCGGAGGTCGGCCCCGCCGTGAGCGTGTTCGGCTCCGCCCGGGTGCGCCCCGGCAGCCCGTACTACGACGACGCGCAGGCGGTGGCCCGTGGTCTCGTCGAGGCGGGGTACGCCGTGATCACGGGCGGCGGCCCGGGGATCATGGAGGCCGCCAACCGCGGCGCGGCGGAGGCCGGGGGGCTGTCGGTCGGCCTCGGCATCGAGCTGCCGTTCGAGCAGGGCATGAACCGGTGGGTCGACCTGGGCGTGAACTTCCGCTACTTCTTCGCCCGCAAGACGATGTTCGTCAAGTACTCCGAGGGGTTCGTGGTGCTGCCCGGCGGCTTCGGCACCTTCGACGAGCTCTTCGAGGCGCTGACGCTCGTGCAGACGCACAAGGTCACCCGGTTCCCCATCGTCCTGCTGGGCCGGGGGTACTGGTCGGGCCTGCTGGACTGGCTGCGGACCACGGTGCACGACGAGGGCATGATCGCGGCGCCCGACGTGGACCTGCTGCAGGTCGTCGACAGCCCGGCCGAGGCGGTCGAGGCGGTGGTCACGCGCGGCGCCGAGCTGCGTGCCGAGGAGGAGGCTGCAGCGGCACGCGCCGCCGCGGAGCGGGCGGCCGCTGCGCCCGCCGACGAGGCGTCGGGGTGGTGACGGCCCCGGTGCCCGGGCCGGCGCTGCCGGGCGTCCCGGCGGGTGCGGCGCCGCTGCGGCTGCGGGGACGCACGTTCGGCCCCGACCGCCCGGTCGTGATGGCCGTCGTGAACCGCACCCCCGACTCGTTCTACGCGGCCGCCCGCTTCTCCGACGGCACGGTCGACGCGGCCGTCGACCGTGCCGTGGCGGACGGCGCGGACCTGCTCGACGTCGGCGGCGTGCGTGCGGGCCGCGGGCCCGCGGTCGACGAGGCCGAGGAGATCGCCCGGGTCGTGCCCGTCGTCGAGCGCGTGCGTCGCCGGCACCCGGACCTGCTGGTCAGCGTCGACACGTGGCGGGCGACCGTGGCGCGCGCGGCGGCGGACGCCGGCGCCGACCTGCTCAACGACACCTGGGCGGGGCACGACCCGGGCCTGGTCGAGGTCGCGGCCGAGCGCGGGCTGGGGGTCGTGTGCTCGCACACCGGCGGCGCGACCCCGCGGACGGACCCGTGGCGCACCACGTACGCCGCCGCGGACGGCACCGACCCCCTCGACGGGGTCGTGCAGGACGTGGTCGCGACGCTCACGGCCGCCGCGGCCCGGGCCGTCGCGCTCGGGGTCGACCCCGCCTCGGTGCTGGTCGACGCGACCCTCGACTTCGGCAAGACGACCTGGCACTCGCTGCACCTGCTGCGGACGACCCCGCAGGTCGTCGGGATCGGGCACCCTGTCCTCATGGCACTGAGCCGCAAGGACGTCGTCGGCGAGACCCTCGGGCTGCCGCCCGACGAGCGTCTCGAGGGGACCCTCGCCGCGACGGCCGTCGCGGCGTGGCTGGGCGCCCGGGTGTTCCGCGCGCACGACGTCGCCGCCACCCGGCGCACGCTCGACATGGTCGCGGCCGTCCGGGGCGAGCTGGCCCCCTGGTCGTCCGTGCGGGGCACGGCGTGACGCGGGACGACGTGGCGCGCGCCGAGGGGCAGGGGCCGGAGGGCACCGCGGTGGAGGCCGCTGCGCCTGAGGCTCCCGCGCCGGAGGCTCCCGCGCCGGAGCGCGCCGCGTGGTGGGCACGCGTGGCCGCGTGGCCGTGGTGGGTCCACGTGCTGCTGGTCCACGCGGCCGCCCGCACGCTGTCCGCCGTCGTCTTCGTGTGGACGTCCGGCGTGCAGGAGGCCAGCCACTGGGCGGGCGCGAACCCGGCGTACGCCACCTTCGTCGCGCTGTTCTACGACGGCAGCTGGTACCGGCAGATCGCCGAGAGCGGGTACCCGGACACCCTGCCCGTCGGGCCCGACGGGCTCGTGCAGCAGAACGCGTGGGCGTTCTTCCCGCTGTACCCGGCGCTCGTGCGCGGCGTCATGGAGCTCACCGGCGCGAGCTGGGTCGCGGCGGCCCCGGTGGTGTCGCTCGCGCTCGCGACGGCGGCCGCGCTGGTGGTGCACCAGGTGGTCGTGCACGGTGCGCCGCGGGCCGTGGCCGCCCGTCCGGGCCTGCCGCTGGCGACGGTGGCCCTGGTGAGCGTGTTCCCGACCGCGGCCGTCCTCCAGGTCGCCTACACCGAGTCGCTCGCCCTGCTGCTGGTGGCGTCGTCGCTGCTGCTGATCGTCCGGCGCCGGTACGGCTGGGCCGTGGTGGTCGTCGTGCTGCTGGGGTTCGCCCGGGCGGTCGCGCTGCCGATGGCCGTGGTCGTCGGGGTGCACGGGCTCGTGCGGCTGTGGCGCGCACGCCGCGGCACCGAGACGTTCACGGTCCGGGACGGCCTCGGCGTGGGGGGTCTGCTGCTCGCCTCGCTCGTCTCGGGCGTCGCGTGGCCGCTGCTGTGCGGCTGGTTCACGGGCGTGCCGGACGGCTACCTGCAGACGCAGGAGGCGTGGCGCGGCGTGCGGGAGACCACGCCGTTCTTCGGGTGGACGTACGTGCCGCAGTTCTGGTTCGGCGCGTGGGGGCCGTGGCTGGTCGTGGCGGGCGCGGCCCTCGTCGTCGCGGTGCTCGTGGTGCCTGCGGCGTGGCGCCTGGAGCCGGAGCTGCACGCGTGGTCCGCGGCCTACCTGCTCTACATCGTCGCCGTCATCGAGCCGGGGTCGAGCCTCGCGCGGTTCCTGCTGCTGGCGTTCCCGCTCGCGGCCGTCACGGCGGGCGTGGTGACCCGGCCGACGTGGGCGCGGCGCGCGTGGTTCGGTGCGGTGCTCGTCCTCATGCTGGGGCTGCACGTGCTCTGGATCCGGCAGATGTGGGAGTTCAACCCGGGCGGCGACTGGCCCCCGTGACGGGTCCCGCGCACCCGCGCGCGCGTGCCGCGGGCTCCCCGCCGAGCCGGACGCGCGACCGGATCGTGCGCACCGACGGACCCGTGGGGTCCCGGTGACCTAAGATGGCCGACGGACAACCGGCTGCTCAGCGTGTTGTCGGGCCCGCCCGACGCCGTGCGGCCGGGCGACGCACGAGGCGAAGGAGAGGCCGCATGGCCGCGATGAAGCCGAGGACCGGCGACGGACCGCTCGAGGTGACCAAGGAGGGCCGCGGCATCGTCATGCGCGTGCCCCTCGAGGGCGGCGGACGGCTGGTGGTCGAGCTCAACGCGACCGAGGCCGCCGAGCTGGGCGAGGCGCTCACCTCCGTCGTGGGCTGACCGACCTCCGATGAGCCCACGGACCACCGGGCCCGGGCGTGCCGCGGGGCGTCGGACCGACGCCCCGCGCACCGACCCGCTGCCGCGCGACCTGCCCGAGGTGACGCCGCACGGCGGCGCCGTCGACGACTCACCCCTCCTCACCGACGGGACGGTCGACGCGGTCGCGGTGCAGGTGGCCCCCGGGCGCGAGGGGGACGACGCGCTCGCCCCGCGGTCGGGGACGCCGCAGGCGGCCGCCCGCTACGGGATCGACCTCGCCGAGCTCGCCGAGCGGGCAGGCCTGACCGGTGCCGCCGGCGAGGCCTTCACCGTGCACCTGCCGCGGCCCGTCGGCTCCTCGGTCGTGCTGCCGTGGTCCGGCCTGCCCCCGCGCCTGGTGCTCGTCGGCGTCGGCGACGAGAGCCCGACCGCCCTGCGCCGTGCGGGCGCCGCGCTGGCCCGTGCCACCCGCGGACTCGGCGTCGTGGCCACGACGGTCGGCGCGCAGACCCACCACGACGCGTCGGGCGCTGCCGACGCGGCCCGGGCCGTCACGGAGGGGTACCTCCTCGCGGCCTACACGACGCCACGCACGGGCACGGCCCCCGCTGCGCCCGCACCGGCCGACCTCGTGCTGCTCGGCCGGGACGGGCCGCGCGTCGAGGCCGCCGTCGCCGCCGCCCGCACCGCGGCGTCCGCGACGTGGCTCGTGCGCGACCTGACCAACACCCCGTCGAGCACCAAGAACCCCGAGTGGGTCGCCGACCACGCCCGACGCCTGGGCGCCGCGGCCGGCCTCGACGTCGAGGTGCTCGGACCGCGCGAGCTCGCCGCCGGCGGGTTCGGCGGCATCCTGGCCGTCGGCGCGGGCTCGGCGTCGCCCCCGCGCCTCGTGCGGCTCACGTACACGCCGTCGCAGACGACCGGCCGGCACGTCGTCGTCGTCGGCAAGGGCATCACCTACGACACCGGCGGCCTGAGCATCAAGCCGCGCGAGGCCATGGTGCCGATGAAGACCGACATGGCGGGCGCCGCGGTGGCGCTCGCGACCGTGCTCGGTGCGGCCGCCCTGGGCTGCGCGCACCGCGTGACGGCCGTGCTGCCGCTCGCCGAGAACCACGTCGGTGCCGCGTCGTACCGCCCGGGCGACGTGCTCACGCTGCACGGCGGCACGACGGTCGAGATCGCGAACACCGACGCCGAGGGACGCCTCGTGCTCGCCGACGCCCTCGCCTGGGCCGACGCGACCCTCGACCCCGACGTCCTCGTCGACGTCGCGACCCTCACCGGTGCCGCGAGCCTCGGCCTGGGCAAGCAGCACGCCGCGCTCTACGGCACCGACGACGACACGGTGGCCGCCCTGCTCGCCGCCGCGGGACGCAGCGGCGAGGCCGCGTGGCACATGCCGCTCGTCGACGACTACGAGGACGCCGTCCGCTCGTCCGTCGCGGACCTGCGGCACGTGCCGTCGGACCGCGCGATCGGCGGTGGCTCGATCACGGCCGCCCTGTTCCTGCGCCGGTTCGTCGGCACGCGGGCCTGGGCGCACCTCGACGTCGCCGGGCCGGCGCGCTCGACGTCCGACAAGCACGAGGTCACCGAGGGCGCGACCGGCTACGGCGCGCGCCTCCTGCTGGACTACCTCGACCACCTCGAGGCCTGACGCACCGCGGCGGCACCGTGCCCGGTCCGGGTGCGGTGCCGCCGCGCGGTCAGCGCGAGGCTCGGTCAGCGAGGCTCGGTCAGCGTCGGGCGGCGACGAGCAGCCCGTCCCCGGTCGGCAGCAGCGCCGGGATCAGCCGGTCGTCGGCGCGGACCTGGCGGCCCACGTCGCGGATGGTCGTCGTCGCCTCGTCCCGGCGGGCCGGGTCCGCCACCCGGTCGTGCCACAGCGCGTCGTCGACCGCGAGCACCCCGCCGGGACGCAGCAGCCGGACGGCCTCCTCGACGTACCCGGGGTACCCGTCGGCGTCCGCGTCGACGAACACCATGTCGTAGCCGCCGTCGGTCAGGCGCGGCAGCACGTCGAGCGCGCGCCCCGAGATCGCGCGCGTGCGCGTCGGGCGGACCCGCTCGGCCACGAACGCCTCCTTCGCGGCCCGCTGGTGCTCGAGCTCGACGTCGATCGTGGTGAGCACGCCGTCGGCGGGCATGCCGCGCAGCAGGTACAGCGAGCTCACGCCCGCGCCCGTGCCGATCTCGACGACCGCCCGGGCCTGCGCGGCCGCGGCCAGGACGCTCAGCGCGGCCCCCGTGCCCGGCAGGACGGGCGTGCAGCCCAGGTGCGACGCGCGCTCGCGCGCGTCGAGGAGCACGTCGTCCTCGGTGAGGAACTCCTCGCAGTAGACCCAGCTCTGGGCCTTGTCGGTGGAGATGACGACCTCCCAGGGGTCCCCCGTGCGTCGGCGGCGTGCCGGGCGGACCGCCTGGCACGCCGGGGCCAGCGTATCGCCGCCCACCCGCAGCCCCGGGGAACGCCGGGCCGTGCCGGTGCGTTGAGCCGGACGTGCGTCAGGTCGAGCCGTCCGCGCGGCGGTGCGAGACTGGACGCGCACGGGGCGCGCACGCGCACCGTGCACGAGACGAGGAGAGCACGCACCGATGACCCAGCCGCCCACCACCGAGTGGCAGGCACCGTCGTGGGAGGAGATCGTCCGCGAGCACTCCGCACGCGTGTACCGCCTCGCGTACCGGCTGACGGGCAACCGGCACGACGCCGAGGACCTCACGCAGGAGACGTTCGTCCGCGTGTTCCGCTCGCTGCACACCTACAGCCCCGGCACCTTCGAGGGCTGGCTGCACCGCATCACCACGAACCTGTTCCTCGACGGTGCCCGCCGCCGTCAGCGCGTGCGGATCGAGTCCATCGGCGACGACACCGAGCGCTGGTCCTCGCCCGACGCGCTGAGCACGCCCGAGCGGGCGTTCGAGGCCGGCAACCTCGACCACGACGTCCAGCGCGCCCTCGACGAGCTGCCGCCGGAGTACCGCGCCGCGGTCGTGCTGTGCGACATCGAGGGGCTGTCGTACGAGGAGATCGCCGTGACGCTGGGCATCAAGCTCGGCACCGTGCGCTCCCGCATCCACCGCGCGCGGGCACGCCTGCGCGAGTCGCTCGCGCACCGGTCGCCCGCCGCGCTCGCCGCCGCCCCCGACCCGGGCTCCCCGGTGCCCGTCGCCGCGGAGGTGGGCGGGTGACGCACCTGGGCTCGTGGATCAGCGCGCTCGTCGACGGCCAGCTGGACCCGGCCGCGACCGAGCGCGCGTTCGCGCACGTGGCGGTCTGCCGCCAGTGCGCCGACGAGCTCGAGGCCGCCCGGGCCGCCCGGCGGGCTCTGGCCGGGGCGGACCCGGTGCAGCCCACCGAGGACCTCACCGCGCGGCTGCTGTCGTTGGGCGGCTCGTGCCGCCCGGTCCCGCCCCCGACGGCGCGGGACCCGTTCGCGGTGCCGCTCGCAGGCCACCACGTGCGCGCCCACGCCCTGCCGCGCGTGGCCGGGACGCTGCGCGGCGACGTGGTCTCGCGCCGCAGCCCGGTGCGGCTGGTCGCCGGGTCCGTCGCCGGTGTCGGCGCGGTCGCGGCGATGCTCTTCGTGCTCGGGGCGCGACCGGTCGTCCAGCCGACGACGAGCCCGGCGCTGGCGCTGGGGCTGCTCGCCGAGGCCGACCGCACCGCCGAGCCCGGGCAGGCGCTCACGCAGACCGCGGTCAGCCGGCTGTCCGCGCAGGGCTGGGCCCTGCCGACCGGGCTGCCACGCGGCTGGGACGTCTCCGCCGTGCGCTGGACGGGTGACGACGCCGAGGTCCTCGAGGTCGACCTCGTCGGCCCGGGGGGCACCGTGGTCGTGACCGAGCAGCAGGGTGTGCTGGACGCGTCGGCCCTCGCCGGCGTCCCCGTCGAGACCGTCGGCGGGCGCGACGTGCACGTGCTGTCCTACGAGCCCTGGCAGGGCGTGTGGCAGGCCGACGGCACGGTCGTGCAGGTCGTCTCGACGGCCGGGGAGGACGAGGTGGCCGCGGTCGTGGCCGCCTTCGGCACCGGGGAGTACGACGACACCGTGCCCGGCCGCATCGGCCGTGGCTGGCAGACCGTGACGGGTGCGTGGGGAGACCGGTGACGCAGGACCCGAACGCCGCGGACCCGAACGCCGTCGGCCCGGCCGGCGGGCCGCCGCCCCCGCCGCTCTTCGCCCCGCCGTCCGCGTACCGCCCGTCGAGCGACGACGAGCCAGACGCCGGCGCGGCCGCGGGCCCGGGCGACGCCACGCCCCGCCAGGTCCGTCCGGACACGTCGCCCCCCGGGGTCGCGTCCGGTCCCGGCGGCCCGGTGCCCCCGGCGGCCGACGCGCTCCTCCCGCCGGACGGTCCGACGCAGACGGCCGAGCAGCGGCCGGCCGCCACGCCGGTGCCGACGGCCGGCCCGGTGCCGGTCGCGGTCCCGCCCACGGCGCCGGACGTGCCGGTGCGTGCACCCGTGCGGCGACGACGGCGCCGGCACCTGTCGGTCGCGTGGGTCGTGCCGATCGTGCTCGCCTCGCTCGGTGCGGGGTTCGCCGGCGGCGTGCTCGGCGCCCGGTCCGCGTCCGACGACCGGATCCCCGACGCGGGCCTGCCGACGGCGGGCACGTCGGCGCAGCCCGTCGACCGGTCCCCGGGGTCCGTCGCGGGCGTCGCCGCCGGCGTGCTGCCGTCCGTGGTCTCCATCGAGGTGGAGACGGCCGACGGTGTCGGCTCCGGCTCCGGGTTCGTGCTGCGCCAGGACGGGTACGTGCTGACCAACAACCACGTCGTGTCCGGCGCGGGCGACGACGAGGTCGTGGTCCTGCTCTCCGACGGGTCCGAGCACGCGGCGCGCGTCGTCGGGGCGACGGCCGAGTACGACCTCGCCGTCCTCAAGATCGACGTCACCGGCCTCGTCCCGCTCGCGCTCGGCGACTCCGACGCGATCGTCGTGGGCGACCCGGTCGTCGCGATCGGTGCGCCCCTCGGGCTCGTCGGCACCGTCACCACGGGCATCGTCAGCGCGCTCAACCGGCCCGTGGTCGCCGGTGACGACACCTCGCAGGCGTTCATCAACGCCATCCAGACCGACGCGGCGATCAACCCCGGCAACTCGGGCGGGCCGCTGGTCAACGCGGCGGGCGAGGTCGTGGGCATCAACTCCGCGATCGCCCAGCCGCCGGGCCGACTGTCCGGCGCGTCGGGGAGCATCGGGCTGGGGTTCGCGATCCCGTCGAACCAGGCCCGCCGCACCGCGGAGCAGCTCATCGAGACCGGTGCGGCGACGTACCCGGTGATCGGCGTGCTGCTCGACGAGCGGTACTCCGGCGAGGGCGTGCAGGTGTACGTCGAGGACCCGCCCGACACCGAGGCGGTCGTCGCCGGGGGACCGGCGGACCTCGCGGGCGTGCGCCGCGGCGACGTGATCCTCGCGATCGACGGGCGGCCTGTCACGGCCCCGGCCGAGCTCATCGTCGCGATCCGTGCGCGCGAGCCGGGCGACACGGTCGTGCTGCGCGTGCGGACGGGCGAGGACGAGCGCGACGTGCGCGTCGAGCTCCGGGAGCGCTCCGCGCAGTAGGTGCGCGGGAGCCCGTGCGCTGCGTCGTGCCGCGTGCCGCGCCGGACGCGCCGGGCGGGGACGCGCGCGCCCGGCGGGCCCCGGTCCGGGCGGGTGCGCCCGGGGGTAACCTTGGCGCGTGTTCGGGATCAACGGTGGCGAGCTGCTCGTGCTGCTCCTCGTCGCCGCGCTGGTCGTCGGGCCGGAGCGGCTGCCGGCGTACGCCGAGCAGCTGGCCGGCTGGGTGCGTCGCCTGCGTGACGTCGCCCGCGACGCGCGCTCCCGGATCGACGACGAGCTCGGCGACACCGCCGCCGACGTCGACTGGGCGGCCCTCGACCCCCGCCGCTACGACCCCCGCCGCATCGTGCGCGACGCGCTCCTCGAGGACACCGCTCCCACCCGCTCCCGCCCGTCGGTGCCCCGCCCCGGCCGTGCCGCCGCGACGGCCGCCACCGGTGCCGCGACCGCCGGTGCCCGCGCCACGGTCCGCGACGACGCCCCGGCCCCGTACGACGACGAGGCGACCTGACCGCACCGGCGAGGGCGACCCGGCGGTGCTCGCGCACCGTGGTCCCGCCGCGCCGCCGCCGACCCCCGCGCACACCCGCGCACCGCACCGCACCGGACCGCACCGGTCCGCACGAGGAGGCCCGCATGACCCAGGAGCTGCCCGCCGCGCAGCCGTCCGCCACGACGTCGGGCCGGGGACGCATCTTCTCGGGCATGCAGCCGACGTCGGACTCGCTGCAGCTCGGCAACTACCTGGGTGCCCTCACGCAGTGGGTCGCGCTGCAGGAGGTCCACGACGCGATCTACTGCGTCGTCGACCTGCACGCCCTCACGGTCGGCCCCGACCCGGCCGTGCTGCGCGAGCGCACCCGCCGCACCGCCGCGCAGTACCTCGCCGCGGGCGTCGACCCGGCGCGCTCGATCCTGTTCGTCCAGTCGCACGTGCCCGAGCACGCGGAGCTCGCGTGGCTGCTGTCGTGCCACACGGGCTTCGGCGAGGCGTCGCGGATGACGCAGTTCAAGGACAAGTCCGCCAAGCAGGGCACCGAGGGCACGACCGTCGGCCTGTTCACGTACCCGGTGCTCATGGCGGCGGACATCCTGCTGTACGACACCACGCTCGTCCCCGTCGGCGAGGACCAGCGCCAGCACCTCGAGCTGACCCGCGACCTCGCGCAGCGGATGAACGCCCGGTTCGGCGCCGGCACGGCCGTCGTCCCCGAGGCCCACATCGTCAAGGCGACCGCCAAGATCTTCGACCTGCAGGACCCGACGGCGAAGATGAGCAAGTCCGCCGAGAGCCCGAACGGCCTCATCGAGCTCCTCGACGACCCGAAGGTCGTGGCCAAGCGGATCCGCTCCGCGGTCACCGACGCCGAGCGGGAGATCCGCTACGACCCGGTCGCCAAGCCCGGCGTCTCGAACCTGCTGACGATCCTCTCGGCCCTCACGGACCGCCCGGTCGCGGCCCTGGAGGCCGACTACGCGGGCAAGGGCTACGGCGACCTGAAGAAGGACCTCGCCGAGGTGGTCGTGGGCTTCCTCACGCCCTTCCAGGAGCGCGTGCACCACTACCTGGCCGACCCGACGGCCCTCGACGACGTCCTCGCCGAGGGCGCCGAGCGGGCCCGGGCGCTCGCGGTCCCCACCCTCGAGCGCCTCTACGACCGCTCCGGGCTCCTGCCGCGGCGTCCGCGGTCGTGATGCTGCCGGGGTGCGGCACCGGCGAGGCGCTCGTCGGCGTCGTCGTCGCCGTGCCCGAGCCGCTGGCGTCGCGGCTGCGGGCCGTGCGTGCGGCCGCAGGCGACCCGGAGGCCGACATCCCGCCGCACGTCACGCTCGTCGGGCCGACGTGCGTGCCCGACGTCCGGGCGGTCGACGCGCACCTGTCCCGGGTCGCGGGTGCGCACCGGCCGTTCGGCGTGCACCTGCGCGGCACGGGCACGTTCCGGCCGGTGTCCCCGGTGGTCTTCGTCGCCCTGGCCGACGGTGCCGACGCGTGCGCCGCGCTCGAGGCGGACCTGCGCTCCGGGCCGCTCGACGTGCCGGCGCGGTTCCCGTTCCACCCGCACGTCACCGTCGCCCACGACGTCGGCGACGGGGCCCTGGACGCCGCGCAGGCCGCGGCCGGCGACGTCGACGTCCGGTTCGAGGTGGACCGGCTCTTCCGGTTCGTGCACGACGGGACCGCCTGGCAGCCCGTCCGGACGTTCCTGCTCGGCACGGGGGAGCCGGTGCTGTGCCCCGATGCGCCGCCCGAGGACGCGGTGCCAGGCGCACCGCACGGGGTGTCCGCTGCCGACGCCCCGGCAGGCGCCGGGGCCGTCGTGCCCGGGATGCCGCCCCGCTGACCCGCACCTAGATTCGGGCGCATGACCCGTGCGCCCGACCCCGGCCCGTCCGTCGCCGCCCCGCCCGCGGGGGCCGGCGGCGCGCACGTCCGGGCGGCGTCCGCGGCGCCCGACCCGGTGCCGGAGCAGCCGTCGCGGACGCCCGTCGAGCGGGCGAAGGCGCTGCTGGACCGGTGGCAGCACACCCGGGCGGCCCGGGCGCTGACCCGGTTCGGCCAAGGCGGCGGGCCCGTGCTCACCGGCGGCATCGCCTACGCGAGCCTGTTCTCGGTGTTCGCGGGGCTGACCATCGGCTGGACGGTGTTCATGGCCGTCCTCGGCGGCAACGCCGAGCTGCGCGCGACCGTCCTCGACACGGTCGCCGACGCCCTGCCCGGGCTGCTCACGACGCCGGACGAGGACGGGCTGATCTCGCCGGACACGCTCGTCATGTCGACGGGCCTGAGCGTCGCCGGGGTCGTCGCGGTGGTCGTCCTGCTCGTCAGCGCGATCTCGGCCGTCTCGGCGCTGCGGCGGGCGGTCCGGGCGATGTTCGACGCACCCGTCGTCGGCGGCGCGGTGATCGGCAAGGCGCGCGAGCTGGCCGGGTTCGTCGGGCTCGGGGTGGCGGTGCTGCTGTCGGCGGTCCTGGGCATCGTGGCGACCGCCGTGACGGGCTGGGTGCTCGACGCGGCGGGCTGGTCGGCGGCGTCGACGGTGGTGCTGCAGGGCGTGGGTGTGCTCGTCGCCTTCGTGGTGGACGCCGCGGTGTTCGTCCTCGTGGTCCGGGTCCTCGCCGGTCAGGACCCGCCGCGCCGCGACCTGCTGGTCGGCGCGTGCCTCGCGGGCGCGGGGCTTGGGGTCGTGCGCCTGCTCGGCACGTCGGCGGTGTCCGGGTCGGTCGAGGGCAACCCGGTCCTCGGCTCGTTCGCCGCGATCGTGGTGCTGCTGCTGTGGATCAACCTCATCGCCCGCGTCGTGCTGCTCGCCGCCGCCTGGACGGCCGACCCGCCGTACGTCGACCCGCAGGGCGACGACGCGGCTGCCTGACGCGCCGGGCGGCCCGCGCCGGGACGTCGCCGGGCACGGCCGGGGACGACGACGGCGGCGCCACGGGCCGGAGCCCGGGACGCCGCCGTCGTGAAGGTCAGAAGGCGCGCGTGATCATCGCGCGCTTGACCTCCTGGATCGCCTTGGTGACCTCGATGCCGCGCGGGCAGGCCTCGGTGCAGTTGAAGGTCGTGCGGCAGCGCCACACGCCCTCCTTGTCGTTGAGGATCTCCAGGCGCTGCGCGCCGCCCTCGTCACGGCTGTCGAAGATGAACCGGTGCGCGTTGACGATCGCTGCCGGGCCGAAGTACTGCCCGTCGGTCCAGAACACCGGGCACGACGACGTGCACGCGGCGCACAGGATGCACTTGGTCGTGTCGTCGAACCGCTCGCGCTGCGCCGCCGACTGCAGGCGCTCCTTCGTCGGCTCGGTGCCGGTGGTGATGAGGAACGGCATGATCTCGCGGTACGACGCGAAGAACGGCTCCATGTCGACCACGAGGTCCTTGATCACCGGCAGGCCCTTGATGGGCTCGACGGTGATCGGCTTGGACGGGTCGAGGTCCTTGAGCAGAGTCTTGCAGGCCAGCCGGTTGCGCCCGTTGATGCGCATGGCGTCCGACCCGCAGATCCCGTGCGCGCAGGAGCGGCGGAACGTCAGCGAGCCGTCCTGGTCCCACTTGATCTTGTGCAGGGCGTCGAGGACGCGGTCCGTGCCGTGCACGGTGACCGTGAACTCGTCCCACCGGGGCTCGGCCGTGAAGGCCTCGCCGAACGTCGGCAGGTCCTCGTCCGCGGGCAGGAACCGGCGGACCTTGAGCGTGACCTGGAAGGACGGCACGGCGCCGACCTTCGCCTCGGGTGCGTCGACGGTGGTGGTCATCAGTACTTGCGCTCCATCGGCTGGTAGCGGGTCACGGTCACGGGCTTGGAGCCCAGGACGAGCCGGTAGCCGTCGAACTCCTCCACGTGGGAGAACGCGCTGCCGGGGTCCGCGGCCGCCGTGGAGGACTGCGGGCGGCGGTAGGCCATCGTGTGGTGCATGAACTGCGCGTCGTCGCGGTCGGGGAAGTCCTCGCGGAAGTGCCCGCCGCGCGACTCGCGCCGGTTGAGCGCCCCGACGACGACGGTCTCGGCGATGTCGAGCAGGAAGCCCAGCTCGACGGCCTCGAGCAGGTCGGTGTTGAACGTGCGCGACTTGTCCTGCACGCTCACCGCCCGGAACCGCTTCTGCAGCGCCCGGATCGCGTCGAGCGAGGTCTGCAGGGTCTGCTCGGTGCGGAAGACCTGGGCGTTGGCGTCCATGGTCTCCTGCAGCTCGCGGCGGATGTCCGCCACGCGCTCGCCGTCGGCCCGGGTCCGGATCTCCTCGAGCCCGGCCACGACGTCCGCCGCCGGCTGCTCGGGCAGGTCCACGAACGACGCGGTGGCCGCGTAGGCCGCCGCGGCCCGCCCGGAGCGCTTGCCGAAGACGTTGATGTCGAGCAGCGAGTTGGTGCCGAGGCGGTTGGAACCGTGCACCGAGACGCAGGCGACCTCGCCCGCGGCGTACAGGCCGCGGATCACGTCGGTCGAGTTGCGCAGGACCTCGCCCTCGATGTTCGTCGGGATGCCGCCCATCGCGTAGTGCGCCGTGGGGTACACGGGCACGGGCTCGGTGTAGGGCTCGATGCCGAGGTACGTGCGCGCGAACTCCGTGATGTCCGGGAGCTTGGCGTCGATGTGGGCGGGCTCCAGGTGCGTGAGGTCGAGCAGGACGTAGTCCTTGTTCGGTCCCGCGCCGCGGCCCTCGCGGACCTCGTTGGCCATCGACCGGGCGACGATGTCGCGCGGTGCGAGGTCCTTGATGGTGGGGGCGTACCGCTCCATGAAGCGCTCGCCGTCGCCGTTGCGGAGGATCCCGCCCTCGCCGCGCGCGGCCTCCGACAGCAGGATCCCGAGGCCCGCGAGGCCGGTCGGGTGGAACTGGAAGAACTCCATGTCCTCGAGCGGGATGCCGCGCCGGTACGCCAGCGCCATGCCGTCGCCGGTGAGGGTGTGCGCGTTCGACGTCGTCTTGTAGATCTTGCCCGCGCCGCCGGTGGCGAGCACCACCGACTTGGCCTGGAACACGTGGATCTCGCCGGTGGCGAGCTCGTACGCGACGACGCCGGAGACGTTGACGGCCTCGCCCTCGGGGACGTCGGCGGCGGCCAGGTCGTGGTCGACGAGCAGGTCGAGGACGTAGAACTCGTTGAAGAACTCGACGTCGTTCTTCACGCACTGCTGGTAGAGCGTCTGCAGGATCATGTGGCCGGTGCGGTCCGCGGCGTAGCACGAGCGGCGCACGGCGGCCTCGCCGTGGTTGCGCGTGTGGCCGCCGAACCGGCGCTGGTCGATCCGGCCCTCGGGCGTGCGGTTGAACGGCAGGCCCATCTTCTCCAGGTCGAGGACGGCCTCGATCGCCTCCTTGGCCATCACCTCGGCGGCGTCCTGGTCGACGAGGTAGTCGCCGCCCTTGACCGTGTCGAAGGTGTGCCACTCCCAGTTGTCCTCCTCGACGTTGGCGAGGGCGGCGCACATGCCGCCCTGCGCCGCGCCGGTGTGGGAGCGCGTGGGGTAGAGCTTGGAGATGACGGCGGTGCGGACGCGCGTCGAGGACTCGAGGGCCGCGCGCATGCCGGCGCCGCCCGCGCCGACGATCACGACGTCGTACTGGTGGGTCTGCATCGGGGGCGATGCCTTCCTTCGGGGGTGGGGCGTCAGGGACGCGGCACGGGGCTCGGGGGGTGCGCGCTCACGCGGTGCAGAACGACGGCAGCAGGTCGGCCGGGCTGTTCGGGGGGCACGGGTCGAACGTGAAGATCACGAGGGTCCCGAGCACGATGACGACCATCGAGGCGAAGAAGAGCGCGCCCGTGAGCACGAGGCGCGTGCTGTCCTTCTCCGCGTAGTCGTTGATGATCGTGCGCACGCCGTTGGTGCCGTGGATCATCGCGAGCCACAGCATGAGCAGGTCCCAGATCTGCCAGAACGGCGAGGCCCACTTGCCGGCGACGAAGCCGAAGTCGATCGCCGAGATGCCGTCGCCGACCATGAGGTTGACGAACAGGTGCCCGAAGATCAGCACGACGAGGATCACGCCCGAGGCGCGCATGAAGATCCAGCCGTACAGCTCGGTGTTGCCGCTGGTGGTGCGGCGGGTCGGGCCCGGGCGCGAGGGCCGCGGGGCCTTGGGGTCGGCGATGGTGCGCATCACTCGCCTCCGAACACGTGCATGAGGTGGCGGGGGAGGAAGCCGGCCATGGTCACCACGAGCAGGCCGAGGACGACCCAGAGCATGACCCGCTGGTAGCGCGGTCCCTTGGCCCAGAAGTCGACCAGGATGATGCGGACCCCGTTGAACGCGTGGAACACGACGGCGGCGACGAGGCCTGCCTCGCCGAGGCCCATGATCGGGTTCTTGTAGGTGCCGATGACGGCGTTGTACGCCTCCGGGGAGACGCGCACGAGCGACGTGTCGAGCACGTGCACGAGCAGGAAGAAGAAGATCGCGAAGCCGGTGACGCGGTGCGCGACCCACGACCACATGCCTTCGCGCCCGCGGTAGAGCGTTCCGGCCGGCCGCGCTGGCGCGGTGGGCGCTGAGGACACGGTGGGGGGCCTCCTGTGGCGAGTGTGTGGACGGCGATGTCCTGGGTGACCCTCACTGTAGTGACACGTCGCGGCGCCTGGCCCGCGCGGGCCGCCGACCGGGGCACGGCCGGGTGCGGATGTGACGAAGGCCACAGAGGGCCCCGATGGTCGTGACCGCCGGGACCGTGCGGTCGCAGGGGTGCGGCCGCCGCTACGGTGTCGCCATGCCCGCGACCCACGCCGCCGACGGCGCCCTCGCCGACTTCCACGCCGTCGTCCCCGCCGGCGGCGCCGGCACCCGGCTGTGGCCGCTCTCGCGGGCCGGCCGCCCCAAGTTCCTGCTCGACCTCACCGGCACCGGTCGCACGATGCTCCAGGCCACCGTCGACCGCCTCGCCCCCCTGACGGGGCACGACCGGGTGCTCGTGGTCACGGGCACCCGGCACGCCGCCGCCGTGGCGGAGCAGCTCCCCGAGCTCGGCGCCGCGCAGGTGCTCGCTGAGCCCAGCCCGCGCGACTCCATGGCCGCCATCGGCCTGGCCGCCGCCGTGCTGCTGGAGCGGCACGGGCCCGACGTCGTCCTCGGCTCGTTCGCGGCCGACCACGTGGTCACCGGGGCCGACCTGTTCGAGCGGACGGTCCGCGAGGCCGTCGCCGCGGCCCGCGAGGGCTACGTCGTCACCGTCGGGATCGCCGCGACCGAGCCGTCGACGGCGTTCGGCTACGTGCGTGCGGGCGACGACCTGGGCGTCGACGGCGCACCCTCGGCCCGGCACGTGCTCGGCTTCACCGAGAAGCCCGACGCGCAGACCGCCGCCGAGTACCTCGCGACCGGCGCCTACAGCTGGAACGCCGGCATGTTCGTGGTCCGCGCGCAGGTCCTGCTCGACCACCTCGCGGCCCGGATGCCCGCCCTGCACGACGGCCTGCGCACGATCGCCGCCGCGTGGGACGGCCCCGACCGCGACGCCCGGCTCGCCGGCACGTGGCCCGGCCTGACCAGGATCGCGATCGACCACGCCATCGCCGAGCCGGTGGCGGCCGCCGGCGGCGTGGCTGTCGTCCCCGGCACGTTCGGCTGGGACGACGTCGGCGACTTCGCCTCGCTCGCCGGGCTGCTCGCGGCCGACGGGCGCCCCACGACGCTCGGGGACGACGCCGACGTCCTGCGCGTCGACGCCGACGGTGCGCTCGTCGTCACCCGCGGTCGGCCCGTGAGCGTCGTCGGGCTGCCCGACGCCGTGGTCGTCGACACCCCCGACGGGGTGCTGGTCACCAGCCGTGCGTACGCGCAGCAGGTGAAGGCCGCCGTCGACGGCTGGCGCGCCAGGGGCCGGGACGACCTGCTCTGACGTGCGGGGCGGGGCTACCCTCGAACGGTGCCCGACCTGCCCGCCGTGACCCCTGACCTCGTCGACGACCACCGGGGAGGTGGCGCGGCGGCCGCACCGGCGGCCGCGGACGTGCCCCCGCTGAGCTCGCTCGGGGCGGTGCCCACCGGGGACGAGGCGGTCGAGCTCGCGCAGGTCGTGGCCGCGCTGCGGGCCGAGCTCGTCGAGATCCGCCGCGACCTGCACGCGCACCCCGAGCTCGCGCGCACCGAGGAGCGCACCACCCGCGTGGTCGCCGACCGGCTGCGCGCCGCGGGGCTCGAGCCGCACGTGCTGCCGACCTCCGGCCTGTGGTGCGACATCGGTCCCGCGGTCGGCGCGAACGGCGTGCGCCGGGTCGCCCTGCGTGCCGACCTCGACGCCCTGCCCGTGCCCGACTCGTGCCGGCTGCCCTGGGCGTCGCGCTCGCGGGGCGTGGCGCACGCCTGCGGCCACGACGTGCACACCACCGCGGTGCTCGGTGCCGGCCTCGCGCTGGCCGAGCTGCACCGCCGCGGGCGGCTCGACGCCGGCGTGCGGCTGGTGCTGCAGCCGGCCGAGGAGGTGCAGCCGGGCGGCTCGATCGACGTCATCGCGGCCGGCGGCATGGACGGCATCGGGCAGATCTTCGCGGTGCACTGCGACCCCAAGCTCGACGTCGGGCTGCTCGGCACGCGGATCGGCCCGATCACGTCGGCGTCGGACGAGGTGCACGTGACGCTGACCGGCGACGGCGGGCACACCTCGCGCCCGCACCTGACCGGCGACGTGGTGTTCGCGCTCGGGCAGGTCATCACGCAGGTGCCCGCGGTGCTCGGGCGGCGCCTCGACCCGCGCAGCGGCGTGAACCTCACGTGGGGCGCGGTGCACGCGGGCAAGGCGCACAACGCGATCCCGTCGACCGGCGCCGTCATGGGCACGCTGCGCTGCCTGGACGAGCGGGCGTGGGAGCACGCGTCGCAGGTCTTCGAGCAGGCGGTCCTGGACGTCGTGCGGCCGCTGGGCGTGGAGGCCGAGGTCAAGCACGCGCGCGGCGTGCCGCCGGTGCAGAACACGGCCGGGGCGACGGGGCTGCTGGAGCGGGCCGCGCACGACGTGCTGGGCCCGGAGTCGGTGCGCCTGACGGAGCAGTCGCTCGGCGGCGAGGACTTCGCCTGGTACCTGCAGCGGGTGCCCGGCGCGATGGCGCGCCTGGGCACGCGCACGCCCGGCGGGCGCACCTTCGACATCCACCAGGGCGACCTCCAGGTCGACGAGCGGGCGGTGGAGGCGGGGGCGCTGCTGCTCGCGCGGGTCGCCCAGATCGCCGGCCGGGCGCCGCTCGACCCGGCGGACCTGCGGCACGCGTGACGGCGGACACGCCGTCCCGGGATCCGGACAACCCGTCCAGCAGGCGGGACCAGATTGCGGATTGGTCACGGAACCAGCCCGGAGACCCTCTGGTAACCCGCCCGTGACCTGACGGTGCCTAGTCTCCGCAGTGCTCATGCCGGACGGTCACGTAGGCCTGGGGCGCAACGGCGCACCCCGTGAACCGCGGACCGACCGACCGGCGCGACGACGAGAAGTGGAGAAACCGGCGTGAAGAATGTGATGCGGGCTGCGGCCCTCGGCGGGGCCGTGGCCCTCGCCCTGGCCGCGTGCGGCAGTGCCCCCGACGAGGCCGAGGAGACCGCCGGCGGCGACACCGCCTCGGACTTCAAGGCGTGCATGGTCTCCGACCAGGGCGGGTACGACGACCAGTCGTTCAACCAGTCCGGGTACGAGGGCCTGGTGCGCGCGGGCGAGGAGCTCGGCATCGAGATCAACGCGCTCGAGTCCTCCGGCGACTCCGACTACGGCCCCAACATCGACAGCCTGGTCCAGGACGGCTGCACGCTGATCATCGGCGTCGGCTTCCTGCTCGAGCAGGCGATCGAGGACGGCGCGACGGCGAACCCCGACGTCGAGTTCGCGCTCATCGACTCGACGTTCTCGGACGACGACTTCAACCCGCTCGAGTTCGACAACGCCAAGCCGATCCTGTTCAACACGGCCGAGGCCTCGTACCTCGCGGGCTACGTCGGCGCCGCCATGTCGGAGTCCGACGTCGTCGGCACCTTCGGCGGTCTGCCGATCCCGTCGGTCCAGATCTTCATGGACGGCTTCGTCGACGGCGTCGCCGCCTGGAACGAGGAGTCGGGCGAGTCCGTCCGCGTGCTCGGCTGGGACAAGGAGGCCCAGGACGGCTCCTTCACCGGTGACTTCGAGACCCAGGCCAACGGCCAGAACACGGCCCAGGGCTTCATCGACCAGGGCGCGGACGTCATCATGCCCGTCGCCGGTCCCGTCGGCCTGGGTGCGGCGGCCGCCGCCTCGGGCGTCGAGGGCACCAAGCTCATCTGGGTCGACAACGACGGCTACAACACCACCGAGTACGGCTCGCTCATGCTCACCTCGGTGATGAAGCAGATCGGCGACGCCGTGTTCGAGGTCGTCCGCGAGGCGTCCGCCGGCAACTTCACCAACGAGCCGTACGTCGGCACGATCGAGAACGGCGGCGTCGGCATCGCCCCGTTCCACGACTTCGAGGCGGAGATCCCCGCCGAGGTCAGCGAGCGCGTCGAGGAGCTGTACGCCCAGATCGCGTCCGGCGAGCTCGTCATCGAGTCGCCGAACTCCCCGTGACACCGGCCTGACGACGACGGCCCGGGCGTGCATCGCCCGGGCCGTCGTCCGTGACGGGCCCGTCACGGAGCACCCGCAGGCCGCCCGCACGGGCCGGTCGGCACGGGGTGCAGGGCCCACGAGGAGGCCCACGCCCGGGACGTCCGGGGCAGGGTACGGTTCGCTCTCGGCGGACGCGCGGTGCGCGGACGACGGGGGCGCCGGGCACACGACGAACGAAGACAGGAAGCAGGTCGGATGAGGCTCGAGCTGCGCGGCATCACGAAGAGGTTCGGCTCGTTCACCGCGAACGACTCGATCGACCTCGTCGTCGAGCCCGGACAGATCCATGCGTTGCTGGGCGAGAACGGCGCCGGCAAGAGCACGCTCATGAACACCCTCTACGGGCTCTACACGCCCGACGAGGGGCAGATCCTGCTGGACGGCCGTGCCGTCGAGTTCGACGGCCCCGGGCAGGCCATGGCCGCCGGCATCGGCATGGTGCACCAGCACTTCATGCTCGTGCCCGTGTTCACCGTCGCCGAGAACGTCGCGCTGGGGCACGAGCCCACGGCCGCCGGCGGCCTCATCGACGTCACCCGCGCCCGCGGCGCCGTGCGCGAGGTCGCGCAGCGGTTCGGGTTCGAGGTCGACCCCGACGCCACCGTCGAGGACCTGCCCGTCGGGGTCCAGCAGCGCGTCGAGATCATCAAGGCGCTCGCCCGCGACGCGCAGGTGCTCATCCTCGACGAGCCGACCGCGGTGCTGACGCCGCAGGAGACCGACGAGCTCATCGAGATCATGCGCCAGCTGCGTGCGCAGGGCACCTCGATCCTCTTCATCACGCACAAGCTGCGCGAGGTGCGCGCGGTCGCCGACAAGATCACCGTCATCCGTCGTGGCCAGGTCGTCGGCTCCGCCGACCCCTCCGCCTCGGAGACCGAGCTCGCGTCCCTCATGGTCGGCCGTGCCGTCCAGCTCGGGGTCGAGAAGGCGCCCGCCCGCCCCGGCGGCGTCGTGCTGCGGGTCGACGACCTCACGGTCCTCGACGCCGCGGGCACCGCCGTGGTCGACCGCGTGGACCTCGAGGTCCGCGCGGGCGAGATCATGGCCGTCGCCGGTGTGCAGGGCAACGGGCAGACCGAGCTCGCCGAGACGCTGCTCGGGCTCGTCACGCCCACCTCGGGCTCCGTGTCGCTCGACGGCATGGAGCTCGACGGGCTGTCCGTGCGCGACCGCCTCGCCGCGGGCCTGGGCTTCGTGCCCGAGGACCGCAGCACCGACGGCGTCATCGCCGACTTCACCATCCAGGAGAACCTGGTCCTCGACCTGGTCGACACCCCGCCGTACTCGCGGCGCGGCGCGATCGACCGCAAGCTCCTCCGGGAGAACGCCGAGCAGCGCGTCGCCGAGTTCGACGTGCGCGCCACGTCCGTCGACTCGACCCTGGGCCAGCTCTCCGGCGGCAACCAGCAGAAGGTCGTGCTGGCCCGCGAGCTGTCGCGCCCGCTGCGCCTGCTCGTCGCGTCCCAGCCCACCCGTGGCCTCGACGTCGGCTCGATCGAGTTCGTGCACAAGCGCGTCGTCGCCGAGCGCGACAAGGGCACGGCCGTCGTCATCGTCTCGACCGAGCTCGACGAGGTCGCGGCGCTCGCCGACCGGGTCGCCGTCATGTACCGCGGCCGCGTCGTCGGGGTCGTCCCCGGCAGCACGGACCGCGACGTGCTCGGCCTGATGATGGCCGGCGTCCCGCTCGAGGAGGCTACCGCGCAGGCCGCCGCCCACCACACCACGCTCGGCCAGGCCGACCAGCGCACGGCCCGCCCGGGCACGCCGACGCGCTCCCAGGACGCCCGGCACCAGGAGGAGGGGCGATGAGCGACCCCGGCACGATGCCGCCGGCGCAGCCGAAGGACCGCACGAGCCGGGGTGCGGCCCCGTCGCAGAGCTCCGTGCTGCAGGACATGCTGTCCTCGACCTGGCTCATGACGTTCGCCGCGCTGGTGCTCGCCCTCCTCTTCGGCGGGGTGCTCATCGCGTTCGCCGACCCCGACGTGCAGGCGGCCGCGACGTACTTCTTCGCCCGGCCGCTGGACACCCTCGGGGCCATCTGGACCAGCGTCTCCAGCGCGTACGTCGCCCTCTTCCAGGGTGCGGTCTTCGACTGGGACGCCAGCAGCCCGGCCCGCGCGATCCGCCCCCTCACCGAGACGCTGACCATCTCGGCCCCCCTGATCCTCGCCGGGCTCGGCGTCGGCGTCGGCTTCCGTGCCGGCCTGTTCAACATCGGCGGGCAGGGCCAGATCACCCTCGGCGCGGTCCTCGCGGCGTGGATCGGCTTCAGCTGGAACCTGCCGATCGGCCTGCACCTGGTCCTCGCCCTGGTCGGCGGTGCCGTCGGTGGCGCGGTCTGGGCCGCGATCGCCGGCGTGCTCAAGGCCCGCACCGGTGCGCACGAGGTGATCGTCACGATCATGCTCAACTACATCGCGGTCTACGCCACGCTGTACCTGATCACGACGAGCGTCTTCGCCTCGCCGACGCCGCAGGTCGCCAAGCCGGTCGCCGACACCGCGATGCTGCCGAACCTGCTCGGGGAGCCGTTCCGCCTGCACCTGGGCTTCGTGCTCGCGCTCGCCGCGGCCGCCGGTGTCTGGTGGCTGATGGAGCGGTCGACCCTCGGCTTCCGGTTCCGCGCCGTCGGGTCGAACCCGCACGCCGCCCGCACGGCGGGCATCTCCGTCGCCACGACCACCGTGCTCGTCATGGTCGTCTCCGGGGCGCTGACCGGTCTGGCCGGCGCCACGCAGCTGCTGGGCACCGAGCGCAACCTCACGGCGGCGATCGCCGGCAGCATCGGGTTCGACGCGATCACGGTCGCGCTGCTCGGCCGGTCCAAGCCGCTCGGCACCGTGCTCGCCGGCATCCTGTTCGGCGCCTTCGCCGCCGGCGGGCGCCTCATGCAGACCCGCACGGGCACGCCGATCGACATCGTGCTCGTGCTGCAGTCGCTCATCGTCCTGTTCATCGCCGCGCCGCCGCTCGTGCGGGCCGTCTTCCGGCTGCCCGCCCCGGGCCAGCGCCGTCGCTCCGCCGTGGAGGCCGCAGCATGAGCCTCGCCGCTCCCACCCTCGCCCCCGCCGCGGCGGTCAAGGCGCGCACCAGCTACAAGGCACCGATCGCCTACGGCGTCGTCGCCCTGCTCGCCCTGCTGTGGATGCCGCTGCGCACCCCGGCCGGCGACACCACGTTCCGGCTCTCGTCCGCGGACGACTTCTTCCAGATCCCGCAGTTCGCGCTCGCCGCGGCCCCGGTCGTCTGGGTGCTGGTCCTCGTGGCCGTCGCACTCGCCGCGCTCTCGTTCTGGCTCACGCGGGCCGAGAAGCCGGTCGGGCTGTGGCTCCCGGTCGTCTTCGCCGTCGCTCTGGTGCTGGCGTTCCTCACGTTCGTCGGCGCGGGCAACGCCTCCGTCATCCCGCTGACCTCGATCGCGACGGGCAGCCTGTTCCTGGCCACCCCGCTGATCTTCGGCGCGCTGGCGGGCGTGCTCTCCGAGCGCGTCGGCATCGTCAACATCGCGATCGAGGGGCAGCTGCTCGCCGGGGCGTTCCTCGCCGCCGTGATCGGCTCGGTCACCACGTCGGCGTACCTCGGGCTCGTCGCGGCCCCGGTCGCCGGTGCCCTCGTCGGCATGCTGCTGGTGTTCTTCTCGGTCCGGTACCACGTCAACCAGGTCATCGTCGGTGTCGTGCTCAACGTGCTGGTCGTCGGCCTGACGAGCTTCCTGTTCTCGACCGTGCTCGCCGAGGACCCGGCGACCTGGAACTCGCGGACCGAGCTGCCCGAGCTGCCGATCCCGGTGCTCTCGCAGATCCCCGTGCTCGGGCCGATCCTGTTCCGCCAGACGCTGCTCGTCTACCTCATGTACGTCATCGTCATCGCGTTGCAGGTGTACCTGTTCCGCAGCCGGTGGGGCCTGCGCGTGCGGGCCGTCGGCGAGCACCCCAAGGCCGCCGACACCGTGGGCATCGACGTCAACCGCACCCGGGTGCGCACCACGGTGCTCGCCTCCGCGATCGCGGGCCTGGGCGGTGCGTTCTTCACGGTCGCGTCCGGCCTGGCCTTCGGCAAGGAGATGACGGGTGGGCGGGGCTTCATCGCCCTGGCTGCCGTCATCCTCGGCCGGTGGAGCCCGAAGGGCGCGGTCGCCGCGGCCCTGCTGTTCGGGTTCGCGGAGAACCTGCGCACGGTCCTGGGCACCCTGGGGTCCGAGGTGCCGCCGCAGTTCCTGCTGATGGTGCCGTACGTCGTGACGATCCTGGCTGTCGCCGGCTTCGCGGGTCGCGTGCGCGCCCCCGCGGCCGAGGGCATCCCGTACGTCAAGTGAGCGCCCCCGCACCCGGTACGGACGCGGGCCGTCCCGTCGAGATCGACTGGGACGGCCTGCGGGCCGCCGCCCGTGACGTCATGACCCGGGCCTACGTCCCGTACTCCCGGTTCCCCGTGGGTGTCGCCGCGCTCGTCGACGACGGCCGCGTCGTCGTCGGGTGCAACGTGGAGAACGCGTCGTACGGCGTGACGCTCTGCGCCGAGTGCAGCCTCGTGTCGATGCTGCACGTGACCGGTGGTGGGCGCCTCGTGGCGTTCACGTGCGTGGACGGGCACGGCAACGTGCTCGCCCCCTGCGGCCGGTGCCGCCAGCTGCTCTTCGAGCACGGCGGCCCGGACCTGCTGGTCGAGACCGTCCGGGGCATCCGCCCCATGCACGAGGTCCTGCCCGACGCCTTCGGGCCGGTGGACCTCGTCGAGCGAGGAGAAGCACAGTGACCGAGCCCTTCGACGCCGTCGACGTCATCGTCGCCAAGCGGGACGGCCGCCGGCTGCCCGACGCCCAGATCGACTGGGTGCTCGACGCGTACACGCGCGGCGTGGTGGCCGACGAGCAGATGTCCGCCCTGGCCATGGCGATCCTGCTCAACGGCATGGACCGCGAGGAGATCGCCCGCTGGACGGCGGCCATGATCGCGTCCGGCGAGCGCATGGACTTCTCGGGCCTGTCGCGCCCGACGTCGGACAAGCACTCCACCGGCGGGGTCGGCGACAAGATCACGCTGCCGCTCGCGCCCCTCGTCGCCGTGTTCGGCGTCGCGGTGCCGCAGCTGTCCGGCCGCGGCCTCGGCCACACCGGCGGCACGCTCGACAAGCTCGAGTCGATCCCCGGCTGGCGCGCCGCGCTGACCAACGACGAGATGATGCGCCAGCTCGAGGACGTCGGCGCCGTCATCTGCGCCGCCGGGTCGGGCCTGGCCCCCGCGGACCGCAAGCTCTACTCGCTGCGCGACGTCACCGGCACCGTCGAGGCGATCCCGCTCATCGCGAGCTCGATCATGAGCAAGAAGATCGCCGAGGGCACCGGCTCGCTGGTGCTCGACGTCAAGGTCGGCTCGGGCGCCTTCATGAAGGACCTCGACCGCGCGACCGAGCTGGCCCGCACCATGGTCGAGCTCGGCACCGACGCGGGCGTGACCACCATCGCCCTGCTGACCGACATGTCGACGCCGCTCGGCCTGACCGCGGGCAACGCGCTCGAGGTCCGCGAGTCCGTCGAGGTCCTCGCCGGCGGCGGCCCGGCCGACGTCGTCGAGCTCACCGTCGCCCTCGCGCAGGAGATGCTCGCCGCGGCGGGCGTCCAGGACGCCGACCCGGCCGCGGCGCTGGCCGACGGGCGGGCCATGGACCGGTGGCGGGCCATGATCGCGGCGCAGGGCGGCGACCCGGACGCGACCCTGCCGGTCGCGCGCGAGAGCGAGCAGGTGCTCGCGGAGTCCGACGGCGTGCTGACGACGCTCGACGCGTACGCCGTGGGCGTGGCCGCGTGGCGCCTCGGCGCCGGGCGCGCCCGCAAGGAGGACCCGGTGCAGGCCGGCGCGGGCGTCGAGATGCACGTCAAGCCCGGTGACCGGGTGCGTGCCGGGCAGCCGCTGCTCACGCTGCACACCGACACCCCCGAGCGGTTCGCGCGCGCGCACGACGCCCTCGCCGGCGGCGTGGTGGTCGAGCCGGACGGCGCCGCGGGCGCCCGCCCCCTGCTGCTGGGGCGGATCGCCGCGGACTGAGCAGGACCGCGCCGGGCGCCCGGCGCCCGTGACCCCCCGGCCGGTGGGGCCACGGACGCGGGGCCGCCTGGCAGCGTCGGCGGGGGAGGGCCACGATGGAGGCGACCCGCAGCCGACGACAAGGAGGAGCCATGAGCACCGTTCCGGGGGCCGAGGCGTGGCGCGACGCAGGGCTGGTCCCCGTCGAGCCCGAGCAGCCGGTACGGCTGACGGACGAGCCCGACGCCGACGTGGTCGACGCCGAGGACTACCGGCCGGGTGTCGCGCGCGCCGACCGGGACGGGCTCGCGGCGGAGGCCGACGTCGCCGAGCAGGCGGCCGAGGAGCCCCTCGAGGAGGACGACGACCAGGGATGAGCAGGCCATGAGCACGAGCACCGCGGGTGCACCGCACGACGGCACCGTCCGCGACCGGCAGGACCTGGAGGCGCGCATCCGCGCGCTGCCGAAGGTCCTCCTGCACGACCACCTCGACGGGGGGCTGCGGCCGGCGACGGTCGTCGAGCTCGCCGCGGCGGTCGGGCACGAGCTGCCGGAGACGGACCCCGACGCGCTGGGCGCGTGGTTCGTCCGGGCCGCGAGCTCGGGCTCGCTCGTGGAGTACCTCAGCACGTTCGAGCACACCGTGGCCGTCATGCAGACCGCCGACGCGCTGCGCCGGGTCGCCCGCGAGGCCGTGGTCGACCTGGCCCGCGACGGCGTCGTGCACGCCGAGCTGCGGTACGCCCCCGAGCAGCACCTGCGCGCCGGGATGACCCTCGACGAGGTCGTGGGCGCGGTGCGCGAGGGCATCGAGGCGGGCGTGGCCGAGGCCGCGGCGGAGGGGCGCACGATCCGGGCGGGCGCGCTGCTGTGCGCCATGCGGCACCTCGACCGGGGCGAGGAGATCGCGGCCCTGACGATCGCGCACCGCGACGCCGGCGTGCTCGGGTTCGACATCGCCGGGCCGGAGGAGGGCTTCGCACCCTCGCGGCTGGCGGGGGCGTTCCGCGTGCTGCGCGACGCGAGCATGCCCGTGACCGTCCACGCGGGCGAGGACGCGGGCCTGGCGTCGGTCGCCGAGGCCGTGCACGTCGCGGGCGCGTGCCGCCTGGGCCACGGGGCGCGGGTCATCGACGACGTGCACGCCACGCCGGACGGCGGGTGGCGGCTGGGCCGGCTCGCCCACTGGATCCGCGACCGGCGCATCACGCTCGAGATGTGCCCGTCGTCGAACGTGCAGACCCGCGCGGCGACGAGCGTCGCCGAGCACCCCGCGACGCCGCTGCTTCGCGCGGGCTTCGCGGTGACGATCAGCACGGACAACCGCCTGCAGTCCGGCACGAGCCTGTCGCGCGAGCTCGCGCTGCTCGTGCACGAGGCCGGCTGGACCTTCGCGGACGTGGTGGAGGCGACCGTCACGGCCGCCCGCGCCGCGTTCGTGCACCACGACGAGCGCGAGAGCCTCGTCCACGACGTGATCCTGCCGGCGGCCGCCGGCCCAGACGCCGGGAGGCACCGCGCATGAGCGACGACACCACCACCGCACCCCACGACGCCGCGGGCCTGGCCCGGTACGTCGACCACACCCTGCTCAAGCCGGAGGCCACCCGCGCGGACGTCGAGGCGCTGATCGCCGAGGGCGTCGCGCTCGGGGTCTACTCCGTGTGCATCTCGCCGTCGTTCCTGCCCGTCGAGGTGCCCGTGGGCCTCGACGGTGCGCCCGCGCTGCTGGTCGCGACCGTGTGCGGGTTCCCGTCGGGCAAGCACCGCAGCGAGGTCAAGGCCGCCGAGGCGGCCCGGTCCGTCCTCGACGGCGCGCACGAGGTCGACATGGTCATCGACGTCGGCGCGGCCAAGGAGGGGCGCTTCGCGGACGTGGAGGCGGACATCGCGGCGGTGCGTGCCGCGGTGCCGGCACCCACGGTCCTCAAGGTCATCATCGAGTCGGCGGCGCTGAGCGACGAGGAGATCGTCGCCGTGTGCCGCGCCGCGGAGGCGGCCGGCGCGGACTTCGTCAAGACGTCCACGGGGTTCCACCCCGCGGGCGGTGCGTCGGTGCACGCCGTGCGCCTCATGGCGCAGACCGTCGGCGGGCGCCTCGGCGTCAAGGCGTCGGGCGGGGTCCGGTCCGCGGCCGACGCGCTGGCCATGGTCGAGGCCGGGGCGACGCGCCTCGGGCTGTCCGGCACCGCGGCCGTGCTCGCGGGCGTCACGGCCGACGCGGGCTACTGACGCACCGACGTCGCACCCGCGGGCCGCTGGTACGTGTCAGTCCGCGGGTGCGATGAGAGCCGCGTGAGAGTTCGCCCCGGAGGGGGCGATCGGGACATCTTCGGCACCCCGCGGGCGTTGACTCGGCACACCCGCGCGCACGATGGTGGACCGTCGTCCAGCACCGTGCGGGCGACGAGCAGCAGTGCACCGCCTCACCCCGACCCGCGGACGGCGTGCGCACCACAGGAGGAGACGCACGCGCGATGGGCCGGATCGGTCGCGGCACCCTGATCGCCGTCCTCGTCGTGCCGTTCGTGCTCGGCGCCGTGCTCGCCGGGGCCATCGGGCTCCCCGCGTCCGGGACGAAGACCCTGCACGTGCCCGAGGGCTGGCGGGCCGTCTGGGAGGACGCGACGGTCGTCGAGGACGACGACGTGGCGCTCGCCTGGGGCGACCTCGCCGGCGAGGACCCCCTCGACGCGCCGGAGGAGATCCGGTTCGACCCCGACCGTGTGCTCGACCAGCTCCAGGCGCTGCACGACTACGACGTCGACGTGCTCGGCCTCGAGCCCGAGGGCGGTCAGGCGGCCGGGCGCAAGGTCCTCGTGGTCGTCGACGGCACGTGGTCGCAGGGCCCCGGTGCGGCCGGCAGCGGCGTCCTCAACGCCGTCGGCGGGGGCCTCGCGGACGGTGCGGGCGAGCCCGCGCTGACCCAGGGGGCGGTCGTCGACGGCGTCGGCCTGCTGCGGGTCGCGCCGCAGGTCCTCGCGTCCTCCCTCGAGGACCCGCCCGAGCCCACCGTGCAGGCCGAGCCCTCGTCGCTGCGCGAGGACCCGACCCTGGTCACCCCGCCCGCCGAGGTCGTCCCCGGCACCCCCTGGGAGCTCGCCCGCGGGTTCGGCGAGGTCGTGCAGCACCTGCTCGTCTCCGGCGCGGGCGGGCGCGGGCTGACCGACCCCTCGGCGGCGACCTTCTGGTCCGCGTCCGCCGCGTACCTGGCCTCGCTGGCCGTGCCCGGCCAGCACGCCGACGTCTCCGACCTGCTGCACGGCTCCCAGCTCGCCTGGGGCAGCGCCCGGCAGGACGTCGGCTCGTGGCTGCTCCTGCAGCACCTGGCCGGCCAGCACGACGTGTCCCTGGTGCGCCGCCTGTGGACCGAGGCGATGCCCGACGAGCAGCCGCTGGCCGCCTACGCCCGGCTCACCTCGTCGAGCGGCACCGTCGTCAACGGGCGCGTCGCGCAGTACGCCCTGCGGGCCGTCGCCGCCGACGTCGCCGGCACCGGCGGGCCGGGCGCCGTCCTGGCCGACGTGGACCCCGTGCTCCGGACGCGGCTGACGACGCCCCTGGAGGCCGTCGCCGACGACCCCGGGCACTACCGCGTGCTCGGGGCCTTCGCGCCCGCCGCCTACGGGTACAACGTGGTCGAGCTCGCCCCTGCCGCGGTCGGCGCACCCGTGCGCGTCCGGCTGCGGGGGCACGTCGAGGCCGCCCCCGCCGACGCGACCTGGGCGGTCGGGTTCGTCGTCCACGGCGCCGACGGGATCCGCTACTCGCCCGTCACGCAGACGGCCGACGGCGAGGTCGAGCTGGTCCCCCGCGAGGGCGACTCCCAGGTGCACCTCGTCGTCGTGGCGGCGCCCGGCCAGGTCAGCCAGCCGGCGGCCGGCCAGGGGTTCGCCGCGACCCCGCGGTTCCCGTACGAGCTGCGCGTCGAGGGTGCGCAGGTCGTCACGACCCACGACGTGGTCGAGGGCGGGCACGCGCACGCGAACGGCGGCGGATGGGTCGACGACGACGCGAGCGTGGACCCGGCGGCCTGGGTCGGGCCCGACGCGGTGGTGCGCGGGAAGGCGACCGTCGGCGCGGAGGTCCGGCTCGAGGGGCGGGCCTGGGTCGAGGCCGGCGCCGAGGTCACCGGGTCCGTCGTCGTCCGTGACAGCGCGGTCGTGCAGGGCACCGCGCGGCTGTCCGGCGACCTCGTGGTAGGCGGCGACGCCGTCGTCGGCTTCACGTGCGACGCCGGCGTCTACACCTCCTACCGGGCGGGTGCGACGTGCGACGCCGCGGGGCAGGACTCCGACGTGAACGCCCCGGTCACGCCCTTCACCGCGGGGGAGACGGCGCTGAGCCCGCAGGCCACGCCGACGCCCAGCCCGACGCCCACGCCGACCCCGACGCTCTCGCCGACGCCGAGCCCCACGGGCAGCCCCTCGTCCGACGCCCCGTCGCCGTCGGACGACCCGACGTCGGAGGACGTGGCGCCGCCCGCACCGGTGCCCGCGGGCGCCTGCACGGCGCGCTACCGCGTGACCAACCGGTGGCCGGGCGGCTACCAGGCCGAGGTGAAGGTGACGGCGACGACCGACGGTGTCGAGGGCTGGGCCGTCTCCTGGACCCAGCCGGACGGCGTGGGCGCCCCGACCGAGGTCTGGGGGGCGACGCTCACCAGCAGCGGCGGATCGCTGCGCGCCGAGGACGTCGGCTGGAACGGCTGGGTGCCCGAGGGCGAGTCGGTGGTGTTCGCGTTCCAGGGCAGCGCGGACGGCGACGGCGACCTGCGCGAGCCGTCCCTGAGCTGCAGCCGCCGGGGCTGACCCGGACCGTGCCACCGGCCCGCCGCACGCGGGGGCCGGTGGCTCGACGCTGCTGGCGACCGGCGCTGCGAGAGGCGGTGCTGCGAGAGACGGGGCTGCTAGAGGCCGAGCGTCGCGCGCACGTCGGCGGCGACGGCCGTCAGACGGGCCCGGGCGGTGCGGTGCGCCGCGTCCAGCGCGTGCCGGTCGGCGTCGGGCGCGACGGGCACGACGACCTCCAGGTAGCACTTGACCTTCGGCTCGGTGCCGGACGGGCGCACGACGACGCGCGTGCCGTCCGCGGTGAGCAGGCGGATCCCGTCGGTGGGCGGCAGGCCGTCGCGGTCGTCCTCGGTGCCGGCGGCCAGGTCGACGACCTGCACGACCTCGGAGCCACCGAGCGACGTCGGCGGTGCGGAGCGCAGCGCCTGGACCGTCGAGGCGATGCGGCCCAGGTCGGTGAACCGGGCCGAGACCTGGTCGGACACGTGCAGGCCGTGCGCGCGCGCCAGGTCGTCCAGCGCGTCGACGAGCGTGCGCCCCTCCGCGGCGAGCCGTGCCGCCAGGTCGACGACCCGCACGGCCGCCGAGATGCCGTCCTTGTCGCGCACGTGCGCGGGGTCGACGCAGTAGCCGAGCGCCTCCTCGTACCCGAACACCAGGCCCTCGGTGCGGCTGATCCACTTGAAGCCGGTCAGCGTCGGCGCGAAGCCGAGACCCGCGGACGCGGCGATCCTGCCGAGCAGCCGCGAGGACACGATGGAGCAGGCGACCGCGGGGTGCGCGGGCAGCGTCGCCGGGTCGGCGGCGCCGGCCCGGGCCACGGCGTCGGCGCCGAGCAGCGCCCCGACCTCGTCGCCGTGCAGCATCCGCCAGCCGTCGGCCTGCGGGGACTGCGGGGCACCCTTGACGTGGTGCCGCGTGTCGACGACCGCGACGGCGCAGCGGTCCGCGTCCGGGTCGAGCGCGACCACGAGGTCCGCGCGCGTCGCCGACGCCAGCGCCAGGGCGAGGTCCATCGCGCCCGGCTCCTCGGGGTTCGGGAACGTGACCGTCGGGAAGTCCGGGTCCGGCTCGGCCTGCTCGGGCACGAGCGTGACGTCGGTGAAGCCGGCACGCGCGAGCACGTCGTGCGCGACGGCGCCGCCCACGCCGTGCAGCGGGGTCAGGACGACCTTCAGGCGGGCGGCGCGCTCGCGGGCCGCGGTGTCGTCGGCCGCGAGCGCCACCGCGGTGCGGGTGTACTCCTCGACGATCTCCGGGCCGAGGACGGTCCAGCCCTGCTCGGCGCGGGGCACCGACGCGACGGACGGGACGCGGTGGATCTCGGCGGCGATGGCGGCGTCGGTGGGCGGGACGATCTGCGCGCCCTGGCCGCCGTCGGTGACGACGCGCCCGCCGAGGTAGACCTTGTAGCCGTTGTCGCGCGGCGGGTTGTGCGAGGCGGTGACCATGACGCCGGCGTCGGCGTGCAGGTGCCGCACGGCGAACGCCAGCACGGGGGTGGGCAGGGGGGCGGGCAGCAGGTGCACCTCGATGCCGACGGCCGTCATGACGGCGGCGGTGTCGAGGGCGAAGCGGTGGGAGTTGTGCCGGGCGTCGTAGCCGACGACGACGCGGGGCGCCGGGGTCCGTCCCTCGAGCTCGCCGAGCAGGAAGTCCGCGAGCCCGGCGGCGGCACGGATGACCACGGCCCGGTTCATGCGGTGCGGGCCGCCCGCGAGCTCGCCGCGCAGGCCGGCGGTGCCGAACTGCAGCAGGCCGGAGAACCGGTCGGCGAGGTCGGCGCGCGCGCGGGACGCGGCGTCGAGGACCTGCTGCTGCGTCGGGTCGGGCGTGGCCCCGGGCGCGAGGCTGTCGGGGGTGCGGCGCGCCGTGGCGAGCAGGGTGCGCAGCTCGTCGGCGGTCTGCGGGTCCGGGTCGTCGGCGACCCACGCCTCGACCTGCGCCGCCAGCGCGTCCCAGCGCCCGGGGGCGTCGTCGTCCTGCGGGGTCTGCGTCGCGTCGGCACTCACGGGGTCCACGCTAGTGGCGCGCGGGCGCCGCGACGAACCCGGGCGCGGTGCCGGCGCCGGCCGTGACGGGCCGTGCGGGGGACGGCTCCGGCCCCGCCCGTCGCCCGGTGCGCGGGGCGGGGGCGGGGCCGGCGGGCGTCAGAGCCGCTGGACGACGCGGGCGAGCAGGTCGCTGATCCGCGGGCCCGCGGCCTGGCCGGCCTCGATGACCTCGGCGTGCGAGAGCGCCTCGGTGCCGATGCCCGCGGCGAGGTTGGTGACGAGGGACACCCCGAGGACCTCGAGCCCGGCGTGCCGGGCGGCGATGGCCTCGAGCGTCGTCGACATGCCGACGAGGTCGCCGCCGAGCACCCCGGCCATCCGCACCTCGGCCGGCGTCTCGTAGTGCGGGCCGGGGAACTGCACGTACACGCCCTCGTCGAGGCTCGCGTCGACCTCGCGAGCGACCGCGCGCAGCCGGGCCGAGTACAGGTCGGTGAGGTCGACGAAGGTGGCGCCCTCGAGCGGCGACGTCGCCGTGAGGTTGATGTGGTCGTTGATGAGGACGGGCGTGCCGGGCGCCCAGGCGGGGTTCAGGCCGCCGCAGCCGTTGGTGAGCACGACCGTGGAGGCGCCGGTCGCGGCGGCGGTCCGCACGCCGTGCACGACGCGACGCACGCCGCGGCCCTCGTACAGGTGGGTGCGCGAGCCCAGCACGAGCGCGTGCCGGCCGGTGTCGCCGATGCGGATGGAGCGCAGCGTGCCGACGTGCCCGACGACCGCGGGGCGGGCGAAGCCGGGAATCTCGTGGCTCGGGACCTCCGCGACGGTCTCGCCGATGAGGTCGGCGGCCCCGCCCCAGCCCGAGCCCAGCACGAGGGCGACGTCGTGGCGCTCGACGCCTGTGCGCTCGGCGATCACCTGCGCGGCGAGGCGCGCGACGTCGAAGGGGTCGGTGGTGGGGTCGTCCAGCTCGGGGGCGGCGTGATCGGTCATGGTCGAAGGCTATCCGGACGGACGTGCCCGCCCTGCTCCGCCCGCCCTGCTCCACCGGCCCCGCTCCGCCGCGCCCTGCCCGCCCGACGTGCGCGCGGTCGGGCAGGATGGGCGCGTGAGCCAGCACACCCCCGACGCCAGCCCGCAGCAGCCCGCACCCGCCGCCCCGGACGAGCCCCAGGTGGCGCGCGCGGCGGCCGCCTCGACCGTCAGCCCGTCGTCGGACGGCCGCCCCGTCAGCCGCGTGGTCGTGGTGGGCGGCGGCCCCGGCGGGTACGAGGCGGCGCTGGTCGCGCGGCGGCTCGGCGCGCAGGTCACCGTCGTCGAGCGCAGCGGGCTGGGCGGTTCCGCGGTGCTGACGGACGTCGTGCCGTCCAAGACGCTCATCGCGACGGCGGAGTGGATGACGATCGCCGACCGGGCGCCCGAGCTGGGGATCCGGCTCGCGGGCGTCACGGGCACGGCCGACGCGGTGCGCGACGCGCTGCGGCACACGATCGACCTGGGTGCGGTCAACACGCGCGTCAAGGCTCTCGCGGCGGCGCAGTCCGCGGACATCCGGGCGCGGCTGCAGCGCGAGGGCGTCGAGGTCGTCGCGGGGGACGGGCGCCTGCTCGACGCCGAGCACGTCGCGGTCCGCACGGCCGAGGGTGACGAGCGCGTGCTGCCGGCGGACGTGGTGCTGGTCGCCACGGGGGCGACGCCCCGCGTGCTGCCCGACGCCCAGCCGGACGGCGAGCGCATCCTCACGTGGACGCAGATGTACGACCTGGACGAGCTGCCGCAGCGGCTCGTCGTGGTCGGCTCGGGCGTCACCGGCGCGGAGTTCGCCGGCGCGTACACGTCGCTGGGCGCCGACGTGGTGCTCGTGTCGAGCCGGGACCGGGTGCTGCCCGGCGAGGACGCGGACGCCGCCGAGCTCATCGAGCGCGTGTTCACCCAGCGCGGCATGACCGTCATGGGCCGCTCGCGGGCGTCGTCAGCGCGCCGGACGGCCGACGGCGTCGTGGTGACCCTGGAGGACGGGCGCACGGTCGAGGGGTCGCACGTGCTGCTGGCCGTGGGGTCGGTGCCGACGACGCGCGGCCTGGGCCTGGAGGAGGCGGGCGTGCGCCTGACCCCCTCGGGGCACGTCGAGGTCGACAAGGTCTCACGGACGTCGGTGCGGGGCGTCTACGCCGCGGGCGACTGCACGGGGGTGCTGCCGCTGGCGTCCGTCGCGGCCACGCAGGGGCGGATCGCGATGGCGCACGCCCTCGGCGACGCGGTGCGGCCGCTGTCGCTCACGGGGGTCGCGGCGAACATCTTCACCGCGCCCGAGATCGCGACGGTCGGCCTGTCGGAGGCGCGGCTGCGCGAGCGGGGCATCGCGTACTCCACGAGCATGCTGCCGCTGGCCCGCAACCCGCGCGCGAAGATGCTGGGCGTGCGCGACGGGTTCGTGAAGATCTTCGCCCGCACCGGCACGGGCACGGTCCTCGGCGCCGTGGTCGTGGGCCCGCGGGCCAGCGAGGCGGTGTTCCCGCTGACCCTGGCGGTCACGCACCGGCTCACGACCGACGACGTGGCGGACGCCTCGACGGTGTACCCGTCGATGTCGGGCACCGTGGCCGAGGTCGCGCGCATGCTGCACCAGCGCACCGAGGACTGAGCGCCGAGCACGACGGGCCGGCTGCCGCGCGGCGGACGGCTCAGTCGTCGAGCGAGGCGCGCAGCACGGGCCACGCGTCGGCGAACGCGGGCAGCAGCGGCCGCGCCGGCACGTCGTCGACCGCGACCCACGCGACCTCGACCGACTCGTCGTCGGTGGGGCGGGGCTCCACGGTGCCGACCTCGTCGGCCACCACGGTGGTGTACGACCAGTCGGGGTGCGCGAGCACGTGCGTGCCGCGCACCGCGACGGCCTGCGGGTCGATGCCCGCCTCCTCGCGGGACTCGCGCAGCGCGGCGGCCACGGCGTCCTCCCCGGGCGCGCGGGCGCCGCCCGGCACGCCCCAGGTGCCGCCCGCGTCGGACCACGGCGCCCGGTGCTGCAGCACGACGTGCGTGGCGCACCCGGCGCCGTCCCGACGCACCAGCAGCAGGCCCGCGGCACCGTGCAGACCCCAGTGCCGCCGCCCGCACGCGCAGGGCGTCCAGCCGTCGCCCGGGGTGCGGGGACGGCCCGGCGGGACCGGTGCGCCGGTCAGCCGACGATCTCGCAGATCGCGCTGCCGGCGCTGACGCTCGCACCGACGCCCGCGGACAGGCGCGTGACCGTGCCGGCGCGGTGCGCGACCAGCGGCTGCTCCATCTTCATGGCCTCGAGCACCACGACGAGGTCGCCCTCGGCGACCGTGGCGCCCTCGGCGACCGCGACCTTGACGATCGTGCCCTGCATCGGCGAGGCGAGGGTCGTGCCGTTGCCCGACGGGCGCGTCGCCCGGGCGCGGGCGCTGCGGCGCGGTGCCGCGCCGGGGCGCTGCGCGCGCCCGCCGGTGCCGGGCCGGCCCAGGCCGAGGGCGGCGGGCAGCACGACCTCCAGGCGCTTGCCGCCGACCTCGACGACGACGCGCTCCAGGGCGGGGTCCTCGTCCTCGTCGTCCGCGGCGGGCGCCGGCGTGCGGCCCAGCGTCGCGAGCGTCGGGGCGAACTCCGTCTCGATCCACCGCGTGTGCACGCGGAACGGCGTCGCGTCGTCGGCCGGCGCGAACGCCTCGTCCTCGAGCACCGCCCGGTGGAACGGGACGACGGTGGGGATGCCGACGACCTCGAGCTCGGCGAGCGCGCGCCGGGCCCGCTCCAGGGCCTGCCGCCGGGTCGCGCCGGTGACGATGAGCTTGGCGATCATCGAGTCGAACGCACCGGAGACGGTGTCGCCCTCGACGACGCCGGAGTCCACGCGCACGCCCGGGCCCGAGGGGAACCGCAGCCGCGACAGGCGGCCGGGCGCGGGCAGGAACCCCGCGGCCGGGTCCTCGCCGTTGAGGCGGAACTCGATCGCGTGGCCGCGGGTCTCGACGTGGTCGTACCCGAGCGGCTCGCCCGCCGCGATCCGCAGCTGCTCGCGGACCAGGTCGATGCCGCTGATCTCCTCGGTGACCGGGTGCTCCACCTGCAGGCGGGTGTTGACCTCGAGGAACGAGATCGTCCCGTCCTGCCCCACGAGGAACTCGCACGTGCCGGCGCCGACGTAGCGGGCCTCGCGCAGGATGGCCACGCTCGCGTCGACCAGCAGGCGACGCTGCTCGTCGCTCAGGTACGGCGCCGGGGCCTCCTCGACGAGCTTCTGGTGGCGGCGCTGCAGCGAGCAGTCACGGGTCGAGACGACGACCACGGTGCCGTGCTCGTCGGCCAGGCACTGGGTCTCCACGTGCCGCGGACGGTCGAGGTACCGCTCGACGAAGCACTCCCCGCGCCCGAAGGCCGCGACGGCCTCGCGGACCGCGGACTCGTACATCTCGTCGATCTCGTCGAGCGTGCGCGCGACCTTCAGGCCGCGACCGCCGCCGCCGAACGCCGCCTTGATCGCGATCGGCAGGCCGTGCTCGGCCGCGAACGCGTGGATCTCGTCGACCGACGCGACCGGGTCGGGCGTTCCCGCGACGAGCGGGGCGCCGGCGCGCTGCGCGATGTGGCGCGCGCTGACCTTGTCGCCCAGCGACTCGATGGCCGCCGGCGGGGGGCCGATCCACACCAGGCCGGCGGCGGCGACGGCGCGCGCGAACTCCGCGTTCTCCGACAGGAAGCCGTAGCCGGGGTGCACGGCGTCCGCACCGGACCGGCGGGCCACGTCGAGGAGCTTGGCGATGTCGAGGTAGGTCTCCGCCGCGCGGGCGCCGTCGAGCGCGTACGCCTCGTCCGCGACCGTGACGTGCAGGGCGCCGCGGTCCGTGTCGGAGTACACGGCGACGGACGCGATCTGCGCGTCCCGGCAGGCACGGGCGACGCGGACGGCGATCTCTCCGCGGTTGGCGATGAGCACCTTGGTGATGTCGGGCACGGCTCACGGTAGCGCGGGATCCGGGCGACGCCCGGGTGCGCATCCGCGCCCCGGGACAACATTGGCCGAACCCTGCACGGGTCCGCCCCCCTCTTGGAGGATCCGACCAACGCGCTCCGGGCGCATCGTGCGCCAGGGGGCGCCCGGTTGTCGTCCGGGGACAACAGGTGCCGGGCGCGCCGGGGTGTGCGTCCCCGCCGGGACGCGCCCGTGCCCGTGCCTGCCCGGCGGTGGGTCAGCGGCGCCAGAGGTCGGGCAGCGTCAGGCCCACGTCGCCCAGCAGGTGGCGCAGCAGCGGCAGGCTCAGGCCGACGACGTTGTGGTGGTCGCCCTCGATGCGCTCGACGAACGGGCCGCCGAGCCCGTCGACGGTGAACGCACCGGCCACCAGCAGGGGCTCGCCCGTCGCCACGTACGCCGCGACCTCCGCGTCGGACACGTCGGCGAAGTGCACGACCGTCGACGCGGTGGCGCCGAGGGTGCCGCCCGTGCCCGGGCCGTCCGCGCCGGACGGGCGGTCGTCGACCAGCCAGTGCCCGGTGTGCAGCACGCCGGAGCGCCCGCGCATCGCCGCCCACCGCGCCACGGCGTCGTCCGCGTCGGCGGGCTTGCCGAGGATCTGCCCGTCGAGCTCGAGCATCGAGTCGCAGCCCAGGAGCAGCAGGTCCTCGCCGTCCCAGCCCGGCACGTCGAGCTCGGGGTCGTCCACGAGGCGTCGCGCGACGTCCTCGACCTTGGCCTGTGCGAGCACCAGCACCGCGTCCGCGGGCTCGAGGTCGCCGAAGCGCTCGCGGGCCGCAGCCAGCGCGGCGTCCTCGTCGACGGACGAGACGGCGACGAGCGGGTCGACGCCGGCGCGCACGAGCGTGGCGCGGCGGGCGGGGGACGCCGAGGCGAGGAGCAGCCGGGGGGAGGAGGGTGCCGTGGTCACGGCCCGACCCTAGCCCGCGCGGCGCCCGCCGCCGTGCCGGTCGTCGTGCGCCCGCCCCCGGTGCGCACGACGGCGCCCGCCCCTGCGCGAGGGGCGGGCGCCGTCGGTGCCGCGTGACGTCAGCTGATGGCCAGCGTGTACGTCCCGCTCGTGCCCGTGGTGCCCGAGTAGTACAGGACGCGGGGGTAGAACGTGGCGCTCGCGGTGCCGCTGTTGGTGTACGTGACGGTGTCGACGAGGCCGGCGCCGCGCGTGCTGCTGGCGACCCGGGTGCCCGAGGCGTTGTACAGGTACAGGTCGTAGTCGGCGCTCGCGACGCCCGCGGTGAGGCTGACGGTGAGCGTGGCGCCGGCGGGGACGACGACGGACACGTAGTCCGTGTCGCTCGTGGATCCGATGGTGCCGGTGAACGTCGACGGCCGGGGTGCGGGGTCGGCGGTCGCCCGCGTGTTGTTGGACTCCGACTCCGCGACGCTGCCCGCGGGCGGCGTCGGGGTCGGCGTGGGCGTCGGCGTGGTGCCGCCGGTGGCCGCGGCCACGGCGGTCGCGGCGTCGAGCATGCCGGCGCCGCAGCTGGAGCAGGTCGCGACGAAGGGCTGCGCGCTGGACTTGAGCAGGGACTCGACCTGGTCGGGCGTCAGCGACGGGTTGGCGGACAGCATGAGCGCCGCGACGGCGGCGACGTGCGGGGCGGCCATCGACGTGCCCTGGTAGAAGGCGTAGGAGTCCGACCCGGGCGTGCTGGTGCCGGTGTTGAGCGTCGAGAGGATCCCGTTGGCGGACCCGCCGGAGGTGTCGCCGCCGGGGGCCGCGATGTCGACGAGGGTGCCGTAGTTGGAGTAGTACGCCCGTGCGCCCGTGGGGCCGTACGCGGCGACGGCGACGACGCCGGAGCAGTTGGCCGGGCTCGAGCTCGAGACGTTGGTGTTCGAGTTGCCGGCGGCGACCACGACGACCGCGCCGCGCGAGCGGGCGCTGGTGATGGCGTTCTGGCTGGTGGTGTCGCAGGTGCCGGACCCGCCGAGCGAGAGGTTGAGCACCTTGGCGGGGTTGGCGTTGGCGGGAACGCCGCTGACGCTGCCGCCCGAGGCCCAGATCATGGCGTCGGCGATGTCCGAGGTGTACCCGCCGCAGCGCCCGAGGACGCGCAGGGGCACGACCTTGGACTCCGGCGCGATGCCCGCGACGCCGACGCCGTTGTTGGTGACGGCGCTGATCGTGCCGGCCACGTGGGTGCCGTGCCAGCTCGAGCCGCGCGCGGTCCACCCGGTCGCGCACTGGTTCGTGGTGGTCCAGTCGCCCGGGTCGGCGGCGTCGGCGTCGCGGCCGTTGCCGTCGTTGGCGACCGCCGTGTCGGCGATGAGGTCGTAGCCGCCGACGACGTTGGCGGCCAGGTCGGCGTGCGGGCGGTAGCCGGTGTCGATGACGGCGACGTTGACGCCCGCGCCGCGCGTGGTGTCCCAGGCGGTGCGCACGTCGATGCCGACGGAGGTGGTCTGCAGGTCCCACTGCTCGGCCCAGCGCGTGTCGTTCGGCGCGGCGGCGAGCGGCTGCATCAGCCGGTCGGGCTCGGCGTACTCGACGGTCGGGTCGGCCTCGACCTGCGCGGCGATCGCCTCGACGTCGGCGACGGCCAGGTCCGTGCCGAGCGACCAGACCTGGGCGCCCTGGGCGGTGGCGCGCACGTGCTCGGCGGCCCCGCCGTGCGGGGCGGCGGCGGCCTGGATGCGGTCGCGGCGCGTCGACTGCGTCGTGCCGGCGGGCGTGGTGCCGGCCCGCTCGCCCCGGTACTTCACGATGAGGCGGTCCGTGGTCCCGGTCTCGGCGGGTGCGGCGGCCGGGGCGGCGGCGGGCGCGGCCGCCGGGGCCTGCGTCGGTGCGGCGGCTGCGGCGCCGATCCCTCCGGCGCAGGCGAGCGCGATCCCGACGGCGATCGCCGTCGTGGTCCGCGCGGGTGTGTGCAGGGTCATCGTCAGCCCTCTCTCTGGTGCGTTCCTGGCGGTGGGTGGCCTGGCCGTCGCACCGTATTGCTGAACAATGACGCTGGTCAAGAGTCAAAGTGACACGATGTCGGTGCGGATGTCTCGGCTGCCCGGTCCGCCAGGTCCCAGCCGTCGTCCAGGTGGGCGGGGCACAATGGCCGCACCACTCGTCGAGGAGGGCATGTGAAGGACGTGACCGCGCGCAGGGGGACGACCTCGGAGGTCGCCGAGGACCACGACGGGCCTGACGACGGCCTCGGCGACGACCTCGACGACCTCGACGGCACGGACCTCCCGCCCGACCCCGACCCCGACCTGCTGCGCCCGGCACCGCTGCCCTGGGTGCGGCGCACCGCGATCGAGATGGTCGTCTCCGGCCTGATCGGCCTGTACGCGAGCTTCGTGCTGTCGATCGAGGCCCTCGTGCTGGCCAAGGACCAGAACGCCACGCTGTCCTGCGACCTCAACGCCGTCATCAGCTGCGGGACGGTGGCGAGGTCGTGGCAGGCCGAGCTGTTCGGCTTCCCCAACGCGTTCCTCGGCATCGCGGCCGAGGCGGTGGTGCTCACGCTCGCCGTCGCGCTCATCGGCGGCGTGCGGTTCCCCCGCTGGTTCATGCTGTCCGCGCAGGTCGTCTACACCCTCGGCCTGGTGTTCGCGCTGTGGCTCTTCCAGCAGGCCTACACCGTCATCGGCGCCCTGTGCCCCTGGTGCCTGCTCATCACCGTCACCACGACGCTCGTGTGGGCCGGCCTCACGCGCATCAACGTGCGCGAGGGGAACATCGTGCTGCCCGGTGCCGCCGGCCCCTGGGCCCGCCGCTTCGTCGCGGCCGGCAACGACTGGTACATCACCGTCGCGGCGCTCGTGCTGCTCGCCGGGGTGGTGTTCGCCCGGTACGGGTGGACGCTGCTCTGAGCGTCCCCGACGCAGGACGGCCCGGCACCCGCGCAGGTGCCGGGCCGTCGTCGTCAGACGCCCAGCGCGGAGGGCAGCACCTCGAGCGGCACCGACCCCAGCCGCAGCGCGCGGGCGTGGAAGTCCCGCAGGTCGAACGGCTGCCCGGACGCCGCCGCCGACGCGGCCGCGGCGTCGCGGGCCTGCTCCCACAGGCGCTGCCCGACCTTGTACGACGGTGCCTGCCCGGGCCAGCCCAGGTACCGGGTGTGCTCGAACCGCACGAACGACTCCGCCATGTTCACGTGCGCCCGCAGGAAGTCCCAGCCGGTGTCCGGCGTCCACGTCCCGCCCCACGCCGCCGGTGCGGGCAGGCCCAGGTGGATGCCGAGGTCGAACACCACGCGGGCCGCGCGCAGCGCCTGCCCGTCGAGCATGCCGAGCCGGTCGCCCGGGTCGTCGAGGAACCCGAGGTCGGCCATGAGGCGCTCGGCGTACAGCGCCCAGCCCTCGCCGTGCCCCGACGTCCACGCCCCCAGCCGGCGCCACGAGTTCAGCGTCGCCCGCTCGTGCACCGCCTGGGCGATCTGCAGGTGGTGGCCCGGGACGCCCTCGTGGTAGACGGTCGTGCGCTCGCGCCACGTGCTGAACTCCGTCACGTCCGCCGGCACCGACCACCACATGCGGCCCGGGCGGCTGAAGTCGTCCGACGGGCCCGTGTAGTAGATCGCGCCCGAGCTCGACGGGGCGATCCGGCACTCCAGGGTGCGCACGGGCTCGGGGATCTCGAAGTGCGTGCCGTCGAGGACCGCGACGGCCTCGTCCGACGTCGCCTGCATCCACGCCTGCAGCGCCGCGGTCCCCGTCAGGCGTCGCGCCGGGTCCGCGTCGAGCGCGGCCACGGCGTCGGCGACGCTCGCCCCCGGGCCGGCGATCTGCGCGGCGAGCTCGCGCTGCTCGGCCACGACGCGCTCCAGCTCGGCCAGGCCCCACGCGTACGTCTCGTCGAGGTCGACGCCTGCCCCGAGGAAGTGCCGGGACCACAGCGTGTACCGGTCCCGGCCGACGGCGTCCTCGACCGGTGCCTGCGGGGCGAGCTCCTGCTCGAGGAACCGGGCGAGCTCGCCGTACGCCTCGCGCGCCCCCGCCACGGCCCGGTCCAGGTCGGCACGCAGCGCGCCGTCGTCGCCCACCACGCCCGTGCTGCCCGCCACGAGGCGCGTGAACGCGGACGCCTGCGGGTCGGCCAGCTCGCGCGCCTGCTCCGCGACCGCGTGCACCTGGCGCACCGCGGCGGTGCGGCCGTGCGCGGCGGACTCCCGCAGCGACGTCACGTAGCCGCCCAGCGACGCCGGCACCGCGCGCAGGCGTGCGGCGATGTCGTCCCAGTCCTGCACCGTCGCCGTCGGCATCAGGTCGAACACCGACGCGACCTGCTGCGACGGGGAGGAGATGTTGTTCAGCCGGCGCTCGTCCTCGCCGGCCGCGTGCAGGTCGATCTCGGTGCGCAGCGCGAACCGCATCGCCGCGAGCGTGACCTCGTCGACCTCGTCCGCCGGGCTCAGACCCTCCAGTGCCAGGAGGGTCGAGCGGCGCTGGTCGTCGCGGGCGGCCCAGCCGTCGGGGGAGTGGTCGGGCAGCTCGCGGTCGTGCCCGGGCACGCCGGCGTGGGTGGCCTCGACGGGGTTGAGGCGGGCAGCGGCGGCGACGTGCGCGTCGGCGACGGCGTCGACCGGCGTGGCCTGCCGCACGGGGGTGGAGGGGAGGATGGTCACCGGCAGACCCTACTCGGCGCGCACCGGGACCCGGCCGCCGCCCTGGGCACCCCGCCGCACCGTCAGGGGTGCAGCGACCAGCGCCACGCGTCCCTGCCGCGGGGCAGCGGCGCGGTGCCCCGCAGGCGGCCGGGCGCGACCCAGCGGGCCCGGGCCGAGCGGTCCGGAGGCCCGTCGTCCTCGGCCGGGGTGCGTCCGTGCGAGGCAGCGACGAGGCCGGCGACGAGCGCCGCGAGCTCGACGTCGTCCGGCGCCCCGCGCACCACGTGCACGTGCGGCTGCTCGTCGCTCACGCCTCGTCCTCGTCGTCGTCCTCGCCGTCGAGCATGACCGGGCCGCCCCGGGCTGCGCTCCACTCGCCGACCACGTAGCCCAGCCCCGCGAGACGCTCGGTGATGGCACCGCCGCCGTCGTCGACGAGGTCGAGCACCGCGTCGAGCGTGAGGTCCGTGACCGTGGCGGGCAGCTCGACGACGAAGCCCAGGTGGAACGTGTCCCGCTCGCCCGGCCCGGCCGGGGCGTGGTCCTCGTCCTCCCGGTCGTCCCACGTCATGCCCGTGAGGTCCGCGTGCAGCCCCAGCCGCGCGTGCAGCAGGTCGTACAGCTGGGCGTTGAGCGCACCGACGCGCTGCTCGATGGCCAGCACCCGCGGGTCCTCGTCGGACTCCGTCGCCGAGAACTCCGCCCGCACCCCCACGGCCGTCTCGACGTACGCGTGCAGCGTCGCGGCCAGCTCGTCGACCGCCGCGTGCAGCTCGCCCGCGTCGACACCGGTCAGCGGGTCGCGCCCGTGCGAGGCGGGGTCGTGCTCGTCGGGGTCGTGCTCGTGCTCGCTCACCGTGCCACCGTCCTCGTCGCGCGGGACCCGCGCGTGCTCGTCCTGGTCGTGCCGGTCGTGCCGGTCGTGCCCGTCGCCGGGCACCCGCCCAGCCTGCCCGACGTCGGGCCGCCCGGGGTCACAGCGGGATGTTCCCGTGCTTCTTCGGTGGCAGCGCCGCACGCTTGGTGCGCAGCAGCCGCAGCGCCCGCACGATCTGCACGCGCGTCTCGGACGGGGCGATCACCGCGTCCACGTACCCGCGCTCGGCAGCCTCCCACGGGTGCACGATCGCGTCCTCGTACTCCGCGGTCAGGCGTGCGCGCTCGGCCTCGACGTCGCCGCCGGCCTCCGCGACGGCCTTGAGCGCCCCGCGCTGCAGGATGTTCACCGCGCCGCCGGCACCCATCACCGCGATCTGCGCGGTCGGCCACGCCAGGTTCACGTCGGCCCCCAGCTGCTTGGAGCCCATGACGATGTACGCACCGCCGTACGCCTTGCGCGTGATCACCGTGACCAGCGGGACCGTGGCCTCGGCGTACGCGTAGATGAGCTTGGCACCGCGCCGGATGATGCCGTTCCACTCCTGGTCCGTGCCCGGCAGGAACCCCGGCACGTCGACGAACGTCAGCACGGGGATGCCGAACGCGTCGCACGTGCGCACGAACCGCGCCGCCTTCTCGGCCGCGTTGATGTCGAGCGTGCCCGCCATGTGCGTCGGCTGGTTCGCGACCACGCCCACCGGGTGGCCCTCGACGTGCCCGAACCCGACGACGACGTTCTGCGCGTACAGCGCCTGCACCTCCAGCAGGCTCCCGTCGTCGAGCACCTGCTCCAGCACCGTGTGCATGTCGTACGGCTGGTTGTCCGAGTCCGGCACCAGCGTGTCCAGCACCAGGTCGTCCTCGGTGACCTCCGGCTCGACGTCGTGGTGGTACGACGGCGGCTCGGCCATGTTGTTCGACGGCAGGTACGCCAGCAGCGTGCGCACCCAGTCGATCGCGTCGTCCTCGTCGCTGGCCATGTAGTGCGCGACGCCCGAGCGGGTGCTGTGCGTCGTCGCCCCGCCGAGCTCCTCGAAGCCCACGTCCTCGCCGGTGACCGTGCGGATCACGTCCGGGCCCGTGATGAACATGTTCGACGTGCCGTCGGCCATGACGATGAAGTCCGTCAGCGCGGGGGAGTACACCGCGCCGCCCGCCGACGGCCCGAGGATCAGGCTGATCTGGGGGATCACGCCCGACGCGGCCACGTTGCGGCGGAAGATCTCCGCGAACTGCGTCAGCCCCGCGACACCCTCCTGGATGCGCGCGCCGCCGCCGTCGCTGATCCCCACGAGCGGCACGCCCGTGCGCAGCGCCAGGTCCATGACCTTGGCGATCTTCTGCCCGTGCACCTCGCCCAGGCTGCCCCCGAAGACCGTGAAGTCCTGCGCGTGCACCGCCACCGGCCGGCCGTCGACCGTGCCGTGCCCGACGACGACGCCGTCGCCCGCGACCCGCTTCTTCTCCAGCCCGAAGTTCGTCGAGCGGTGCTGGACGAACGCGTCGACCTCCGTGAACGAGCCCGGGTCGAGGAGCTGGTCGATCCGCTCGCGCGCGGTCTTCTTGCCGCGCGCGTGCTGCTTGGCCGCGGCCACCTCCTCGGCGGCGTCCACGGCGGCCGCGCGGCGTGCGTGCAGGTCCGCCAGCCGTGCGGCGGTCGTGCGCGCGACGGCCTGCGGCGCGGAGGTCGGGGGCACGGGGTCGGTCGGGGTCACCCGACCGAGGCTAGACGTCACCCGCCCCCGCCCGCGTGCACACCCCGGACCGTGTTGCCCGGCCGGGGGTGTGGGCATCCGACAAGCCCCGGGGGATGATGGCCGGATGACGAGCGAGCGAGCGCCCCTGGAGGTCGCGGCGCTGCGGGCGATGCTGCTCGCACCCGCCGGGCCTCTCGCCCGGCTCGACGTGGTCGACGCGACCCCCTCGACCAACGCCGACGTCGTGGCCGCCCTGCGCGCCGACCCCGCGGGCTGGCCGCACGGGTCGGTGCTGGTCGCCGAGCACCAGACCGCCGGCCGCGGGCGGGCGGGCCGCGGCTGGAGCACCCCGCCCCGGGCCGCGCTGACCTGCACGTTCGTCGCCCGCCCCCGCTCAGCGCCGGCCACCTTCGGCTGGCTCCCGCTGCTCGCCGGGCTCGGGGCCGTCCGGGCCCTGAGGGCCACCGCCGGCGTGCCCGCCGTGCTCAAGTGGCCCAACGACGTCCTCGTCGACCTCGGCCCCGGGGCGCCGGACCTGCCCGGCTGGGGCACCGCGCGCAAGGTCGCCGGGATCCTCGCCGAGGCCGTCGACGCCGACGGTCCCGCCGTGGCCGTCGGGATCGGCGTCAACGTCGACCAGCGCGCCGACGAGCTGCCCGTGCCCACCGCCACGTCGCTCGCGCTCGCGGGCGCCCACGACGTCGACCGGACCACGGTGCTGGTCGCCCTCGTCTCCGCGCTCGACGACGTCTCGCGCCGCTGGGCCCAGGCCGAGGGCGACGCCGTCGGCTCGGGCCTCGCCGACGACGTCGCCGCCGTGTGCGCGACGCTCGGCCGCGAGGTCGACGTCGAGCTCCCGGACGGCTCCACGCTGACCGGGACGGCGCGCGGGCTGGCCGACGACGGCGCCCTCGAGGTCGAGGTCGACGGCACGGTGCGCACCGTGCACGCCGGCGACGTCCGGCACGTGCGCTCCGCCCCGCCGCAGGCCCGGGACGAGCCCTTGCGCGACAAGCAGGTCCCGGGTGCCTGAGCGGGACGTCGACTACCCTGCCGCCGTGCCTGGAAGCGACGACGAGCCCCTCGGTCGGCCCGGGACCGGTGCCGCCGACGCGTCCGGCGCCCCGGCGTCCGGCACGCAGGACGACCTCGACACCGCGCTGCTCGGGGGCCCGCGCACGCTCACCGCGCGCGACGTGGCCGCCCGGCACGGCGTCGAGGTCGACCGCGTCCTGCTCTACTGGCGCACCCTCGGGCTGCCGGCCGTCGACCCCGACGTCCGCAACTTCACCGAGGCCGACGCGCACGCCTTCGCCCGGTCCGTCGACCTGTCGCGCGAGCACGGCCTCGACCTGGGCACGGTCGTCAGCCTGACCCGTGCCCTCGGGCACACCTCCGACCGCCTCGCCCTGTGGCAGGTCGAGGCCCTCGTCGAGGACATGGCGGTGCGCTACGAGCTCGACGACACCACCGCCCGGCTGCTCGTCCTCGACCGGCTCGAGGAGCTCGCCCCCGTGCTCGAGGCCCAGCTCGTGCACTCCTGGCGGCGTCAGCTCGCGTCGATCGCCGCCCGCTACGGCGCCGAGTTCGGCGACGTGCGGGGCACCGCGAGCGACCCCGCGCGCCTTCCCCTGGCCCGCGCCGTCGGGTTCGCCGACATGGTCTCGTTCACGCGCCGCACCGCCGGCCTCGGGTCCACGGACCTGTCGGACTTCGTGCAGCGCTTCGAGGCCGCGGCCCGCGACGTCGTCGCCGGGCTCGGCGGTCGTGTCGTGAAGACCATCGGCGACGCCGTGCTGTTCATCGCCGACGACGCCGCGACCGGTGCGCTCATCGCCGTCGGCCTCGCCGACGCGTTCGGCGGCTCCATCGACCTCGAGGCCGAGAGCGCACCCGGCGGCCTCGTCGAGGGTGCCCGCGGGGTCACCCCCGTGCGCGTCGGGCTGGTGTGGGGGCGCGTGCTGTCCCGGTTCGGCGACGTGTTCGGCCCCAGCGTCAACGTCGCCGCGCGTCTGACGGACACCGCCGAGCCGAGCTCGGTGCTCACCGACCCCGCGACGGCGCAGGTGCTCGCGCACGACCCGCGCTTCACCCTGACCGCGCAGGGCGAGCGCGACCTCGCCGGCGTCGGACGCCTCGAGCCCTACCGCCTCGAGCGCGCCCCGGGCGTGCCCCACGAGCTCGAGGGCCTGACCTGGTCCCTGCGCCCCCCGCTGGCCGGCGGCCGCTGAGACGTCGGTGACGGGCCCCGGCCCGTCGGAGGTCAGCCTCCGGCGGCGCCGTACGCCCAGGGAGCGGGCTCGACCCGGTCGAGCAGCTCGGGGCCGTCGTTCGCGACCGCGTTGACGCGGGTCGAGACGGGCGTGGCCACGAGTGCGGGGGGTGGGACGTCGAGGATCGCCCGGGCCGCGTCCGCACCGGTCGCCGGGTCGAGCCACGCGTCGTGCACGTCGTGCGGCAGCAGCACGGGACGGCGGTCGTGGATCGCGGCGAGCGGGCCCGTCGCCGCGCGGGTCACGACCGTCGCCGACACGAGCCAGCGCGCCGGGTCGTCGTCGTCCTTGGACGGGTCGCGCCAGAACTCGTACAGCCCGGCGAGCGCCGCGACCGAGCCGTCCGCGGGCGAGAGGAAGAACGGCTGCTTCGGCGTGCGGCCCTTCCCGCCCGTCGCCGGCGGGGGAGCGGCCTGCCACTCGTAGTAGCCGTCCGCCGGCAGCAGGGCCCGCCGCGTCGCCAGGGGGCGGGCGAACGCCGGCTTCTGCGCCAGCGTCTCGACGCGGGCGTTGATCATCCGGGCCCCCACCGACGGGTCCTTCGCCCACGACGGCACCAGGCCCCACCGGGCCACGCGCAGCTGCCGCGTGATCTCCCCGGTCGCCTGGTCGGCGCGCTCGACGACGATCCGCACGCCGTCGGTCGGTGCCACGTTCCACGACGGCGGCAGCAGCCGCACGTCGTCCGCGACCACGGCGACGGCGAACTCGTCGGCGAGGGCCTGGTCCTCCCGGAACGACGCGTAGCGACCGCACATGGCGCCACGCTCTCACGGCGCACCCACGCGCCACCCTGCGGGCGGGACCGGCGGGACCGGGGCCCATCGTGACGGGCGGCACGTCGAATCGATTCGCGGGGCCGTCGGCGGCGGTGCGACGATGGCGGGGATGACGAGCGCACCACCCCCCGCCGCACGCCCCGAACCGACGGCCGTCGACCCGGCCGCCGCCTCCGTGACGCCCCCCTCGACCCCCGCGGACGCACCCCGCGCCACCTACCGCCCCGACGCCCGGTACGTCCTGCTGCTCGGCACGATGGCGGCCCTGCCCGCGGTGTCCACCGACATCTACCTGCCGTCGCTGCCCGAGGTCGCCGCGGACCTCGGCACGTCGGCCACCGCCGCGCAGCTCACCATGACGGGCATGCTCGTGGGCGGCGCCGTCGGCCAGCTCGTGATCGGCCCGCTGTCCGACCGGTTCGGCCGTCGCCGGCCCGTGCTCGTCGGCGTGGCTCTGCACGTCGTCACCTCGCTGCTGTGCGCGCTGGTCGGCGCCATCGGCCCCCTGATCGCGCTGCGCGTGGCCCAGGGCTTCTTCAACGCGTCCGCCACGGTCGTGGCCATGGCGCTGATCCGCGACCGGTTCGTGGGCTCCGACGCGTCCCGTCTCATGTCGCGCCTCATGCTCGTCATCGGCGTCGCGCCCCTCTTCGCCCCGTCCGTCGGCGGGCTGATCGCCGGGCAGGCCGGCTGGCGCGCCGTCTTCGTCGCCCTCGCCGTCTTCGGCGTCGCCCTGTGGGTGCTCGTGCTGCTCAAGATGCCCGAGACCCTGCCGCCCGAGCGCCGCCGCCCCGGCGGGGTGCGCACCGCGCTCGCGGGGTACGCCGCGCTGCTGCGCGACCGGCACTTCGTCGCGCTGGCCGTCATGCCGGGCCTGGCGATGGCCGTCCTCATGAGCTACGTCGTCGCCTCGCCCTTCGTGCTGCGCGAGGGCTACGGCCTCAGCGAGCAGGAGTTCGCGATCGTCTTCGCGGTCAACGGCGTCGGGCTCGTGCTCGGGGCGCAGGTCAACGCCGCGCTCGTGCGACGGGTCGCGCCCATCCGGATCCTGCGGGTCGCGCAGGTGGTCACCGTCGTTCTCACCGGCGTGCTGCTGGTCGTCGCGCTCACCGGGGCCGGCGGGATGTGGGGGCTGCTCGCGGTGCTGTGGCTCGTCCTCACCCTGGTGAACCTGGCGCCGCCCAACGCCTCCGCGGTCGCGCTCAGCCGCCACGGGGCGGTCGCCGGGACGGCCGCGGCGTTCATCGGCTCGTTGCAGGCCGGGGTCGCCGGCGTGGTCAGCCCGGTCTCGGGCCTGCTCGGCGGCGACGCGGTCGCGATGGCGGTGGTGATGTTCGCCGCCGGCGTCGTGGGGCTGCTCGTGCTCGCCCTGGCCACACCCGCGTTCCGTCGCGGGGGCGCCTGGACCCGGCTCTGACGGGAGCCGTCCGTCAGCGTGGTCGCAGCGCCGCGAGCCGCTCGACCGCCTGCTCCAGCACGTCCTGGCGCTTGACGAACGTGAACCGTACGAACGACCGCAGCGCCCGGCCGGCGTCCGAGCCGTCGTGCGTGAACGCGGACACCGGGACCCCCACGACGCCCGCGCGCGCCGGGAGCTCGCGCGCGAGAGCGGCCCCGTCGTCGAACCCCAGCGGCCGGGCGTCGGCCAGCACGAAGTACGTGCCGTCCGGGCGCACCACGTCGAACCCCGCGGCCGTCAGGCCCGCGCACAGCAGGTCGCGCCGCGCAGCCAGCGACGCGACGAGCCCGTCGACCCACGCCAGGGCGGCGGGGTCGGTCAGGGCGCCCGCCACCGCGGGCTGGAACGGGGCGCCCGAGACGTACGTGAGGAACTGCTTCACGGTGCGCACCGCGGTGACGAGCTCCTCGGGCCCGGTCACCCAGCCGATCTTCCAGCCCGTGAACGAGAACGTCTTGCCGCTCGACGAGACGGTCAGGGTCCGCCCGGCCATGCCCGGCAGCGTGGCGATCGGCACGTGCCGCACCCCGTAGACGAGGTGCTCGTAGACCTCGTCGGTGACCACGAGCAGGTCGTGCGCGACCGCGACCCGGGCGACGGCGGCGAGCTCGTCGGCGTCCAGCACCGCACCGGTCGGGTTGTGCGGGGAGTTCAGCAGGACCATCCGCGTCGCCGGTGTCACGGCCCGCTCCAGGGCCTCGACGTCGAGGCGGAAGCCGTCCGGTGCCGCGCGCAGCGGCGCCGTGGTGTGGCGGGCGCCGGCCAGGGCGACGACCGCGGCGTACGAGTCGTAGAACGGCTCGAGCGTGAGCACCTCGTCGCCGGGGCCGACGAGAGCGAGGACGGCCGCCGCGAGCGCCTCCGTCGCCCCGGTCGTGACCAGGACCTCGCGGTCGGGGTCGACGCGGATCCCGTACCGCGCCTCCTGGTGCGCGGCGACGGCCTCGCGCAGCGCGGGCGTCCCGGGCCCGGGCGGGTACTGGTTGGTGCCGGCGAGGATCGCGTCGGCCGCGGCGCGTGCGACGGACGGCGGACCGTCCACGTCGGGGAAGCCCTGCCCGAGGTTCAGCGCGCCGGTGCGCGTGGCGAGCGCGGACATCTCGGCGAAGACCGTGGCGCGGACGCGGCCGTCGGCGTCGAGGAGGCCGGACGCGGCCGCGACCTGCTGCCACCGGGGGGTGCTGCTCACGGGCCGAGGATACGCAGGGGCCGCACGCCCCTGGGAGGGGTGGGTGCCCGACGGCAGACCAGGGGGGTTGTCTGCCGTCGGGACCCGGTTCAGTGCGCGACGCCTGCGGCGGCGAGCAGCCCGCTGACCACGAGGAGCACGAGCGACGACCACGCCGCGACGACCCACCACTCGGCGTGGTGTCGTCGCAGCTCGCGCGTCGGCTCTCGTGAGGTCATACCTCGAAGATCGGCAGGTCCGGCGTCGAACGCACCGGCGCGCAGGGTGGACGTCCAAGTTCACCCGGACGCCCGACCCTGCCCGGGTGCGCCCGGGTCGGGGGCGGGCCCGACGAGGTCGTCAGCCCTGCGCGGCCTGCTCCAGGTCGGCCCCGAGGCCCGCGAGCTCCTCGCCCAGCGACGTCAGCGCGCCGCCGGCCTCCGAGCCGGCCGCGGCCTGCGCGGACTCCAGCTCGGCCTCGGCGTCGGCGACCTTCTGCTGTGCCTCGGCGAGCGCCTCCTGCGACGCCGCGGCGCCCTGGTCGCGGACCTGCTCCAGCGCCGCGGTCGCCTCGTCGACGGCCTGCTCCGAGGAGGTCAGGGCCTCGTCGACCTGGGCGCGCGCGTCGGCGTCCAGCGACTCGAGCTGGGCCCGGGCGTCGGCCACGAGGTCGCCGGCGGCCTGGGCGCGGGCGTCCGCGTCGGCGAGCGCACCCTGGATCGCGTCGCCGGCCTCCGTGAGCTCGTCGGCGGCGCCCTGCGCGGCGGAGGCGACCTCGTCGGCGGCCTGCTGCACGTCGCCGTCCGTGCACGCGGTCAGGCCGACGAGCAGGGCGGCCGTCGCCGCGGCGGCACCGAGGGTGCGTGCGGTGCGGGGGCGGGCGGCGCGGGAACGGGGGTGCGTCACGGGTGCTGCGGTGGCGGCCACGAGGTCCTCCTGGTCGTCGCCCCGGCGTGCGGGGCCGGGTGCGCGCCGGTCGGCGCGTCGGGCGCCCAGTCTGCCGTGCGCCCGTCCAGGTCGCCCGAGCGGCTCATCGACCTCTCATCTGCGCAGGTCGCAGGGGTGGGACGCACGTCGCCCCCGTCCGGTCCGGGACCGGGCGGGGGCGAGACGGGCGACGCCCCCGTCCGGTGGCGGGCCGGACGGGGGCGTCGTCTGCGAGCAGGACGGTTCCAGCGCTCCGTGGGGCGGAGCAGGGCGACCGTCGGGGAGTCGGTCAGCCCTCCGTCTGCTCGCGGCGGCCCCGGACGTCCTCCAGCGACGTTCCGTAGTAGGCCGCGGTCATGAGGTCCTTCATGTCGGCGATCATCGGCATGCGCGGGTTCGCCGGTGCGCACTGGTCCTCGTAGGCGCCCATCGCGACCTCGTCGAGGCGCGTCATGAACTCCTGCTCGTCGACGCCCTGCGCCTGGAAGGACGACGGGATGCCGACCTTCGCCCGCAGCGACTCCACGGCCTGCGCGTAGGACTCGACGCCCTCGGCCGGGGTGGCCGCCGGCAGGCCGAGCATCTGCGCGATCTGCTGGAACCGCTCGGGGGCCACGTAGGACTCGTACTTCGGCCAGCTCGTGAGCTTGGTCGGGACGGTGCCGTTGTAGCGGATCACGTGCGGGAGCAGCGTGGCGTTCGTGCGGCCGTGCACCAGGTGGTACGTGGAGCCGATCACGTGGGCCATCGCGTGCACGATCCCCAGGAACGCGTTCCCGAAGGCCATGCCGGCGATCGTGCCCGCGTTGTGCATCTTCTCGCGGGCGTCCTTGGTCGCCGGGTCCGTGGGCTCACCGTTCACCGACTGCGACAGGTTGTCGAAGATCAGGCGGATGGCCTGCAGCGCCATGCCGTCGGTGAAGTCGTTGGCGTAGACCGACACGAACGCCTCGGTGGCGTGCGTCAGGGCGTCGAAGCCCGAGTCGGCGGCCAGCGAGCGCGGCATCTTGGACGTCAGGACGGGGTCGATGATCGCGACGGTCGGGGTCAGCGCGTAGTCCGCCAGCGGGTACTTCTTGCCCGCGTCGGGGTCCGAGATGACCGCGAACGGCGTGACCTCGGCGCCGGTGCCCGAGGTGGTCGGGATGCACACGAGCTTGGCCAGGTCGCCCAGCGTCGGGAACTTGAACGCACGCTTGCGCACGTCGAAGAACTTCTGCTTGAGGTCGGAGAAGACGATCTCGGGGTGCTCGTACAGCAGCCACATGACCTTCGCGGCGTCCATCGGCGAGCCGCCGCCCAGCGCGATGATCGTGTCGGGGCGGAAGTGGCGCATCTGCGCGGCACCGGCCTGGACGGTCTTGACCGAGGGCTCGGGCTCGACCTGGTCGATGATCTGCAGCGCGACGCGGTTGCCGCGGCGGTTGAGCACGTCGATGACCTTGTCGACGAAGCCGAGGGTGGTCATCGTGGCGTCGGTGACGATCGTGACGCGCTCGACGTCGGGCATGTCCGCGAGGTAGCGGATCGCGTTCGGCTCGAAGTACGTCTTGGCGGGGACCTTGAACCACTGCAAGTTGTTGTTCCTCCGGCCCACGCGCTTGATGTTGACGAGGTTGATCGCCGAGACGTTGTTCGACACGGAGTTGTGGCCGTAGGAGCCGCAGCCCAGCGTCAGCGACGGGATGAACGCGTTGTAGATGTCGCCGATGCCGCCGAGCGACGAGGGCGCGTTGCAGATCACGCGGATCGCCTTGACGCGCTTGCCGTACTCGACGGTCAGCGCCTCGTCCTGCGTGTGGATGGCGGCCGAGTGGCCGAGGCCGTCGAACTCCACCATCTGCTCGGCCAGGGAGATGCCCTCCTCGGTCGAGGAGGCGCGCAGCACCGCCAGGACGGGGCAGAGCTTCTCACGCGTCAGCGGCTCGGACGGGCCGACCTCGGAGACCTCGGCGAGGATGATCGACGTGTCCGCGGGGACCGTGAAGCCCGCCTGCTGGGCGATCCACACCGGCGACTTGCCGACGACCGTGGGGTTGAGCTTGGCGCCGGCGCAGTTCTCGCCGCCGGCCTCGACGCCGAAGATGAACTGCTCGAGCTGGGCCTTCTCCGCGGGGGTGGTGCGGTAGGCGTGCAGCTTGGTGAACTCGGCCATCGCGGCGTCGTAGATCTCGGTGTCGAGGATCGCGGCCTGCTCGGAGGCGCAGATGACGCCGTTGTCGAAGGCCTTCGACAGGACGATGTCGTTGATCGCCCGGGCGAGCTTGGCGGTCTTCTCGACGTACGCCGGGACGTTGCCCGCTCCGACGCCGAGCGCCGGCTTGCCGCAGGAGTACGCGGCCTTGACCATGGCGTTGCCGCCCGTGGCGAGGATGGTCGCGACGCCGGGGTGGTTCATGAGGGCGCTCGTCGCCGCCAGCGACGGGGCCTCGACCCACTGCACGCAGTGCTCGGGCGCACCGGCGGCCACGGCCGCGTCGCGGACCACGCGGGCCGCCGCGATCGAGGACTGCTGCGCGCTCGGGTGGAACGCGAAGATGATCGGGTTGCGCGTCTTGAGCGAGATGAGCGACTTGAAGATCGCGGTCGACGTCGGGTTGGTCACCGGGGTGATGCCCGCGATGACGCCGACGGGCTCGGCGATCTCGGTGATGCCGTTGATCTCGTCGACGTTGACCACGCCCACGGTCTTGAGGTTCGCCATCGAGTTCGTCACGTGCTCGCACGCGAAGATGTTCTTGACGGCCTTGTCCTCGAAGACGCCGCGGCCGGTCTCCTCGACCGCGAGCTTGGCGAGCTGGCCGTGCTGGTCGAGGGCGGCGACCGCACCCTTCTTGACGAAGCGGTCGACGTCGTCCTGCGTCATCTTCTCGAACTCGGCGAGCGCCTTGGTGGCGTTGGCGACGAGCTGGTCGATGGCGGCCGCGACGGCGTCGGGCTCTGCCACGCCCAGCGCGGTGCCGGCGGGAGCCTCCTGCGCGGCAGGTGCCGCCTTCGCGCGGGGGCTCTTCTTGCTGGTGGTCTCGGTCACGAGGACTCCCCTGGTAGCGGTGGTGGGGGGCGGACGCTGGAGTCGTCCGTCGCTGGTACCGACGCTAGGAACAGGGGGTCCCAGAAACGTGGGATGAAAGTCCTGAGGGCTGTGACGGGCGTCTCCCGGCGCCCCCCGTCGGGCCCGCAGCGGGACGTCCGTCCTACTCCACCACCCCCGCCCCCCCGCCCCGCGTCACCCCCCCCGGACCCTCCCGCCGACCCCGTCATCGGTCGCGCGTCCGGGTGGAGCGCCGGCACCGATGACGGGGTCGGCAGGCGAGGGGCGTCAGGGAGGACGGGGTCGGGCGGGGCAGGGCGAGACGGCGACGGGCCGCCCTGCGCGAGGTGCGCGGGGCGGCCCGTCGGGTGGTCCGGCCGGATCAGGTCACAGCCCGTAGCGGGGCTTGAGGTGGCGCCACCAGTCACGCAGCATCCAGCCGTCGAACTCCGTGATCGACGCCGAGGACCCGGCGCGCATGACGAACTTCGAGACCCCCGTCGGCGTCCAGTCGTAGAAGTCGTCGAGCCCGAACGTGTGGCCCATCTCGTGCTGCAGGATCGTGATCGACGGGCTGTCGATCGCCCCGAGGAAGTACTCGGTGCCCATGCGCTGGCCCCAGTCGCCGCCGGCGCCGCCGCCGAACCCGTCGGTCAGCCACAGCGACTGGTCGTAGTGCAGCTCCTCGCCGCCCGGGTACCGGCCGTCCTGGTGGAAGAACCGCCCGAGGTCCTCGGGGCACTGCGGGGCGTCCTCACGGATGTCGTTGACGTACACGGGCATCGCCGCGTCGTCCCACTGCAGCAGCGACCGGTCGCGCACCGCCCAGCCGACGACCTTGACGTCGACCTCGCGGTACGGCCAGCCGTTCCACGTCGTCCCGTCGGCGTCGAGCAGGTGGTCGAACCACGCCTGGTACTGCTCGGCGTAGACGCGCTCGATCTTGTCGCGCAGCGCCGCGCTCACCGGCTTGGTCGAGTCCCAGCGCACGCACACGTTGAGGTACCCGCCGTTGGCGATCACCTGGTCCCAGCCGTAGTTCCTGAACGCGTAGAGGTTGCCGTTGTTGTAGGTCTGCTCCTGGTGGGTCCAGACCTCGGCGAGCGCCGGCGCCAGGGACGCGGGCGGGTTCCACGTGGCCGGAGCCGAGGTCGCGCTCGGCGTCGGGGTGGGCGTGGGCGTCGGCGTGGACGTGCGCGTCGGCGTGGGGGTCGGTGCAGGGGTCCGCGTGGGTGTGGGTGTGGGTGCGGGTGTCGCGGTGCGCGTCGGCGTCGGGGTGGGCGTCGCCGTGCGGGTGGGCGTGGGCGTCGGCGTGGGGGTCGCCGTGCGCGTGGGTGTGGCGGACGGCGTGGGCGTCGCGCTCGGCGACGACGCGCCGGGCAGCGTGCACGCCACCCCGTTGACCCGCACGGCGCTCGGCACCGGCGTGCGACCCGTGTGCGTCGCGTTGAACCCGACCGTCCAGGTCTCGCCCCGCGCCAGCGTGCGCTTCCAGGCGGGGTTGCGCGCCGTGACCGTGGTGCCGGTCGTGGTGGTGTCGGCGTGCCAGCCCTGCAGCAGGTACTCGCCGGCCGCGAAGTCCCAGCTCACCTCCCACCCGTCGACGGGGGCGTCCACCGTGAACGCCAGGTTCCCCGTGAAGCCGGAGCCCCACGACGCGGCGACGGTGTACGTGGCGGTGCACCCGGCGGCCTGGGCGGGCCCGGCCGGGGACGCGACGAGCGCACCGGCGAGCAGCGCGACGGCGGCGGCACCGGCGGCGAGGCGCGCGGTGCGGGCCCGGCGCGGCCGGTCGGTGGCGGGGGTGGGGGAGGGCATGGCGCTCCTGACGACGTGCGGCAGCGGACGTGCGTCCCGGGACGGTCGGGCGCGCTCGGCACGCTAGCCACCCGGCGAGGGGTGCGGGGCCTGGATGAAACGATTCTCACGGGCGGGCCGGGTGAGGCGCCGGGGCTCGGCGGCGGGCCCGCGACGGTGCCGGGGGACGACGAAGGCCCGGCGACGACGAAGGCCCGGGGACGACGAAGGCCCGGTCCCCTGAGGGGCCGGGCCGTGGGCCGTTCGATCGGTGCGCCCGAAAGGATTCGAACCTTCGACCTTCTGCTCCGGAGGCAGACGCTCTATCCGCTGAGCTACGGGCGCGCGGGCGTCCCGGGGGACGCGATGCCCGAGACTACCAGCCCCGCGGGCGGGCGACGCCTCGGCCCGCACCCGTGCCGTGCGTCGTGCGGCGTGCCCGGTCCTCAGTCGTCCAGGAGCGCCGACAGGTACAGGCCCGTCTCGTGCGCCGCGCGCTGGGCGTCGCCCGAGACGATCGCGTCGACGAGGCCGTCGTGCTGGTCGTGGGCGTGCACGTCGGTGACGAAGTTGAAGCGGATGTTCTCGCCGATCGCGTCGAGCAGGTTCTCGTACATCGACCGCAGCACCGGGTTGGCCGCGGTCCGCACGACGGCCCGGTGCAGCGTGAGGTCGGTGCTGACCATGGCGTCGAGGTCGTTGCGGCGGTACGCCTCGGCGCGGGCGTCGCGGTGCGCGAGCAGCTCGGCCACGTCCGTCGACGTCCGGCGGCGCGCGGCCAGCCGGGCGGCCTCCATCTCCAGGGCGCGGCGCACCTCGACGACGTCGCGCTGGCGGGCGTCGGCGATCTGCCGGCCCATGGACACGGCCATCTCCGACGCGGACAGCACGTACGTGCCCGACCCCTGCCGGCGCTCCAGCAGCCCGGCGTGCACGAGGGACTGCACGGCCTCGCGGACGGTGTTGCGGCCGACCCCCAGCAGCTCGACGAGCGCGGGCTCGGGCGGGATGCGGGACCCGACGGGCCACTCCCCGGACGAGATGCGGGCGCGCAGCGCCTCGACGGCGACGTCGATCAGGCCGGTGCGTCTCGCCATCGGGTGCGGTCCTCCTGGGGCGTGCTGCGGGGCGTGCGGGCGGGGGCGCGGGTGCGCGGCCGGCGTCGTCGCCCGCCGCGCGGTGCGCGTCCGGTGCAGTCAACACGTACCGACGCCCTTCGGGCCAGACCTGGACGCCTGTCGGGCACCGGCGCGTCGTCACGCCGCGGGACGCGGCCCGGAGAGGGCGGTCGCGCTCGGTACGATCGGCCCGTGACTCCCGACCAGCTCGCCGACGCCCTGCGGGGCGCTCTCGTGCACGCCGTCGACGACGGCACGTTCGCCCTCGACCCGGCCGCCGTCCCGGCCCGCGTGCACATCGAGCGACCCCGTCAGCGCGACCACGGCGACTGGGCGACGAACGTGGCGATGCAGCTGGCCAAGAAGGCCGGCACCAACCCGCGCGCCTTCGCCGAGGAGCTCGCGCGCCGGCTCGCGGACGTGCCCGGCGTCGCGGCCGTCGACGTGGCCGGCCCCGGCTTCCTCAACATCCGCCTCGAGGCGTCGGCCGCCGGCGAGCTGGCCCGCACGGTCGTCGAGCAGCGCGAGGCGTACGGCCGCAACGAGACGTTCGCGGGCGTCAAGGTCAACCTCGAGTTCGTCTCGGCGAACCCGACGGGGCCCATCCACATCGGCGGCGTGCGCTGGGCCGCGGTCGGGGACTCCCTGGCCCGCGTGCTCGAGGCGTCCGGCGCGCAGGTCACCCGCGAGTACTACTTCAACGACCACGGCGCGCAGATCGACCGGTTCGCGCGCTCGCTGCTGGCCCGCGCCCTCGGCCAGGAGGCCCCGGAGGACGGCTACGGCGGGGAGTACATCGCCGAGATCGCCGAGCAGGTCGTCGCCGACGCGATCGCCGCGGGCGAGCCCGACCCGCGCACGCTGGGCACGGCGGAGGCCACCGAGGCGTTCCGCGTGCGGGGCGTCGACCTGATGTTCGCCGAGATCAAGGCGTCGCTGCGCGACTTCGGCGTCGAGTTCGACGTGTACTTCCACGAGGACTCGCTGCACGAGTCCGGTGCCGTCGACCGGGCCGTGGCCCGGCTGCGCGAGTCCGGGCACATGTTCGAGGCCGACGGCGCGACGTGGTTGCGGACCACCGACTTCGGCGACGACAAGGACCGCGTCGTCATCAAGTCCGACGGGCAGGCCGCGTACATCGCCGGCGACATCGCCTACTACCTCGACAAGCGCGAGCGCGGGTTCGACCGCGTCGTCATCATGCTCGGCTCGGACCACCACGGGTACGTCGGCCGCATGATGGCCGTCTGCGCGGCGTTCGGCGACACCCCGCACGTGAACCTCGAGCTCCTCATCGGGCAGATGGTCAACCTGCTCAAGGACGGTCAGCCCGTCCGGATGTCGAAGCGTGCCGGGACGGTCCTGACGATCGTCGACCTGGTCGACGCGATCGGCGTCGACGCCGCGCGGTACGCCCTCGCGCGCTCGTCCAGCGACCAGGCCATCGACCTCGACCTCGACCTCCTGACGCGGGCCTCGAACGAGAACCCCGTGCACTACGTGCAGTACGCGCACGCGCGCACGGTGTCGGTGGCCCGCAACGCGGGCGAGGCGGGCGTGCGCCGCGAGGACGGGTTCGACGGCTCGCTGCTCGACCACCCGTCCGAGGCCGTGCTGCTCGGGCAGATCGCGGACTTCCCGCGCGTCGTCGCCCAGGCAGCCGACCTGCGCGAGCCGCACCGCGTGGCCCGCTACCTCGAGGAGCTCGCCGGCGCGTACCACAAGTGGTACGACCAGCGCCGGGTCACCCCGTTCGGCGACGAGGAGGTCACGGACGTGCACCGCACGCGCCTGTGGCTCAACGACGCGACGCGGCAGGTGCTCGCCAACGGGCTCGGCCTGCTGGGCGTCACGGCGCCCGACCGCAAGTGACCGACGCGCCGGCCGGGCACGCCGCGGGCGTCCCGGCCGGGGTGCCGTGGTCCACCGGCGTCGTGCGCGGCGCGGACGGCGTCGTGCGCGTGGCGGGCGCCGACGTGCACACCCTCGCGGCGGAGCACGGCACGCCCGCCTACGTGCTCGACGAGGCCGACCTGCGCGCGCGGGCCCGGGCCTTCCGGGAGGCGTTCGAGGCCGCGTGCGCGCAGGTCGGCACGGGTGCCGACGTGTACTACGCCGGCAAGGCGCTGCTCACGCGCGCGGTCGCCCGCTGGGTGCACGAGGAGGGGCTGCGCGTCGACACGGCCAGCGGCGGCGAGCTCGCGGTCGCCCTCGCGGGGGGCGTGCCGGGTGCCGACATCGGCCTGCACGGCAACAACAAGTCCGACGCCGAGCTGCACGCGGCCCTGGACGCGGGCGTCGGGCGGATCATCGTCGACTCCCTCGTCGAGGTGGACCGTCTCGCGGACCTCGTGGCCGCGCGCCGCGCCGCGGGGACGCCCACGGACGCCGCCCCGGTCATGGTCCGGCTGACGACGGGCGTGCACGCGGGCGGGCACGAGTTCATCGCGACCGCGCACGAGGACCAGAAGTTCGGGCTCTCGCTGGCCGCGGGGCCGGCCGGCGGGGACAGCCCTGCCGTCACGGCGCTGCTGCGCGTCCTGGAGCGCCCCGAGCTGCGGCTGCTCGGCCTGCACTCGCACATCGGCTCGCAGATCCTCGACCCGGCCGGGTTCGCCGCGGCTGCCGAGAAGGTCCTCGCGCTGCGCGCCGCGCTGGCCGCGCGCACCGGGGTGCTGGTCGACGAGGTCGACCTCGGCGGCGGCTACGGCATCGCGTACCTGCCGGGCGAGGTCGCGCTCGACCCGGACCGCGCGGCCAAGGAGGTCGTGCACGCGGTCGCCGACGCCTGCCGCGCGCTCGGCACCCCGCTGCCGCGCCTGTCGGTCGAGCCGGGCCGGGCGATCGTCGGCCCCGCGGGGCTGACGCTCTACACGGTGGGCACGGTCAAGCCGGTGCGGCTGGACGACGGGCGCGTGCGCACGTACGTCTCGGTCGACGGCGGCATGAGCGACAACATCCGTCCCGCGCTGTACGGCGCGCGCTACCACGCCGAGCTGGTCGGCCGGGCGTCCGACGCGGCGCCGGTGCTGGCCCGTGTGGTCGGCAAGCACTGCGAGAGCGGTGACGTGGTGGTGCACGAGGTGCAGCTGCCGGGCGACGTGCGCGCCGGGGACCTGCTCGCCGTGGCGGCCACGGGTGCGTACGGCCGGTCGATGGCGTCGAGCTACAACCTGCTGCCCCGGCCGCCGGTCGTCGCGGTCCGTGCGGGTGCGTCGCGCGTCCTCGTGCGCCGCGAGACGGTCGCCGACCTCCTCGCCCTCGACGTCGGCGACGCCTGACGCCCGCGCCGCCCCGCCCGTCCCCGGCCCGTCACGACCCGTGACGGGCCGGACGTGCTCCTGACCTGGTCCCGACGGCCGTCGCCCACCTGGGCGGCGGCCGTCGTCGTGCACCGGCGGGTGTGGCGCAGACCACCGCTCAGAAGGTTGGATAGGCAAACCTCAGTGAGGTTAGGCTCACCTCTGCGACGCGGGTGCGTCGCTCCTCCACGACGAAGGCGGTGGGCGGCGTGCGTGCGGCAGCGACCTGGCGGCGGCTGGTGAGGGCGGCCGCCGCCCTGACGACGACGGCGGCGCTGGCCGCGTGCAGCACGCTCGGGGGCGCGGCCGGGCCGGTCGCCGACGGCGGGGCCCGCCTGGCCGACGTCTCGCCCGTCGTCGACCCCCGCGCCGTCGAGGGCCCCAGCACCGCGGTCGTCGCCGACGCCGCCGTGCGCCCCGTCGCCGACGACCCGCAGCCGCAGCTGCCCGCGAGCGTCGTCGACGTGCAGGGCACGTCCGTCACGGTGACCGACGTCAGCCGCATCCTCGCGCTCGACGTGTACGGCACCCTCTCGCGCACCGTCTTCGAGCTCGGCCTCGGTGCGAACGTCGTGGGCCGGGACGTCTCGTCCGGCTTCGCGGAGATCGCCGACCGGCCGCTGGTCACCACGGGCGGGCACGACCTGTCCGCCGAGGCGATCCTCGAGCTCGCCCCCACCGTGGTCGTCACCGACACCACCCTCGGCCCCTGGGACGCGGTGCTCCAGGTCCGTGACGCGGGCGTCCCCGTCGTCGTCGTCGACCCCCACCGCGACGTCGCGACCGTCGGCGACCTGGTCCAGCAGGTCGCCGACGCGCTCGGCGTCCCCGCGCAGGGCGAGGAGCTCGCCCAGCGGGCCAGGGCCGAGATCGACGCGAAGATCGCCGAGATCGCGGCCGTCGCCCCCGCGGACCCGGCCGACCGGCTGCGGATCATGTTCCTCTACGCGCGAGGCCAGGCCGGCGTCTACTACCTGTTCGGCGAGGGGTCGGGCGCGGACTCGCTCGTGGACTCCGTCGGCGGCGTCGACGTCGCCGGCGAGATCGGCTGGGAGGGCATGCGGCCGCTCACCGACGAGGGCCTCGTCACCGCCGCACCCGACGTGATCCTCATGATGACCGACGGCCTGGAGTCGGTCGGCGGTGTCGACGGGCTGCTCGAGCGGCTGCCGGCCGTCGCGAGCACGCCGGCCGGCGAGCGACGCCGCGTCGTCGACATGGCCGACTCCCAGGTGCTGAGCTTCGGGCCGGCGACGGCGGACGTGCTCGACGCGCTCGCGGTCGCGCTGTACGCACCGGGCCAGGACGACGCGTGAGCCCGGCACCCGCCCGGGCGCTGCTCCTCGGGGGCCTCGGGGTCGCCGTCGTCGTGCTCACCCTGGTCTCGGCCGGCACCGGGCAGCTCCACGTGCCGCCCGCCGAGGTGCTCGGCTCGCTGCTGCACCGCGTCGGCCTCGACGTGGGTCCGGTGCCGACCCACCCCCACGGTGACGCGGCCCTGTGGACCGTCCGGTTCCCGCGGGTCGCGATGGCGCTGCTCGTCGGCGCCGCGCTGGCCACGGGCGGCGCGGTCATGCAGGGGGTGTTCGGCAACCCCCTCGCGGACCCGGGCGTCGTCGGGGTCTCGTCGGGCGCCGCCGTGGGGGCGTGCCTGGTCATCGTCACCGGGTGGGCGTTCGCCGGGCCCTGGACCGTGGCGCTGCTCGCCTTCGTCGGCGGGCTCGTCGCCACGCTCGTCGTGTACGCCACCGCCCGCGCCGGCGGGCGCACCGAGGTGGTCACGCTCGTGCTCACCGGCGTCGCGGTGAACGCCGTCGGCGGTGCCGCGGTCGCGTTCCTCACCTTCCTCGGCGACACGCAGGCCCGGGAGCAGATCGTGTTCTGGCAGCTCGGCAGCCTCAACGGCACCCGGTGGGCGTACGTCGGCGTGGTCGCGCCCCTCGTCGTGGTCGGCGTCGCGGCTGCTCTCCTGCTGGCCCGCCGCCTCGACCTGCTCGCGCTCGGCGAGCGCAACGCCCGGCACCTGGGTGTCGACGTCGAGCGGCTGCGGCTCACGGCCGTCGTCGTCGTGGCCGTCCTCACCGCCGGCGCCGTCGCGTTCGTCGGCGTGATCGCCTTCGTCGGGCTCGTCGTCCCCCACGTGGTGCGCATGGTCGTCGGGCCCGGGCACGCGGTCCTCGTGCCCGCGTCCGCGCTCGGCGGGGCCGTGCTGCTCCTGGGGGCCGACCTCGTGGCCCGCACCGCCGTGCCGTACGCGGACCTGCCCATCGGCATGCTCACCGCGCTCGTCGGCGGCCCGTTCTTCTTCTGGCTCATCCGCCGCACCCGTCGCACCGCGGGAGGCTGGGCATGACGGCGACGGCGGCCGGTGCCGTCGTGCTCGCGGCCCGGGGCGTGCGGCTCGCGTACGGCGCGCACCGCGTGCTCGACGACGTCGACCTCGACGTGCGGGCCGGGGAGGTCGTGGCCCTCGTCGGGCCCAACGGCGCCGGCAAGTCCACCCTCCTCGGCGTCCTGGCCGGCGAGCCGCGCCCCGACGCGGGGCAGGTGCTCCTCGACGGCGCCGACCTCCGCGACCTGCCCCTGACGGACCTGGCGAGGCAGCGGGCGGTCATGCTCCAGGAGGTCCGCGTGTCCTTCCCCTTCCGGGTCCGCGAGGTCGTCGCCATGGGACGGCACCCGTGGCGCGGCACACCGGGGGAGGCCGACGACGACGCCGTCGTGGACCGCGCGCTCGTCGACGCCGACGTCGTCCCGCTCGCCGGACGCACCTTCCCGACGCTGTCCGGCGGCGAGCGTGCCCGCGCGGCGTTCGCCCGCGTGCTCGCCCAGGACGGCCGGGTGCTCCTCCTCGACGAGCCGACGGCCGCGCTCGACGTGCGGCACCAGGAGGCCGTGCTCGCCCGGGCCCGCACCGCGGCCCGCACCGGCTGCGCCGTCGTCGTCGTGCTGCACGACCTCACGCTCGCCGCCGCCTACGCCGACCGCGTCGTCGTCCTCGCCGACGGCCGGGTCGTGGCCGACGGCCCGCCGCACGCCGTCCTCACGTCGGCGCTGCTCACCGAGGTGTACGGCCACCCGCTCGAGGTCGTGCCGCGCGTCGGGACCGACGAGGTCGTGATCCTCCCGGTGCGCAGGCCCCGCCCCGTCGGCGACCCCGCCCCGTCCGCGCACCACGGCGCGGACCAGCCCGCCGACCATCCCGCCGACCACCCTGCGGCCGCCGCCGCCCGTCCCTGCGAGGTCGTCCCGTGACCGCAGCCCTCCGGAACCGGACCGCGCCGGCGCTCACCGTGCTGCTGGTCCTCGTCGCCCTCGGGCTCGTGGCCCCGGCGGGCCCCGCGGCCGCGGCGGCACGCGTCGACGTCGTGGGTCTGGACGGCCGGGCGGCCGTCGCGGCGGACGGCACGACGACGCTGACGCTGACCGGGACGGGGTTCCAGTCGGTGCCCTCCGCCCACGGCGGCATCTACGTGCTGTTCGGCTGGGTCGACACCACCGGCTCCTGGCGCCCCTCGCAGGGCGGCCTGACCGGGCAGGACCTGCGCTACGTCCCCGACAGCGAGAGCGCCGACAACGCCGGTCACCAGCGCTTCGTCGCGTTCCCGGGGTCCGACACCGCGGCCGCGGCCAACGGCGGCGTCGTCGACGCCGACGGCACCTGGAGCACGACCCTGCTCGTCCCCGGCGCCCGGTTCACCGCGACGGACCGCTCGGGAGCGCCGACCGAGGTCGACTGCACGCAGGTCACGTGCGGCGTCATCACGATCGGCGCGCACGGCGTGAAGAACGCCACCAACGAGACGTTCACGCCCGTCGACGTGGTTCTCCCGGGGGCCGCCGCACCCGCTCCCGCGGGCGACGAGCCCGACGACGCCACCGCCCCGGAACCCGCCACGAGCGGCGCACCGGCCACCGCGGCCGTCCCGAGCCCGGGCGCGGTGCGGGTCGGCGTCGACTCGACCACGGTCGTGCAGGGGCGCGTCGTGGGTTTCACCGGGCAGGGCTTCACCCCGGGGGAGCAGGTCGTGGCGGCGCTCGCGGGCGGCCTGGCGGCGCTGGGTCCGCTCGTCGCCGGCGCGCACGGCGAGGTGGCGGGCGTCCTCCAGCTGCCCGCGGACCTGCGCCCGGGCACGCACGTGCTGGGCCTGACCGCCGCGGCGTCGGGCGCGGTGGCCGAGGTCGAGCTGACGGTGGTGGCGGACCCGGTCGTGGCGGCCGCGGCCGCGGGGGCCGCCGCCGAGCCACCCGTGACGACGCCCGCGACCGTCGCGGTGGGGGTCGCGGCGCTCCTCCTCGTGGTCCTCGTCGTCTCGTCGGCCGCGACCGCGCGGCGGAGGCGCCGCGCCGCCGGTGCCGCGCAGCCCGCCCTGGCAGGTGCGCGATGAGCGCGCGCCTGCTGCGTGCCGCGTCGGCGGCCGTGCTCGGCCTGGGGGCCGCACTGGTGGCGGCACCCGCCGCGGTGGCCGACGACGTCGAGGTCGAGGTCGTCATCCCGGACGTCGGCGGGCTCGAGGTCGTCGACGCCCAGCTGCGCTGGGGTCTGAACCTGGAGGCGGGTGCGGGGGCGTACTTCGGCGGCTGCAACTTCCTGTCGGCGGGACGCGCGGGCGACGCCGGCTCGTCCCGGGTGTGGTCGCAGTCCGACGGGCTGTGGGCCGCGACCGACGGCGACGTCCGCGTCGAGAAGCCGGACGCGTCGGGCACGTGGCGCACCGCCACCTGGGCGGGCCGCTGCCTGGCGCGCGACGGGCAGCCGGTGCAGGCGGCCTCGCCCGCGAGCGCGTCCGAGAACCAGGTGGTGCTCGACGGCGGGGTCGGCTCGGTGGACCTCGACGAGGGCACCGCGACGGTCCGCTGGGCGGGGTCGTTCACGGTGGCCTTCTACGGGGGGATGACGTACTGGTCGGCGTCGGACCCGGTCCTCACGGTCGACGCCGACGGCACGGGCACGCTCACGGCCACGGCGTCGGGGTACGCGGCGAGCATGGCCGACGCGGGTGCCTGGGCGCCGGTCCCGTCGACGCCGGTGACGCTCGCGACGCTGCGCGGCGTGGAGCTGGGGGCGGACGGGTTCATGGTCACGCCCGAGTACCTCGGGGTGCGCGTGGACATGCCCGCCGACGGGACGGCGCAGGCGGCGCGGGACGCGTCGAACGCCGCCTTCTGGGGGGCCTTCCCGCAGGACTTCGTGCGCTTCCAGGCCAGGACGGGGCAGGCGTCGTACTGGTACACGAGCGGCGGGGCGCGGGACGCGGCCAAGCCGGCGACGCCGGTGGCGGTCAGCTGGGACGCGTCGTCGCCGGTCCCTGCGCCGGTCGCGCCCCCGGTCGCGGCGGCCCCGGCTGCGCCGGTGGGCGGCGCGTCGGGCGGGTCCGCGGCGGCGGGGGGTGCGTCGTCGCCCGTGGCGCGCGCCGTGACGGCGGCCTCCGAGGTCGCGTCGGCCGGGCCTGCGGCGGCGGTGGCCGCCCTGCAGGCCGCGACGGTGCTGGCGGCGGCCTCGCTGATCCCGGCGGCGGCGGCCGTGACGGGGTGGTTCGTGCTCGAGGGGCAGGCCCTGGCGTGGTCGGTCGCGGGGCTGCTGACGGCGGCGTCGGCGGCGGTCGCGGGGTTCGTCAAGGGCTGGCTCGTGCTGCCGTGGGCGCGCTGAGACCGCCCGAACGGGACTTGTCGTTCTAATTAGGTAAGGCTAACCTAAGTGAGATCCGACCCGCGGTCCGCGGGGACGACTGACGAAAGGACACCGATGTTCACTGCAGCGACCGGCCGACGCGGCGCCACGTGGCGCACGCGCACGACGGCCGGCCTCGGTGCGCTCGTGCTCGGCGGGACGGCGACCCTCGTCGCCGCCACCCCCGCGAGCGCGGCCGTGCAGGACGTGGACGACGCGACGTTCACCTGGGGCCTGAGCGGCTACGCCCAGGTCGGGATCTTCGGCGCCTGGACGTTCAAGGACCTGACGGGCACCGCGACGGTGCTCGCCGGCAGCGTCTCGGGCGGCACCCAGCAGGAGTACCTGGTCGACCCCGTGCCCGCCACGTCGTTCCCGACGAGCAAGGCGGGCCAGACGCCCAACGCGGTGCGCTTCACCGGCGGCACCGGCACCGCCGACCCCGCGACGGGCGCCGTCGACCTGGTCTGGGACGGCAGCTACACCGTCAACGCCTACCCGGCGAGCTTCAACGCCCCGAACGAGGTCTACTCCGACCCGCAGCTCGAGGTGGCGGCCGACGGCTCCGGCGAGCTGTCGTTCGACTTCACGCTCGGCGCCGGCACGGACATGAGCGGCAACCCCGTCGCGGAGACCTCCTACGGCCGCCTCACGGTCGTCACGTTCGACGAGGGCTCGATCGACGTGACCGGAGACGGCGAGGTCCGGTTCTCGCCCGACTACCAGGGCGTGACGGTCACGACGGCCGACAGCGCGGCGCAGACCACGACGTGCACCGCGACCGGCGGTGCCACCGGCTGGTGGGGCTCCTGGGCCCCGGCGTTCGTCGGCGCCGTCCCGGCGTCGGTCCGTCCGCACTTCTACTCGACCGGCTGCGGCGGCATGCAGGACAACAAGCCCGCGCTGCCCGTGGACGTCGCGTTCACGGTCGCCGAGGACGTCCCGGCGCCGGCGACCCCGCAGGTCCAGGTCTCCACGACGACGCTCGCGGCGGACGGCACCACCGACCTCACCGTCACCGGGACCGGCTTCACGGCCGCGACGGACGGCACGGCCGCGGGGATCTACGTCGCGGTCGGCCCGCTGGTCGGCGACGCGTGGTACCTCAGCGCCGCGCCCTTCCAGCACGCCAAGTACGTGCGCACGTCGTTCGCCGGCGCGGAGACGGCCACCGGTGCGCAGCTGGCCGCCGACGGGTCGTTCACCGTCACCTTCCAGGACGTCGCACCGGTCTACACCAAGGGCACGACGACGTACGACGCTGCGACGACACCGCTCAACGTCGTGACGTTCGCCGCGCAGGGCTCGCCCTACCGGGGCCTGGACACCGTCACGCCGCTGACGTTCGTCGACGCGGACGGGCTGCCCGTGGTCGTCGACATCCCGGACGAGGTCGACCCCGAGGAGCCCGGACCGGGCGAGTTCGTCTGGGCGGTCGACGGCGGCACGTCCGCGGTCAGCCTGGGCGTCGCCCAGCCGACGGCCGCCGGGTTCGGCGCGTCCGGCGCGCTGCGCACCGTCACGGTCACCGACACCCGCGCCGGTGCGCCCGCGTGGTCGCTCAGCGGTCAGGTCGGCGACTTCGCCACCGCCGACGGTGCGCTCACGTTCGGCGGCCAGTCGCTCGGCTGGAGCCCCACCCTCGGCACGAACACCGTCGGCGCGGTCGCCGGCGCCACCGTCGCCCCGGGGACTGCCGCGACGGACGGCCTGCGCTCGTCGCGCACGCTGGTCTCGGCGCCCGCCGGGCACGCGGCGGGCTCCGTCGCGGTCGACGCCGGCCTGAGCCTGCTCGCGCCCCTGACGACCGAGCCGGGCAGCTACAGCACGACGCTCGTCCTGACCGCGCTGTCCTGATGGCGCTCGTCCGGACTGCGCCGTCCTGACGGCGCCGCCCCGACCTGGGCCGGACCTCCCCTCCGCCGGCCCGCACCACCGGACGACCCGGCCCCCGCGGGCCGGGTCGTCCGGTGCGTCCCTCCTCGCCCCCGGAGAACCCCCGTGCCCCGAACCGTCCCGCCCACCCCCGTCCGCGCGCTGCTCGTCGCCGCAGCCGGTTCCCTCGCCGCGGCGCTCGCGCTCGCCGCCCCCGCAGCCGCGACCGTCCCTGCGACCACGACCACGACCACGACGACGACCACGAGCGGCGACGGTGCCGTCTCGTGGGGCGTGCGGCCCGCGGCGGCCGCGGACGGGTCCGCACGGGCGAACTTCGTCTACGAGGTCGAGCCGGGCGACGTCGTGGACGACGTCCTCGTCGTCACGAACCACGGCGCCGACCCGCTGACCCTCGACGTCTACGCCGCCGACGCGTTCACCACGCCGTCCGGGGCGCTCGACCTCCTGGCCCCCGGCACGCCGTCGACCGACCTCGGCACCTGGGTCCGCGTCGACCGGTCGTCGGTGGACCTGGCGCCCGGCGCCGAGGTCGAGGTGCCGTTCGTCGTCGAGGTGCCCGCCGACGCGCGCCCCGGCGACCACGCCGCCGGCGTCGTCACCTCGCTGCGCACGTCCCAGCCGGGGCAGACCGTCCAGGTCGACCGGCGGATGGGCGCGCGCGTGCACGTGCGCGTCGCCGGCGAGGCGGTCCCTGCGGTCGCCGCGCGCGACGGCGCGGTCGAGGTCACCGGCTCGGCGAACCCGTTCGCCCCGACGGCGGCGTTCGTGACGTACACGGTGGAGAACACGGGCGACACCCGACTGGCGGGCACGGCCGCCGTGCGCGTCGCGGGCCCCGGGGGAGCGGCTGCCGTCGAGGTCGTCGACGAGCTGCCCGAGCTCCTGCCCGGCGACGTCCTCGTGCGCCAGGTCCAGGTCGACGGCGTGTGGCCGCTGGGGCGGGCCCGCGCCGACGTCGACGTGCTCGTCGAGGGCGTCGGCCTCGGGGCGGGCTCGGCCGAGCCCCGGTCGCTGACGGCCACGACGTGGGCCGTCCCCTGGGCGCAGGTCCTGCTGCTCGGCGCCGCCGTGGGGCTCGGCCTGCTGCTCCCGCGTCTCAGCGCACGTGCACCGCGCCCAGGTCCGTGAACATCGCCCGGTTGAGGCGGAACGCCAGCTGGGCCTCCGCCACGACGCCGGCCTGCTGCGCCGGAGTGAGCGGCAGGGCGTCCAGGCGCTCGCGGTACACGTCCTTGAAGGGCTTGAGGCGGTGGATCTGCGGGAAGTCGTAGAACGACAGCCCGGCCGTCAGCCCGTAGTGCCGGGCGATCATCCGCTGCAGCACCTGCCCGCCGGACAGGTCGCCGAGGTAGCGGGTGTAGGCGTGGGCCGCGTAGAGCACGAGGTCGTCGCCCACGGCCTGCAGCCGGGTCGCGTAGGCCGTCGTGGCGGGCAGCACCCGGACCTGCGCGCGCCAGCCGTCGCCGAGCAGCGCCGCGAGGTCGGCCTTGATCGCGGGCACGCGCTCGAGCTCGTCGAAGACGAGGCCGCCGTCGGCCCCGGCGGCGCGCAGCCGGGCGCCGGCCGCCTCGAGGGCGGTGTAGACGGCGTGCTGCTGCGCGGCCAGGTCGGTGTACGCGGCGACGTCGAGCTCGCCGGCGACGAGGCGCTCGACGAACGAGGAGCGCTCGGCCTCGGTGTGCTCCTGCCGGGTGCCCGCGCGCAGGGCGGCGGAGAGCGGGACCGTGCCGACGGGCTCCGCGTCGACCGTGGTGTGCGTGGCTGCGCTCATCGGGGCTGCTCCTGGGGGAGGGGGAGGTGCCGGACGCACGGCGGGGTGCCGTCGTTCTGACAGTGTGTCACGTCGCAGCGTAGATGAGGTAAGCCTCACCTCACAAGACCCGGCGACGGGTGGGGTGGGTCCGACGCGCCCGCGGGCCGGACGCGGGTCCGCCCGCCCCTGCCCCCGCCCTATCCTGGCCAGACCACCGTCCCCCGGGGCGGTGCGCGCCCGCCGCCGTCCCGAGGAAGGCACCCCCGTGGTCCCGTCGCCCGACACCCACCCGCCCCTGCGCGTCGCCGTCCTCGGCTGCGGCGTCGTCGGCACGGAGGTCGTGCGCCGGCTCGTCACGGACGGCGACGAGCTCGCGGCCCGGGTGGGTGCGCGCCTCGAGCTCGTCGGGATCGGGGTGCGCGACGCCGACGTCGAGCGGGACCCGGTCGTGGACCGCGCGCTGCTCACCACCGACGCCACGTCGCTGGTCGAGAAGGCCGACGTCGTCGTCGAGGTCATGGGCGGGATCGAGCCCGCACGGACCCTGCTGCTGCACGCGGTCGCGCACGGCGCCGGTGTCGTCACCGCCAACAAGGCGCTGCTCGCCCAGGACGGCCCGACGCTGTACGCCGCCGCCGACGCCGCGGGCGTCGACCTCTACTACGAGGCCGCCGTCGCCGGGGCCATCCCGATCGTGCGGCCCGTGCGCGAGCAGCTCGCGGGCGACACCGTCCAGCGCGTGCTCGGCATCGTCAACGGCACCACGAACTACGTCCTCGACACCATGACCACCCAGGGCCTCGGCCTCGACGAGGTCGTCGCCGAGGCCCAGCGCCTCGGGTACGCCGAGGCCGACCCCACCGCCGACGTCGAGGGCTACGACGCCGCCGCGAAGGCCGCGATCCTCGCGTCGCTCGCGTTCCACACCCGCGTCGGCCTCGACGACGTCGACCGCACCGGCATCACCGGGCTCAGCGCCGACGACGTCGCCTGGGCGGCCCGCACGGGCCACGTGCTCAAGCTCCTCGCGGTCGCCGAGCGCGCCACCGGGCAGGACGGCACCGCCGGCGTGCTCGTGCGGGTCCAGCCCGTCCTGGTCACCGCCGACCACCCGCTCGCGAGCGTCCGCGGCGCGTTCAACGCCGTCTTCGTCGAGGCCGAGGCCGCCGGCGAGCTCATGTTCTACGGCCGTGGTGCCGGCGGTGCGCCGACCTCGTCCGCCGTGCTCGGCGACCTCGTCCAGGTCGCGCGCCACCGGGTGCTCGGCGGCAAGGGGCCGGTCGAGTCGTCCTACGCCGCGCTGCCCGTGCTGCCCGCCGGCGACGCCCGCTCCCGCTACCAGGTGCGCCTCGAGGTGGCCGACCGGCCGGGCGTGCTCGCCGCCGTCGCCGGCGCGCTCGCCGACCAGGGCGTCTCCGTCGAGGCGGTCCGCCAGACCACCGCGCTCGACGCGGACGGCCGGCCCGTCGCCACCCTCGTCATCACCACCCACACCGCCACCGAGCGCGCCGTGCGCGCGACCGTGGACGTCGTCGACGCCCTCGACGCCGTGCACCGCGTCGTGCAGGTGCTGCCGGTGCTCTGACCCGCACGCCCCGCAGGACCCCGAACCAGCGCGCAGCACCGACCCCGAGGACCCACCGATGGCCCACCAGTGGCGCGGCATCATCGCCGAGTACGCCGACCGCCTGCCCGCGCACGTGCAGCAGCACGTCGTCACGCTGGGGGAGGGCGGCACGCCGCTCGTGCCCGCCCCCGCGCTGTCGGCCCGCACGGGCGCCGACGTGCACCTCAAGGTCGAGGGCATGAACCCCACGGGCTCGTTCAAGGACCGCGGCATGACCACCGCGATCTCCGCGGCGGCCGCCCGGGGCGCCCGGGCCGTGGTCTGCGCGTCCACCGGCAACACGTCGGCGTCGGCCGCCGCGTACGCGACCCGCGCCGGGATGGTCTGCGCCGTGCTCGTCCCCGACGGCAAGATCGCCATGGGCAAGCTCAGCCAGGCCGTCGCCCACGGCGCGCTCCTGCTGCAGGTCGACGGCAACTTCGACGACTGCCTCGTCGCCGCCCGCAAGCTCGCCGAGGCGTACCCCGTCGAGCTCGTCAACTCGGTCAACCCCGACCGCATCGAGGGGCAGAAGACCGCGTCCTTCGAGGTCGTCGACGCGCTCGGCGACGCCCCGGACGTGCACGTGCTGCCGGTCGGCAACGCCGGCAACATCACCGCATACTGGAAGGGCTACCGTGAGTACGCGGGCCTGGACGCGGGCGACGCGCACCCGGCCGTGGCGACCCGGACCCCGGTCATGTGGGGCTTCCAGGCGGCCGGCGCCGCGCCGATCGTGCTCGGCCACCCCGTCGACGCGCCCGAGACCATCGCGACCGCGATCCGCATCGGCAACCCCGCCTCGTGGCAGCAGGCCGAGGAGGCCCGCGACGTGTCGGGCGGGCTCATCGGCTCCGTCACCGACGCCCAGATCCTCGCCGCGCACCGCGTGCTGTCCGCCGAGGCCGGCGTCTTCGTCGAGCCCGCGTCGGCCGCGGGCGTGGCCGGGCTGCTCGCGCTCGCCGACGAGGGGCGCGTCCCCGCGGGCGCGCGGATCGTCGTGACCGTCACGGGCCACGGCCTGAAGGACCCGCAGTGGGCGCTGCGCACGGCCGACGGCGACGAGGTGCGCCCCCAGCGCGTCAGCACCGACGTCGTGTCGATCGCCGACGCGCTCGGCCTGGCCTGAGGGGCACCGGCATGCGCATCGGGGCCGCGCACGTGCGCGTCCGTGTGCCCGCGACCTCGGCCAACCTCGGCCCCGGCTTCGACGCGCTGGGCCTGGCGCTCGCGCTGCACGACGAGCTCGAGGTGCACGTGCTCGACGCGCCCGGCGTGCGGGTCGACGTGGAGGGCGAGGGCGCGGGCGTCGTGCCCGACGACGAGCGGCACCTCGTGGTGCGCGCGCTGCGCACCGCGCTGGACGCCGTCGGCGCCCCGCAGCCCGGGCTGCACCTCGTGTGCCGCAACCGGGTGCCGCACGGTCGCGGCCTCGGGTCCTCCGCGGCCGCCGTCGTCGCGGGCGTGCTCGCGGCGCGCGCGCTGCTCGCCGACCCGGACGCCCTCGACGACGACGCGGTGCTCACGCTGGCGACGCAGATCGAGGGCCACCCCGACAACGCCGCGCCCGCGCTGCTCGGCGGGCTGACCCTGGCGTGGACGGACGCCGACGACGTGCGCGCCGTGCGGCTGCCCGTGCACCCCGACGTCGTCCCCGTCGTGGCCGTGCCCGCCCAGCACCTGTCGACGGCGAAGGCGCGCGGGGTGCTCCCGTCCCAGGTGCCGCACGCCGACGCCGCCGCGCAGGCCGCCCGGGCGGCGCTGCTCGTCGAGGCGCTCGGGCGGCGGCCCGACCTGCTCCTGCCCGCGACGCAGGACCTGCTGCACCAGGAGCACCGGCGCCCGGTGATGCCGCGGTCGCTCGCGCTCGTCGACGCGCTGCGCGCCGCGGGCGTCGCCGCCGTGGTCTCGGGCGCCGGCCCCACGGTCCTCGCCCTCGCCCGGCGGACCGGCCCGGGCGCCACCGACGCGGACGCGGCGCTCGCGCAGGCCGTGGCGTCCGACGCCGACGGCTGGCGGGTCACGGCCCTGCCCGTCGACACCGCGGGTGCGTCGGCGACGGTCGTGGCGGACGTCGCGGGCCGATGACCGGCGCCGGCCCCACGGCGGGGTGAACGGCGGTCGATCTACCCGGCCGTGACGTGCGCGGTGATAGCATCGCCCTGTTCCCCGGACCTCGTCCTCCGGCCCCCTGTGGATCCACAGGACCCCCGAAAAACCCCGTGCGACCTCGTGCCGCGCGTCGGGCGTCCCCTGTCGGTCACGCCGGACGGTCACACGAGTCGACGACGAGGGGGCCGTCCAGCCCGCGCGAGCAGTCGTCGTGGTACGCCTCGCGCGCGGCCCGCACACCCCGCCCGGTCATGCCGTCCGGGCGCAGGCCCCGCCCGACCGCGGGCGGGCCCCGACGAGGGGGAAGGATCCTTCGTGACAGACACCATCGACGCCACCACGAGCACCGCGGGCGGCTCGGCCGGGGGGAGCATCTCGACGATGCGGCTCCCCGAGCTCCAGGCGCTCGCGTCCCAGCTCGGCGTCAAGGGCACGAGCAAGATGCGCAAGGGCGACCTCGTGCAGGCGATCTCCGCGGCCCGCTCCGGCGGCACCCGGGCCGCCGAGCCCGCCCCGGAGCGGGCCCAGCCCCTGGAGGACCGGTCGGCCGGGCGCAGCGACGCCCCGGTCGCGGCCGAGCGTCCGACCCGGGCGCGGCGTGCACGCTCCGCGGGGCCGGTCACGGCCGAGCCGTCCGCCGAGCGTCGCCCCGAGCCGGAGGCCGAGCAGGCCCCGCAGATGCCCGTGACGTCGCCCGAGCGCACGTCCGGCGCACCGCGGCGCGACGCGCTCGCCGGGCTGGAGGCGGCGCTCGACGCCCGTCTCGCCCCGGGCGACGAGCGCCCCGCGCCGGAGGCCGGCGAGCGCCGGTCGCGCCGCGCGGGCCGGGGCGCGGGTGCGCCGACCGGTGACGCCGAGCGTCCCGCCCGCGAGGAGCAGGCGTCCGACCGTGCTCCGCGCGGCGCGGCCCGCGGCGGTGCCGAGCGCGGTCAGGCAGAGCGTGCGGCGGCCGACCGCGGTCAGGGCGAGGTCGTCGACGGCGCACCGGCCGACCGCCAGCAGGCGGACCGCCTCGACGACGGCGACGAGCGCGGCGGCCGCCGCCGTCGCTCGCGCGACCGGTACCGCGACCGTGACCGCAAGCGCGGTCGCGGGCGGGGCACGCAGGGCGAGCTCGCGGGCCCCGACGAGGTCGAGGTCGCCGACGACGACGTCCTGCTGCCCGTCGCGGGGATCCTCGACGTGCTGGAGTCGTACGCGTTCGTGCGCACGTCGGGCTACCTGCCCGGGGCGAACGACGTCTACGTCTCGCTCAACCAGGTGAAGAAGAGCGGGCTGCGCCGCGGCGACGCGATCACCGGCGCGGTGCGCCAGCCGCGCGAGGGCGAGCAGCCGCCGGCCGCGCAGGGCAACCGCCCCAGCAAGTTCAACGCGCTGGTGCGGCTCGACACCGTCAACGGCATGGACCCGGACGAGGCCCGCCAGCGGCCCGAGTTCACCAAGCTCACGCCCCTGTACCCGCAGGAGCGGCTGCGCCTGGAGACGGAGCCGGGTCGGCTCACGCCGCGCGTCATCGACATCGTCGCGCCCATCGGCAAGGGTCAGCGCGGCCTGATCGTCGCGCCGCCGAAGGCCGGCAAGACGATCGTCATGCAGCAGATCGCCAACGCGATCACCGCGAACAACCCCGAGGTCCACCTCATGGTCGTGCTCGTCGACGAGCGCCCCGAGGAGGTCACGGACATGGAGCGGACGGTCAAGGGCGAGGTCATCGCCTCGACGTTCGACCGTCCCGCGTCCGACCACACCATCGTCGCCGAGCTCGCGATCGAGCGCGCCAAGCGGCTGGTCGAGCTCGGCCAGGACGTCGTCGTGCTGCTCGACTCGCTGACCCGGCTGTCGCGGGCGTACAACCTCGCCGCGCCGGCGTCGGGCCGGATCCTGTCCGGCGGCGTCGACGCGTCGGCGCTGTACCCGCCCAAGCGGTTCTTCGGCGCGGCGCGCAACATCGAGAACGGCGGCTCGTTGACGATCCTCGCCTCCGCGCTGGTGGAGACGGGCTCGAAGATGGACGAGGTCATCTTCGAGGAGTTCAAGGGCACCGGGAACATGGAGCTGCGCCTGTCGCGCTCCCTGGCCGACAAGCGCATCTTCCCGGCCGTCGACGTCAACGCGTCGGGCACCCGCCGCGAGGAGGTGCTCATGAGCAACGACGAGCTGAAGATCGTCTACAAGCTGCGTCGCGTGCTGGGCGCCCTCGACCAGCAGCAGGCCATCGAGCTGCTGCTCGGCAAGCTGCGCGAGACCCGCTCGAACGTCGAGTTCCTGCTCCAGGTGCAGAAGACGACCCCGGGCACGCACGCGCCCGCACTCGAGGAGGGCGTCGCCCGCACGGTCTGACCCGCCGCGACGGCCCGCCCCGCCGGGCGGGCCGTCGCGGCAGGGCCGGTGCCGGGAGCCCGCCCGACCAGGGAAGTTTCCGGCCCCGCCCGCTGTTCTGGCACAATCGTCTGCTGGCCTGCGGTTCACCGGCGCGAGCAGCGCGTCCGGACCCGGGGGCTCCCCACCGAGGAGATCATCGTGAAGTCTGACATCCACCCGGAGTACGTCGTCACCGAGGTGACGTGCACCTGCGGCAGCACCTTCGTCACGCGCTCGACCGTGACGACCGGCAAGATCCACGCCGACGTGTGCAGCGCCTGCCACCCGTTCTACACGGGCAAGCAGAAGATCCTCGACACCGGTGGCCGCGTCGCCCGCTTCGAGGCGCGCTACGGCAAGAAGGCCGGCAAGTAGCACCTGCGTCCAGCGCCGGTGCGTGGCGCGGACGACGGCCCTCCATGGTCGTGTCCGCCCGCGCACCGGCGCTGCGTCGTTGCGGGGGTGCGCCGCCGGGTGACCGGTGCGTGCCCGACCGCCGTGCCAGCCCGTCCGTGCCCTGACCCGAGGAGCCCCGCGTGAGCCAGACCGTCGGCGCACCGCCCGCCGTCGCCCCCCTGCTCGCCGAGCACGCCGAGATCGAGCAGCAGCTCGCCGACCCGGCCGTGCACGCGGACGCGGGGCGCGCCCGACGGCTCGGCCGGCGGTACGCCGAGCTGGGTCGGGTCGTGCAGGCGTACCGGGCGTGGCGGGCGGCGGCCGACGACGCCCAGGCGGCCGCCGAGCTCGCGGGGGAGGACGCCGCGTTCGCGGCCGAGCTGCCCGAGCTGCGCGCCGCGGCCGACACGGCCGCCGAGCGGCTGCGCCGCGTGCTGGTGCCGCGGGACCCGGACGACGGCCGCGACGTCATCCTCGAGGTCAAGGCGGGCGAGGGCGGCGAGGAGTCCGCGCTGTTCGCCGGCGACCTGCTGCGCATGTACACCCGCTACGCCGAGCGGCAGGGGTGGAGCGTGCAGGTGCTCGACGCGACGCCCTCGGACCTCGGCGGCGTCAAGGACGCGCAGGTCGCGGTCAAGGCCCGCGCCGCCGGCGCGCCCGAGGACGGGGTGTGGGCGCACCTGAAGTACGAGGGCGGCGTCCACCGCGTGCAGCGCGTGCCCGTCACGGAGTCCCAGGGCCGCATCCACACCTCGGCGGCGGGCGTCATGGTCTTCCCCGAGGCCGACGACGAGGCCGACGTCGAGATCGACGCGAACGACCTGCGCATCGACGTGTTCCGCTCGTCCGGCCCCGGCGGCCAGTCGGTGAACACCACCGACTCGGCCGTGCGGATCACGCACCTGCCCACGGGCATCGTCGTGTCGATGCAGAACGAGAAGTCCCAGCTGCAGAACCGGGAGCAGGCGATGCGCGTCCTGCGCGCACGCCTGCTGGCCGCCCGGCAGGAGGAGGCGGCCGCGGCCGCCAGCGAGGCCCGCCGGTCGCAGGTCCGCACCGTCGACCGGTCCGAGCGCATCCGCACCTACAACTTCCCCGAGAACCGCATCGCCGACCACCGCACCGGGTACAAGGCGTACAACCTCGACCAGGTGCTGGACGGCGACCTCGGACCGGTGCTGGCCTCGGCCGTCGCGGCGGACGAGGCCGCGCGCCTGGCCGCGGCCGGCGCGGACGGGCCGGTGGTCTGACGTGGCCGGGCGGGTCCCCGACGGGCTCCGGCACACCGGTGCCGCACCCGGCCTGCGCGCGTACGTCGAGGGCGCGACGCGCGTGCTCGACGAGGCGGGCGTGGGCTCGCCGCGCCACGACGCGACGGCCCTGGCCGCCTACGCGCTCGGCCTGCCCCGCGTCGAGCTCGTGCTGCCCCCGCCGCTGCCCGCGGGGTTCGCGGCCGAGTACGCCGCGCTCGTCGAGCGACGGCGGTCCCGCGAGCCGTTGCAGCACATCACGGGGCACACGGTCTTCCGGCACCTGACGCTGCGGGTCGAGCCGGGGGTGTTCGTGCCGCGGCCCGAGACGGAGACGGTCGCGCAGCTCGCGGTCGACGAGGCCGCCCGCCTCGTCGCGGCGGGGCGCACCCCCCGGGTGGTCGACCTGTGCACCGGCACGGGCGCGATCGCGCTGTCGGTCGCGACGGAGGTCGCGGGCAGCGAGGTCGTCGCGGTCGACCTGTCCGACGACGCGGTCGGCCTCGCCCGGCACAACGCCGGCGCCGTCGCGCCCCTCGGCACGCGGGTCGTGCAGGGCGACGTGCGGGACCCCGCGCTGCTGGCCGAGCTCGACGGCTGCGTCGACGTCGTCGTCTCCAACCCGCCGTACATCCCGCCCGACGCCGTGCCGACCGACCCCGAGGTCCGGGACCACGACCCCGACCTGGCCCTGTACGGCGGGGGCGCCGACGGCCTCGACGTGCCGCGGGCCGTGCTCGTGGCCGCGGCCCGGCTGCTCGCCCCCGGCGGGCTGCTCGTCATGGAGCACGCGGAGGTGCAGGACGCCGCCGCGCGCGCCGCGGCCCTGGCGACCGGGGCGTTCACGGACGTGCGGACCGTGCCGGACCTCACCGGGCGGCCCCGGACCCTCGTCGCACGGCGGGTCGCGCCCGCGGGCGTGGGAGACTCACCCGCGTGAGTCTCGTGCGCATCAAGGACGCGACCGACCCGGGCACGTGGGGCCCCGCGATCGACGAGGCGGTGAACGCGGTCTCGCGCGGCGAGCTCGTCGTCCTGCCGACCGACACCGTGTACGGGATCGGGGCCGACGCCTTCGACCCGCGGGCCGTGCAGGCCCTCCTCGACGCCAAGGGCCGCGGGCGGCACATGCCCCCGCCGGTCCTCATCCCGGACGTGCGGACGCTCGACGGCCTGGCCACGAGCGTGCCCGACGGCGTGCGGGCCCTGGCGGACGCGTTCTGGCCCGGGCCCCTGACGATCATCCTGCGGGCGCAGCCGTCGCTCGCGTGGGACCTGGGCGAGACCCGGGGCACGGTCGCGCTGCGGGTCCCCGACCACCGGGTCGCCCTGGCGCTGCTGCGCCGCACGGGGCCGCTCGCGGTCTCCAGCGCCAACCGCACGGGCCGTCCCGCGGCCACCACCGTGCAGGAGGCGTACCGCCAGCTCGGAGCGAGCGTGCCCGTCCTGCTCGACGGCGGCACGGCGCCCGGGGGAGTGGCCTCGACCATCGTCGACGCCACCGGCGACGTGCTGCGCGTGGTCCGCCTCGGGGCGCTCGACCTCGAGGCGCTGAACGCCGTGACGCCCGTCGAGGCCCCGCTGCCCCCGCAGGAGACTGCTGACGCGCCGGGCACCGGGCCCGGTGCGACGGAACCCGGGGCGACGCAACCCGCGGCCGCGGCGGCGCAGCCCGACGTGACCCCGTCCGACGGCCCGGCCGCCGCCCCGGCGCCCGCGGGCGACGACGAGAGGGTGGACGGCGACCGGTGAGGGTCTACCTCCTCGTCATGGCGATCGCCGCGGCGGTCGCCTACCTGGCGACCCCGGTCGCCCGCTGGTGCGCCCTGCGCTGGGGCGCGATCACGGCGGTGCGCGACCGGGACGTGCACGCCATCCCGACGCCGCGCCTCGGCGGGCTGGCCATGTTCGCGGGTCTGCTCGTCGCCTTCGTCATGGCCAGCCAGATCACGTTCCTCGACGGGGTCTTCGACAACTCCCGGCCGATCGTCGGGATCGTCGGCGGGGCGGGGCTCGTGGTCGCGCTCGGCGTCGCGGACGACATCTGGGACCTCGACTGGCTCACCAAGCTCATGGGGCAGGTCCTCGCGGCCGGGTTCCTGGCCTGGCAGGGCGTGCTGCTCTACCAGCTCCCGATCGGCGGGGTGCTCGTGAGCTCGCCGCGCACCTGGGTCTTCGTCACGGTCGTCTCGGTGGTCGTCGCGATGAACGCCGTGAACTTCGTCGACGGGCTCGACGGGCTGGCGGCCGGGGTCATCGCGATCGGCGGGGCCGCGTTCTTCCTCTACACGTACCTGCTCACGCGCGGCACCAGCAGCGAGGACTACTCCTCGCTGGCCGCCCTCATCGTGGCGGTGCTCGTCGGCATCTGCCTGGGGTTCCTGCCGCACAACGTGTACCCGGCCCGGATCTTCATGGGCGACTCGGGCTCGATGCTGCTGGGCTTCGTCATGGCGGCCGGCGCGATCGTCGTCACGGGCCAGATCGACCCGGCCGCGGTCGTCGAGCGCGTGCAGTTCCCCGCGTACATGCCGATCCTGCTGCCCGTCGCCGTGCTCGTCCTGCCGCTGCTGGACATGACGCTCGCGATCGTGCGGAGGATCGGCAGCGGCAAGAGCCCGTTCCACCCCGACCGCATGCACCTGCACCACCGCCTGCTGGCGCTGGGGCACTCGCACCGGCGCGCGGTGGGCATCATGTACGTGTGGACGGCCGTGCTCGCGTTCGGCGTGGCCGGCCTGGCGGTCTTCTCGACGACGACCGTGCTGGTCGTCACCGGTGCGGGCATGCTCGCGGCCGTCGCCCTGACCCTCGGCCCGCTGCGCGGGCGCACCCCGACCTCCGTGGAGGCCACCCCGTGACCACCGACCCGCAGCAGCCCGCCCCCGCCGACGGCGGTCCGGTCCCGCCGGCCGCCGCCGGTCCCCGTGCCGGGGACGCGACGGCCGCCGTCCTGCGCCGGGCCCTGCGCGACACCCTCGTGCTGCTCGGCGCCCTGGCGGTGCTCGGTGTGGGCGTGGGCTGGTTCGTGGCGGGGCTGCCGGGCGTGTGGGGGGCGCTCGTCGCGGTCGGCCTCGCGCTCGTCTTCTCCGGGACGACGGTGGTGGCGATGCTGCGCACCCTGCACGCGGCGCCGGCGACGATGGCGGCCGTCGTCATGGGCACCTGGCTGGCCAAGGTGCTCGTGGTGATCGTCGTCCTCGCGCTGATCCGCGACCTGGACTTCTACCACCGCGGAGTGCTCGCGGCGGTGCTCGCGCTGGGCGTCGTCGGCTCGGCGCTGCTCGACTACCGGGCGGTCAGCGGGGGGCGCGTGCCGTACGTCGAGCCCGGGACCCAGGTCCGTTGACCGCTCACCCGGACGGACCCGCACGACCGTCCGGAACCGCCCGATCCATGGGTTAGGCTTCCACTCATCCACGACGGCCAGGTGCCACCAGCGTGCCCGCGACGACGCGCGGCGCGGCATCACGACCATGGGAGACCGCACTGTCCAGCATCGCGACGATCCTGCCGCTCGCCGCGGACGAGAACACGTTCCACGTGCCTACCATCGCGGACTTCTTCCCGCCGGCGATCCTCCTCGAAGGCACGTTCTTCGAGATCAACCGTCTCCAGATCGTGCGCTTCGTCGCCGTGGTCGTCCTCGTGACGATCATGGTCGTCGCCGCCCGTCGGGCGCGCCTCGTGCCGAGCCGCGGGCAGAACGCGATCGAGATGCTCCTGGACTTCGTCCGTGTCAACGTGGCCGAGGACATCATCGGCAAGGAGAAGGCGCACAAGTACGTCGCGCTCCTGACGACGCTGTTCTTCGCGATCCTCGCGTTCAACATCACCGGCATCATCCCGGGCCTGAACATCGCCGGCACGTCCCTCATCGGACTGCCGATCATGCTGGCCCTGTGGGTGTACGTCATGTACCTCGGTGCGGGTGTGCGGGCCCACGGGCTGGGCGGCTTCCTCAAGGCGAGCCTCTTCCCGCCCGGCGTCCCGCCGTTCCTCTACGTGCTGCTGACGCCCGTCGAGTTCCTCACGGTCTTCATCCTGCGGCCCGCGACGCTGGCGCTGCGACTCATGGCGAACATGGTCGCCGGGCACCTCATGCTCGTGCTGTGCTTCGCCGCCACGGACTACTTCGTGCGCTCGGCCTCGGCGATGACCGTCTTCGCCGTGCCGAGCCTGCTCGGCGGGTTCGCGATCACGCTCTTCGAGGTCTTCGTCGCCGCGCTCCAGGCGTACATCTTCGTGGTCCTCACCGCCGTCTACATCAGCCTGTCCATCTCGGACGAGCACTGACCCACCGACCACCGCAGGGCCTCGTGCCCCGCGGTCCCACGAGCCCCCGGCCGACCGGCCGGGGACCCAACGGAAGGAACGAGCCACCGTGGCAGACACCAGCATGATCCTCGCCGCCGCTGACGCCGTCTCCGGGAACATCGCGACCGTCGGCTACGGCCTCGCGGTGCTCGGCCCGGGCATCGGTCTGGGCATCCTCATCGGCAAGACCGTCGAGGGCATGGCGCGCCAGCCCGAGGTCGCCGGCCAGCTGCGCACCACCATGTTCATCGGCATCGGGTTCGTCGAGGTCCTCGGCCTCCTCGGCCTCATCACCGGCTTCCTCTTCACGTGAGCACGGCCGCTGTCGCGGCCGTCGTGACGGCCGCCGAAGAGGCGCCGGCGGGCATCTCGCTGCTCCTGCCGGCCGCGTACGACCTCGTCTGGTCGACGGTCGTCCTCGTGGTGATCGGCGTCGCGTTCTACCGCTACGTGCTGCCGAAGTTCCAGGCCGTCCTCGACGAGCGCACCGCGAAGATCGAGGGCGGGCTCGCGCTCGCCGAGACGGCGCAGGCCGAGGCCGCGCAGGCCCTGGCCGAGAACCAGCGCCAGCTGGGCGAGGCCCGTGCCGAGGCGGCGCGCATCCGTGAGGACGCGCGCACCGAGGCCGGGCAGATCGTCGCCGAGGCACGCGTCCGGGCGCAGGAGGAGGCCCACCGGGTCCTCGAGAACGCCCAGAAGCAGATCGACGCCGAGCGTCAGCAGGCCTCCGTGTCGCTGCGCGCCGACGTCGGTGCCCTCGCGACGCAGCTCGCGTCGAAGATCGTGGGCGAGTCGCTCGAGGACGAGGCACGGCGCTCGCGCGTCGTCGACCGCTTCCTCGACGAGCTCGAGACCAGCACCGTCGGCACGAGCGCGAGCAAGGGGAGCTGATGCGCGGCACGAGTCGGGCCTCTCTCGTGGCCGCCCAGGGGCAGTGGTCCCCGGTGCTGCGCGAGGCCGGTCCCCAGGCGCTCACGCTGGGGCAGGAGCTGTTCGCCCTCGTGGACGCGCTCGACGCGTCCGGCTCGCTGCGGCGCACGCTGGCCGACCCGTCGATCGAGGCGGACGCCAAGGCGGGCCTCGTCGGCCGTCTGCTCGACGGCGCCGACCCGCGCACCGTCGAGGTCGCGCAGGTCCTGGTCCGCAGCCGCTGGTCGGCCGACGCGGACCTGACCGAGGCCGTCGAGCGGCTCGCGCTGCTCGCCGTGCTCGCGACGGCCGAGTCGGACGGCGCGCTCGAGCGGGTCGAGGACGAGCTCTTCCGCATCACGCGGGCCCTCGCCGGCCAGCGTGAGGTCCGGCGGTACCTGCTCGAGCCGTCGTACCCCGCGCAGGCGCGCGGCGAGCTGGTCGACACGCTGCTCGGGGGCCGGGCCGCGCCCGTGACCGCCGTGGTCGCGCGCCGCGCGGCCGTCGCTCCCCGCGGGCGTCGGTACGTGACGACCCTGCTGCACGTGGTCGACCTGATCGCGGAGCTGCGCAGCCGTCAGGTCGCGACGGTCACGACGGCCTCGCCCCTGTCCGCCACGCAGACGACGCGGCTGACCGACCTCGTGGGCCGGGCGCTCGGCCGGCCGGTCCAGCTCAACGTGGTCGTCGACGAGGACGTCGTCGGGGGGCTGCGCGTGCAGTCCGGACCCGACGTCATCGACGCCACCGTCCTCGCCCGTCTCGCCGACGCACGCCGACAGCTCGCCGGCTGACCTACCGCTCCGGTCACCGGACCACGACACACCGCACGCGTGACGCGTGCGTCAGATGAGGAGAACCCATGGCTGAGCTGACGATCCGGCCGGAGGACATCCGGGCCGCGCTGGACAGCTTCGTGAAGACGTACGAGCCGAAGGGCGCCGCGACCGAAGAGGTCGGACGCGTGACGCTCGCCGGCGACGGCATCGCCCAGGTCGAGGGCCTGCCCGGGGCGATGGCGAACGAGCTGCTGCAGTTCGAGGACGGCACGCTGGGCCTGGCGCTGAACCTCGACGTCCGCGAGATCGGCGTCGTCGTGCTCGGCGAGTTCACCGGCATCGAGGAGGGCCAGGAGGTCCGCCGCACCGGCGAGGTGCTCTCGGTCGCCGTCGGTGACGGCTACCTCGGGCGCGTCGTCGACCCGCTCGGCCACCCGATCGACGGGCTGGGCGAGGTCGAGACCGACGCCCGCCGCGCCCTCGAGCTCCAGGCGCCCGGCGTCATGGCCCGCAAGTCGGTCCACGAGCCGCTCCAGACCGGCCTGAAGGCCATCGACTCGATGATCCCGATCGGCCGTGGCCAGCGTCAGCTGATCATCGGCGACCGTCAGACCGGCAAGACGGCCATCGCGATCGACACGATCATCAACCAGAAGGCCAACTGGGAGACGGGCGACCCGACCAAGCAGGTCCGCTGCATCTACGTCGCGATCGGCCAGAAGGGCTCGACCATCGCCGCGGTCCGTGGCGCGCTCGAGGAGGCCGGCGCGCTGGAGTACACGACGATCGTCGCGGCTCCCGCCTCGGACCCGGCCGGCTTCAAGTACCTCGCGCCCTACACCGGCTCGGCCATCGGCCAGCACTGGATGTACCAGGGCAAGCACGTCCTCATCGTCTTCGACGACCTGTCCAAGCAGGCTGAGGCGTACCGTGCCGTGTCGCTGCTGCTGCGCCGCCCGCCGGGCCGCGAGGCGTACCCCGGTGACGTGTTCTACCTGCACTCCCGCCTGCTGGAGCGTTGCGCCAAGCTGTCCGACGAGCTCGGCGCGGGCTCGATGACGGGTCTGCCCGTCATCGAGACCAAGGCGAACGACGTCTCGGCGTACATCCCCACCAACGTCATCTCCATCACCGACGGGCAGATCTTCCTCCAGTCGGACCTGTTCAACGCGGACCAGCGCCCGGCCGTCGACGTCGGCATCTCGGTGTCCCGCGTCGGTGGTGCGGCCCAGGTCAAGGCGATGAAGCAGGTCTCCGGCACGTTGAAGCTGGACCTGGCGCAGTACCGCTCGCTCGAGGCGTTCGCGATGTTCGCGTCGGACCTCGACGCGGCCTCGCGCGCGCAGCTGACGCGTGGTGCCCGCCTCATGGAGCTGCTCAAGCAGGGCCAGTACTCCCCGTACCCGGTCGAGGACCAGGTCGCGTCCATCTGGGCCGGCACCAAGGGCAAGCTCGACGACGTCCCGATCGAGGACGTGCGTCGCTTCGAGACCGAGCTGCTGGACCACCTGCGCCGCAACACCGAGGTGCTGGCGACCATCGCGTCCACCGGCAAGCTCGAGGACTCGACGGTCGACGCGCTCAGCGCGGCGATCGACGAGTTCCGCCTGGGCTTCCTCAAGTTCGACGGGACGCCGCTGGTCGGCGCTGCCGAGGAGGACGCCGCGGTCGAGGTCGAGCAGGAGCAGATCGTCCGCCAGAAGAGGGCCTGAGCATGGCCGGTCAGCAGCGCGTCTACAAGCAGCGGATCAAGAGCACCCAGTCGCTCAAGAAGATGTTCCGTGCGCAGGAGCTCATCGCGGCGTCCCGCATCGGGCGCGCCCGCGACCGGGTGGCCATGGCCGCGCCGTACGCCCGGGCGATCACCCGTGCCGTCTCGGCCGTCGCGACCCACTCGGACGTGCGGCACCCGTTCCTCGTCGAGCGCGAGGACACGAACCGCGTCGCCGTGCTGCTCATCGCGTCGGACCGCGGCATGGCGGGCGCGTACTCCGCGAGCGTCATCCGGGAGACCGAGCGTCTGGTCCAGCGGCTCGAGGGGGAGGGCAAGCAGGTCGCCCTCTACGTCTCGGGCCGCCGGGCCGTGGCCTACTACACGTTCCGCCGGCGCGAGCTGGCGGGGCAGTGGTCGGGCTTCTCCGACGCGCCGACCCCCGAGGTCGCCGACGAGATCGCCGAGAGCCTGCTCGAGGCCTTCCAGGCCCCGGCGGACGAGGGCGGCGTGGGTGAGCTGCACATCGTCTTCACGCAGTTCGTCAACATGGTGACGCAGCGCCCGCGCGTCGTGCGGATGCTCCCGCTCGAGGTCGTCGAGGGCGTCGCCGCCGTCGACGAGCACGAGGCGCTCCCGCTGTACGAGTTCGAGCCCGGACCCGAGGAGGTGCTCGACGCGCTCCTGCCGCGGTACGTGCGCACCCGGATCTACGCGAACCTGCTGCAGGCTGCCGCGTCCGAGCTGGCCGCGCGCCAGCGGGCGATGCACACGGCCACGGAGAACGCCGAGGACCTCATCCGCACCTACACGCGACTGGCCAACCAGGCGCGTCAGAGCGAGATCACCCAGGAGATCAGCGAGATCGTGTCGGGCGCCGACGCGCTCGCCGCCTCCTGACCCCGACACCGACCGCACGACCACCCAGCCGGGCACGGACCCGCCCGGCCGAGCGAAGCGAGGCAGACATGACCGCCACCACCGTCGACGCGACGGCCGCCGCCGCCGGCACGCCCGGCGTCGGTCGGGTCGCGCGGGTCATCGGGCCCGTCGTGGACATCGAGTTCCCGCCGGACCAGATCCCCGAGATCTACAACGCGCTGACCGTCGACATCGACCTGTCGTCGCAGGGCGAGGGCGAGAAGTCGTTCACGATGACGCTCGAGGTCGCCCAGCACCTGGGCGACTCGCTGGTCCGTGCGATCGCGCTCAAGCCCACCGACGGCCTCGTGCGCGGGGCGGTCGTGACCGACACGGGCGCCGCGATCTCGGTGCCCGTCGGCGACGTGACCAAGGGCCACGTCTTCGACGTGACCGGCAACGTGCTCAACCTGGCCGAGGGCGAGACCCTCGAGATCACCGAGCGCTGGCCGATCCACCGCAAGCCCCCGGCCTTCGACCAGCTCGAGTCGAAGACGCAGATGTTCGAGACGGGCATCAAGGTCATCGACCTGCTCACGCCGTACGTGCAGGGCGGGAAGATCGGCCTGTTCGGCGGTGCCGGCGTCGGCAAGACCGTCCTCATCCAGGAGATGATCCAGCGCGTCGCGCAGGACCACGGCGGTGTGTCGGTGTTCGCCGGTGTCGGTGAGCGCACGCGTGAGGGCAACGACCTCATCGTCGAGATGGAGGAGGCCGGCGTCTTCGACAAGACGGCGCTCGTCTTCGGCCAGATGGACGAGCCGCCGGGCACGCGTCTGCGCGTGGCCCTGTCGGCGCTGACGATGGCGGAGTACTTCCGCGACGTGCAGAAGCAGGACGTGCTGCTGTTCATCGACAACATCTTCCGCTTCACGCAGGCGGGCTCCGAGGTGTCGACGCTGCTGGGCCGCATGCCCTCCGCGGTGGGCTACCAGCCCAACCTCGCGGACGAGATGGGTCTGCTCCAGGAGCGCATCACGTCCACGCGCGGCCACTCGATCACGTCGCTCCAGGCCATCTACGTGCCCGCCGACGACTACACCGACCCGGCCCCGGCCACGACGTTCGCGCACCTCGACGCGACGACGGAGCTCAGCCGTGAGATCGCCTCGCGCGGTCTGTACCCCGCGGTCGACCCGCTGGCCTCGACCAGCCGCATCCTGGACCCGCGGTACGTGGGCCAGAAGCACTACGACGTCGCCACGCGCGTGAAGTCGATCCTGCAGCGCAACAAGGAGCTCCAGGACATCATCGCGATCCTCGGTGTCGACGAGCTCAGCGAGGAGGACAAGACGATCGTCGCGCGTGCGCGCCGCATCCAGCAGTTCCTCTCGCAGAACACGTACATGGCCGAGAAGTTCACGGGTGTCGTCGGCTCGACGGTGCCGGTGTCCGAGACGGTCGAGGCGTTCGAGAAGATCGCGGACGGCGAGTTCGACCACATCTCCGAGCAGGCGTTCTTCAACATCGGCGGTCTCGAGGACCTCGAGCGCAACTGGGCGCGGATCCAGAAGGAGTACGGCGTCTGACGACGCCGTACGACCCCGGAACCGGCTCTTCAGGAGGACATGTGGCACAGCTCGAGGTGGACCTCGTGGCGGCGGACGGCAAGGTCTGGTCCGGCGCCGCGAGGCTGGTGTCGGCGCCCGCGGCCGACGGTGACATCGGCATCCTGGCCGGCCACACGCCGATCCTGTCGGTGCTGCGCCCCGGCAGCGTCCGGGTCGAGCCCGCGGGCGGCGGCGCGACGCTGAGCTGGCGGGTCGACGGCGGGTTCCTGTCCGTCGACGACGACCAGGTCACGGTCGTCGTCGACGCCGCGACGGCCGACCCCGGCCGCGCGGGTCACTGACGCGGCGTCGGGCGGGGCGGGGGGTCGATGACCGGCACGTGGCTCCCGATCGTCGTCACGGCCGGCGTGGCGCTGCTCGGACTGCTGCTCCTGGTGGCCCTGTGGGCGTCGCGCACGCGCGCGCTGTCCCACCGGGTGGGCTCCTTCTCGTGCGCGGTCGCGGACGGCGCCGACGGGCCGTGGGCCCGGGGCGTCGCGCAGTACGGGGCCACGTCCCTGTACTGGTGGCGTCGTGCCTCGCTCGTCCCGCGGCCCGCGTCGACATGGGCACGGGCGGGCATCCGCGTCCTGGAGCGGCGGCGGCTGCCCTCGGCGGACGGCTCCGTCCAGGCGGTCGTCGTGCACTGCGAGGTGCGGGACGTGCGCCGGGGGGTCCGGTCGGTCCACCTGCACATGTCGGACGACGCGTACGCGGGCTTCACGTCGTGGATCGAGGCCACGCCCTCGCGCGTGGGCACCGTCATCTGACCCGTCGTCCCCGGGGCACGCCCCGCCACGGCGGGTCCGTCGCCCGTCCCGTCTCGTCGTCGTGAGGTCCTGTTGCGTCTCGTCGTCGCCGACTGCGCCGCCCGCTACACCGGGCGCCTGTCGGCCCACCTGCCCCGCGCCGTCCGGCTGCTCGTCGTCAAGGCGGACGGCTCGGTGCTCCTGCACTCCGACGGCGGCTCGTACAAGCCGCTGAACTGGATGAGCCCGCCGTGCTCGCTGGTGGTCGGCGAGCCCGACGCCGACAAGGTCGCGGCCGGCGTCACGGCGGTGTGGACGGTGCAGCACGCCAAGTCCGACGACCGCCTGGTGATCGACCTGTTCACGGTCCACCACGAGTCGACGCACGACCTGGGCGTGGACCCGGGGCTCGTCAAGGACGGCGTGGAGGCGCACCTGCAGGAGCTCCTGGCGGCGCAGATCGCGCTGCTCGGCTCGGGCCACACGCTGGTCCGGCGGGAGTACCCCACGGCGATCGGCCCCGTGGACATCCTGGCGAAGTCGCCCGACGGCGGCACGGTCGCCGTCGAGATCAAGCGGCGTGGCGACATCGACGGCGTCGAGCAGCTGACCCGGTACCTCGAGCTGCTCAACCGTGACCCGCACCTGGCGCCGGTGCGCGGGGTGTTCGCGGCGCAGGAGATCCGCCCCCAGGCGCGCGTGCTGGCCACCGACCGGGGGATCGGTTGCCTGGTCCTCGACTACGACGCGATGCGCGGCGTGGACGACGTCGACTCCCGGCTGTTCTGACGCGCTCGCGACCGGGACCTCGGTCCTACCCGCGCTCGTGGACGGCGCACCTAGCGTGAGGACGTCCGACGGCGACTGAGCGACGTCGCCGGACCGGCAGGTGCCTCGCCGCACCGACTGACGTCGGCCTCCCCCCTCGGCGGCGGGGCGCCTGCTCGGAGCCGTACCCGGGCGGGCGTCAGCGTGCAGCGGTGACCTGGGCGGGCGTGCTCCCCGTGATCCGCGCGACGAGCCGGACGGCCGCGTCCCACGAGCGGGCGTAGTGCTGGGGGTCGGCGTTGCGCTGCACCGTGTGGGCGACGATCGTCGGCTCCATCCGGTCGCGCCCGTCGACGGTGGCGAGCACGCGGTAGAAGCTCTGGGCGCTGCGCGTGGGATCCATCCGGTCGGCGTAGGTGCCCCACGCGCCGTTGTCGCGCTGCTGGAACAGGCCGCGGCTGTCGGGCCCGGCGGCGTCGCCGTGGTCGACGACGCGCAGCGACGACTCGCCGATCGCGGTCATGACCCCGATGGCCTGGTCCCGCAGCGAGAGGCCCATGCCGCGTCCGGCCTCGACGACGGCGGCCGCGTTGGCGACCTGCTCGGGGGTGAACCCGTCGACGGTGGGCAGCGCCGTCGCGTCCACGGCCTGCGTGAGCGCGGCGGCGAAGTCGGCACCGGTCGCCGCGGGCGCACTCGTGCTCGTGGCGGCGGTCGCAGGAGCGGCGACCCGGGCGGGGGCGAGCTGGGCCATGGTGCCCTGGATCGCGGCGACCCGTGCCTGGACGGCAGCGATCCCCTCCATGCCCCGCCTCTCCTCCCACGCCGGTGCCGGTGTGCCGTCATGCTCATCGACAGCCGGGGCGCCGATGTGAGCGCGCCGTCGGCGGCCGAGACCGTGGGGCGCGGTCACCCCTGCTCCTGACCGTTCACCACCGCTGGGCCCGGGATGCGGGAGCGGGTGTCCCTGCGTGCGTCGAACGCCGGTGCCGCGGGGGGCCGTGGGGGAGGATGGCGGCGTGACCGGCCCCGAGCGCAGCGTCCCCGTCCCGTCGTCCCCGACCCGCCCGCCGGCCGGTTCCGGCGGGCCCCGGCTGCCGGCGGGCGCCGAGCTGGTGCGGGGCGCGGTCGTGCTCCCCACGGGCGTGATCGCCGACGGGGTCGTCGCGGTCGCGGACGGCGTCGTCGTGTGGGTCGGGCCGTCGGGGCTGCTCGACACCGACCTGCTGCCCCCGACCCCACCGGCCGGCACGCTCGTCCTGCCCGGGCTCGTCGACCTGCACTGCCACGGCGGCGGCGGTGCGAGCTTCCCGGACGCCACGACGATGGAGGAGGTCACGACGGGTGCGCGCGAGCACCTGGCGCACGGCACGACGAGCCTGGTCGCGTCGCTGGTGACCGCACCCCGCGACGTGCTGCTCGCCCGGACGGCGCTCCTCGCCGACGCGGTCGACGCCGGGCACCTCGTGGGCGTGCACCTGGAGGGGCCGTTCCTGTCGGCCGCGCGCTGCGGCGCGCAGAACCCGCACGACATGGTCCCCGGCGACCCGGGCCTGGTGCGCGAGGTGGCCCGGGCGGCGCGGGGGCACCTGGTGACGATGACGGTGGCCCCTGAGGTGCCGGGTGTCGCGGGCGCGGGGGAAGACGACGTGCTGCGCGCGCTCGCCGAGGTGGGGGCGCTGCCGTCGCTGGGGCACACGGACGCGAGCGCGGAGGTCACCGAGCGGGCCGCGGACCGTGCGTTCGACCTGCTGGCGACCACCGGGTCCGCACGGTCGGGCCGCCCGACGGCGACGCACCTGTTCAACGGGATGCGGCCCCTCCACCACCGTGACCCCGGTCCGGTGGCGGCCTGCCTCGCGGCGGCGGCGGCAGGGCGGCTCGTCGTGGAGCTCGTCGCCGACGGCACGCACCTGGCGCCCGCGACGGTCCGCACGGTGATGGAGCTCGTGGGGGCCGACGCGGTCGTGCTCGTCACGGACGCGATGGCCGCGGCCGGCATGCCGGACGGCGACTACCGGCTGGGTCCGCTCGCCGTGCGGGTGGCGGACGGCGTGGCGCGGCTGGTCGGCGAGGACGGGTCGGCGGGCGCGATCGCGGGCGGGGTGGCGCACCTGCTCGACGTGGTCCGGTGCGTGGTGGACGCCGGTGTGCCGCTCGTGGACGCGGTGCGGTCGGCGTCGACGACTCCGGCGACGGTGCTGGGGCGTGCGGACCTCGGTGCGCTGGTCGCGGGCCGTCGCGCGGACGTCCTGGTGACGACGGCCACGCTGGAGCCTGTGGCGGTGATGCGGACCGGCGCGTGGGTCGTCGGTCGGCCCTGAGGCCCGTGCCGCACGACCCGCGCGCCCGGCCCGCACCGGCCCGGACGGTCCGTCTCAGTCGGCGCGCACGCTCGCGAGCCGGGCGGCCCCGCGCAGGGTGACGCGCAGGTCGACGACGTCGCCGACCGGGCCCACGAGTGCGACGGTCCGCTCGTGCCAGTCGTAGCGGCTGCCGCCGTCGGGGACGTCGACGGCGCCGAGCAGCGCGTCCGTCGTGGCGTCGCGCACCTCGACGGACGCGGGTCCGGGCGCGGTGCGTGCCACGTCGAGCGTGAGCGTGCGGGCCCCGGCGGTGCGGCAGTCGCGCAGGACGAGCGCACCGTGGTCGGCGCCGCGGCGCACCTGGACGGCGTCTCCCGCGGTGCGGGTGCGGTCGACGAGGTCGATGCCGGTCGCGGTGTCGAAGGACGCGGCGGGCACGCGGCGGCCGAGCAGCTCGCGCGGCGGCACGGCGGGGCCGTCGAGGTGGACGACGGCCCGGTGGGTGGCGTGCGCGCTCGACGGGCCGGTGCTGAGCACGTACTCGCCCGGCTCGACGACCCACAGGTCGCGGGTCACGTCCCGCACGGCGAGCTCGCGCACCGGCACGGTGAGCGTGACCTCGGCGTCCTGGCCCGGCGCCAGCGTCGTGCGGGTGTGGGCCACCAGCCGGTGCGGGTACGGCAGCCGGTGCCCGGGGGCGTCGACGTACACCTGCACGAGCTCGTGCGCGGTGCGGGTGCCGGTGTTGGTGAGCCGGAGGTGCGCCGCGAGCGCCGGTCCGGCGGGCGCGGTCGGGTCGCCGGGTGCGGCGTCCTGGACGCCGGCCGCGGCGCCGCCGGCGTCCACGGTGAGCGAGGTGCACCGCACGTCGCCGTAGGTGAGCCCGTGCCCGAGCCCGTACCGCGGCGGTGCCGGGGTGTACCAGTCGGTCGTCCGGGCGGCGATGACGTCGTAGTCCAGGAGGTCCCCGGCCTGCGAGGCGTCGGCGGGCCAGGGGTGCGCGAGGCGGCCGGTCGGCTCGACGTCCCCGGTGAGCACGTCGACGAGGCCGGGCCCGAGCTCCTGCCCGCCGTGCGACGTCCACACCACGGCGGCGGCGCCGAGGTCGTCGGGGAGCACGTAGGGGTAGGACGAGACGACGACGAGCACGGGCCGGGCGGGGCCGGCGGCGGCGGAGCGCCACAGCGCGAGCTGGCTCGCGGGCAGGTCCAGGTGCGGGCGGTCCTCGGTCTCGCGCCCGTGCAGGTGCGGGTCGTTGCCGGCGGTGACGAGCACGACGTCGGCGTCGGCGACGGCCTGTGCGACCGCCTGCGACCCGCTGCGCACGATGTCCAGGGTGAAGCGTGCGGCGGAGTCGGGAGTGTGGGCCTCGGCGACGAGCGTGCCCTGGGTGTCGTGCTGCACGCGTACCCAGCGGCCGGTCCCGACGTGCTGCACCGACCAGGTGCCGTCGGCGTGCCGGTGGGTGCGGAACGACTCCTGGGCGACCCAGCCGCCGACGCGGCGGGCGTCGGCGCGCACGACCCATCCGGCACCGCTCCACAGCAGGTCGGTGGCGACCTGCCGCAGCGTGAGCAGGCCGTCGCCCCAGTCGGTGACGTCGACGAGGGAGGTGTCGTGACCCGCGGACCCGTCGGCGACGAGGGTCCCGTCGGGCAGGGCCCGGACCGTGCCACCGGTGGTCGTGCAGGTCAGCGTCACGCGCGTGGCGCCGTCGGCCGCCCGCACGTGCGCAGCCCCGACCCGGTCGCGCAGCGCGGTCGCGAGGCCCGTGAGGTACGGGGGCGTGCCGGAGTACCAGTCGTGCAGCACGCGGTCGGCGTGCGGCCCGACCACGGCGACGACGGCGTCGGGCGCCAGGGGCAGGACACCGTCGTTCTCCAGCACGACGACCGAGCGGGCGACGGACTCGCGGGCGAGCGCGCGGTGCGCGGGCAGGTCGATCGCGTCGGGCCCCACGACCCACGGGTCGCGCCCGGGGTCCAGCTCGCCGGTGCGCAGCCGCAGCTCGAGCTGGCGCAGCACGGCGCGGTCCACCACGTCCTCGTCGAGGAGCCCGCGCTCGAGCGCGGCCGTGACCCGTTCGACGGTGGGGCGGGCGTCGGCGTCGTTGTCGGTGAACGAGTCGATGCCGGCGCGCAGCATCGCGGCGTGCGACTCCACGTGGTCGTCGTAGTACCGCTCGAACGTCACGACGTTGCCGGGCGCGGCGGCGTCGGACACGACGAGCAGCGGGTGCGCGGCGTGCGTCTGGAGCAGGTCGAGCAGCTCGCCGGCCACGTGGTTGGGGCGGCCGTTGACGAGGTTGTACGACGGCATGACCGCGCCCACGACCCCGGCGGCGGCCGGGTGCAGGTAGGCGGGCAGCTCGTACTCGTGCAGCACGCGGGGTCGCAGCTGCGAGCTGGTGACGGCCCGGTCGGTCTCGTTGCCGTAGGCCAGGTAGTGCTTGAGCGTGGGCACGGTCCGCCAGTACACGGGGTGGTCGCCGCGCAGCCCGCGGGCGTAGGCGGTCGCCAGCCACGCGGTGACGTGCGGGTCCTGCGACCACCCTTCCTCGTGCCGGCCCCACGCGGGGTGGCGCAGCGGGTTGACGACGGGGGCCCACACGTTGAGCGAGACGCTGGGGTCGGCGGCGTGCTTGGCGCGGACCTCGGTGCCGACGACCTCGCCGACGCGGCGGACGAGGTCCGCGTCCCAGGTGCAGGCGAGGCCGACGGGCTGGGGGAAGACGGTCGCGGTGCCGAGCCAGGCGACGCCGTGCAGGGCCTCCGCGCCGGTGTGGAACGGGGCGAGCCCGAGCCGCTCGACGGCCGGGGAGTGCTGGTGCAGGAGCGCGACCTTCTCGGTGCGGGTCAGCCGGCCGAGCAGGTCACGGGCGCGCTGCTCGACCGGCAGGCCGGGGTCGAGGTACGGGGCGCGGTCCTCGACGAGGAGGGGGCTCGGGGTGGCGGGTCGTGCTCGGTCGTCGTCGACCACGGTGCTCCTGCAGGGTGTTCGGTCGTCGTCTGGTCGAACCGTTTCGACGATCACAGCCGGGCGTCGGGTGGCGCCCAGGGCGCCTCGGGCCGCCATGGTGGACCAGATCGGTGCGTCTGGCAAGGACGCGTCCCGCCTGAGACGTGGCTTGCCTCACACCTGTCCCGTGTCCTAGATTCACCCGCGTCGAACCGCTTCGACTGTGATCGCCGTCGATCACCGTCGTTCGCCGGGGCGGCACGCGCCGGACGCCGGGTCGCCGAGGACCCCGGGCCGGCAGCAGCGACCGAGGGCCGCCCGGCCCGCGGCCACGAGCACGACCACCGGGCGGACCCGCGCAGGGCGCGCCGCACGCCCGACCAGCACGCAGGTCCGAGCAGCACGTCCGCACCACGAGGGAGTGAAGGGCGCTGATGAACACCACCACATCCACCCACCGG